>DATIOJ010000087.1:0-6508 GCA_035473355.1 Candidatus Limnocylindrales bacterium
GGAGTGCTCGAACGCATCGAGCGCCAGACCGTGACGTTCGCCGCGCACGCGGACAAGCTGCGAGCCGCGGGCCGCTCGCTCAAGCGGGGCGTTCTGCTGCACGGTCTGCCTGGCACCGGCAAGACGCTGACCGTGATGCACCTGATCGGGCGGATGCAGGGCCGAACCGTGATCCTGATGACCGGCCGCGGCTTGAGCCTGATCGAAAACGTCGCCAAGATGGCTCGTCAGCTGGCGCCCTCGATGGTCGTGATGGAGGACGTGGACCTGGTGGCCGAGGAGCGGACGATGCCGGGTTTCCGCGGCGGTCCGATCCTGTTCGAGCTGCTCAACGAGATGGATGGGTTGCGCGACGACCAGGATGTGATCTTCGTCCTCACGACGAATCGTGCCGACCTGCTCGAGCCGGCGCTGGCCGCCCGCCCGGGCAGGATCGACCTGGTCGTGGAGCTGCCTCTGCCTGACGAGGCGGGGCGGCGCCGGCTCATCGATCTGTACGCCCGCGGCCTCGAGCTGCGCGACGTCGAGCTCACGGCCCTCGTCGCCAGCACCGAAGGCGCGACCCCCGCGTACGTCAAAGAGCTGCTGCGCAAGGCCGCGCTGCGCGCGATCGAGGACAGCGGGGACAACATCGTTCTGCAGAAGCACATCGACTCGGCGCTCGAGGAGCTGGCCCAGGGCGGAAGGCTCGCCGAGCGGATTCTGGGCTTCCGGCCCGACGCGTCAGGCTCGATGCCTCACGGAGCTCCGGGTGCGCCCCCCTCAGAGGTAAGGATGACGGGCTTCCCGACGCAGGCCTTCTTCCGCAAGAAGACCTGAATCAGATGAACGCGATCGCTTCGTAGATCGGGCCGCGGGTGAACCAGTCGCCCGAAAACGTCACGTGCATCGCGTTCTGCTCCCACGGGTCGTTGGTCCAGTAGTCGGAGTCGCCGTTCAATCCCGTGAGCGTTACGAAGTGGGTGCTTCCACTTGCGAGGTTCATGCCGACGACGACCGGATGGCCGGCCGCGACCTGGGCTTTGATCCACGCCGGATCGGGGTTGTTGACGATCACCGTGGTGTGGCCTGGGATCCGCAGAGCCGAGTTGAACAGCGCCCCGCCGCCGGTGAACCACTCGCTGTGCGCCGCGATCGTCCCCGGCGTGACCGCGTGGAATCCGAAATGCGAGTAGACCATCGCGAGGTCGGAGACCAGGCAGCCGATCCTCCACACGGGGTAGCTCGCCGCGCCGACCTCGTCCGATGCCCACCGGGTGTCGCGCTGGTTGTAGTAGGTGCCCCAGGCGTCCGATAGCGGCTGGGCGTCGAGGATGGCCCGCTCGGTGCTGCCCCCACCGCTGCCCGCTCCGGCCAGGCCGCGAGCGATGTCCCAGCCGGGCCAGGTCTTGGACGGATTGAGGGCGGGCGCGCTGCCCCACTGGTGCACGCCTCCCTGACGGTCGAGGACCCAGCCGCCTGGCGCATCGGGGCGTGCAGCGCTCCACGCGACGATCGAGTCGGCGACGTCCTGGTCTGGCCAGACCGCCGATGCCTTGACAGGGGGCGCGCCGCCGAAGGGATGAATCGCGCCCGAGTAGTCGAGCGTGTAGCCGCCGACGAACAAGCCGTTGTGACCGCTCGTCAGGGCGATCCCGCGCGCGATGTCGATCGACCAGTGAGCTGCGCCGATGACCGGCCGCGCGGCCCCAAACGGGTGAACCCCGCCGTAGCCGTCGAGCGTGTAGCCGGCCACTGCTTCCGGCGTGCTGTTGGGCGTCAGGACCATCGCCCGCGCGATGCCCTTGCTCGGCCAGACGGCGTTGCCCGCCACGGCAGGCGCACCGCCAAACGGATGGATCCCACCGTCCGCGTCGAGCAGATAGCCCGCGGGGTTGGCGCTCGACGACCAGGGAGCCAGCACGATCTCGCGCGCACCGATCCAGCCCGGCCAGTAGACCTGGCTGTCGACCGGTGGCGCAGATCCGACCTCGTGCAGCCGGCCCCAGCCGTCCATCACGTATCCACCCGTGCCATCTGGGAACAGGGCGAGGCTATAAGCGATGTCCTTGGTGGGCCAGGCGGCGCTCGTCTTGAGGATCGGCGCCGCGCCCACCGGATGGACGCCGCCCCATCCGTCCAGGACGTAGAGGTGATCCTTGTTGTCGATGGCGGGCACAGCGCCCCGAAGGCCGGCGAGAAAGGAATTGGATGGCGTGACGCCAGGGTTCAGAAGAAGGAAGAGGCCCGACCCAAGAATGAGCAGACCGACGAGCGTGCCGGTGGCCACCAAGGCGATGCTGCGTCGCACGGCGCGCGGATCGTAGCCGAATGGCGAAATTTGCGCCCGAGGTTTATGAAGCGGCGGCGCGAGAGCGGGAGGTCGTGCTCACGACCACCGGACGCAAGACCGGCAAGCCCCGCCGGGTCACGATCTGGATCAGCACCGACGGCGAGCACCTATTCGTTCGCTCAGGAGAGGGGCTGAAGCGCAACTGGCCCCAGAACCTGCTGGCCAACGGCGCGGGCGAGCTCAGGCTCGGCGCCAGGACGGTCAAGGTCAAGGCCGCGCACGTCACCGACCCGGACAAGGCGAGGGCAACGTCGCTGCTCGTGCGCAAGAAGTACGGCACATGGGTCAAGCCGTCGAAGCCTGGAGAGCCCCTCACCAAGGGGGAGACGGCGGTCTTCGAGCTCACGCACGCAGGCTGATCAGTCGCCCGCCAACCCCCACATGAACCGGATCACCGCCTCGATGCCGCGGTGGTAGTTGTCGATCACCAGGTGCTCGTTCGGTGAATGGATCGCCGAATCGGCCTGCGCGATGCCGCTGATGACAACCGGTGCACCGACCGCTTGCTGGAAATCGACCGCGACCGGAATCGACCCGCCGACGCGAATCAGAGACGTGTCTTTACCGAAAGCAATTCGGTACGCGGCGCGCAGCGCCTGGGCCGCCGGGTTGTCGACGCCGCAGACGACGGGTGGCGCGCTGCTGAGGTTCACGGCCCTGATCTCGACCCCCGGCGTGGAGAGACTCGCAGCATGCCTGGCGAGCGAAGCGAAGATCGCATCCGGGTCTTGATCGGGGACCAACCGCATGCTCACCTTCGCGAAGGCGCGCGCCGGGATCACCGTCTTCTGGCCGTCACCGACGAAGCCTCCCAGGATCCCGTTGACGTCGAGCGTCGGACGGCTGCCTGCCCGCTCGAGCGCGAGGAAGCCCTCTTCGCCCTCGAGGGCTCTCGCGCCCGACATCCGCCGCATCTTCTCGGCGTACGCCGCGTCGTTCTTCCGCCAGGCATCGAGCTCATCGTCGGAGGGCGGGCGAACTGCGTCGTAGAAGCCGGGGATCGTCACGTGGCCGTGGCGATCCTTCAGTTCGCCGATCACGCGGGCGAGAGTGTTGATGGGGTTGGGCGCGACGCCGCCGAACGTTCCAGAGTGCAGGTCGACCGCCGGGCCCTGGGCATGCAGCTCGGTGTAGAGAAGTCCGCGCAGCGACGTGGCGAGGGTCGGGTGGCCTTCCTCGTCCAGGCCGCTGTCCCAGATCAGCGCAGCGTCCGTCTTGAGCTGCGGTCCGTGCTCGCGCAGGTATTTCGGTAACGAGTGGCCGCTGATCTCTTCCTCGCCTTCGATAAGGAAGCGAAGGTTGATGGGCGGGCCGCCTGCGGCGAAGAGATGCTCGACCGCCTTGACGGTCGCCATGTGGTTGCCCTTGTTGTCGGCCGCTCCGCGCGCCCAGACCTGGCCATCGCGCACGACGGGCTCGAACGGCGGCGACTTCCACTCCGCCACAGGGTCGATAGGCTGCACGTCGTAGTGTCCGTACACGGTCAGATGCGGCTTCCCTGGCCGGCCCTGCCAATCCGCCACCACAACAGGCAGGCCGCCCTCCGCTGCGTCGACGATCTGGACCTTCATGCCGAGCGCGGTGAATCGGTCGGCGAGCCACCGAGCGCACCGCAGGCAGTCGGCACGGCGCTCGGGCAGCGTGCTGATCGACGCGATGCTGAGCTCTTCGATCAGGTCGTCGAGGTCCTTCTTGCGGCGGGAGCGCGCCAGGGCCACCGCGGCGTCGAGCACCGATTGCGTCGCGGCCAAGCTACCCCTTGCCTCGTGCGCGGCTGATTTGTGCCGCGTGGTCGTGCGCGTGCGCGGCGTAGATCTTCAACCAATCCTCGGTTCCGTAACGGCCGCTCTCCGTGTGCGTGCCGACGATCCGCCAGTCGTCGTCGGTCATGCGGTCGAGGAGCTGAGCGCAAGTCTCTCGTGCCCATCGCATCGCTTGGACGGACGGTTCGATTGGGCGGTCCGTCGTCAGGCGTTCGGCGAAACCCTTCTCGTCGTAGCCGTGGATGATGGGCTTCGGCTCGGCGAGCAGCCGCCGGATGCGGATCGCCGACATCATCTCGCTGTCAGCGAGGTGATGAGCGATCTGGCGCGGGGTCCAGCCATCCTCCTCCGCCGTGCGGTCAAGCTCCTCTTCGGTGATGCCATCGAGTGCCTTTACCACGACCCGATAGCCGTCCCTGTACTGCCCGATCAGCCGCGTCCTCTCTTTCGCTTCCATTCGAAGATCGTAGTGTCTTAACGTGAGTCTTCTGGAGGCGACCGGGCGGGCGCGAATCGAGCGGCTGCTGTCGGTTGCGCGAGCGACGCGACCTCTGCCGGCCGCGGACGGCAGCCTCTACTTCGCGTCCAACCGCGGCGGCCACGTCCAGGTCTATCGACAGGCGGCGCCTGCTGCGGATCCCGTCGCCGTCGCCCCCAGCGAGACCCGAATGGTGCCGCACGCCCACACGCCGCTCGGGCTGCTTGTGCGCGAGGATCGGGGAGGCAACGAGGTCTGGCAGCTGGGCGTGATTTCCGACGGCGCTCTTCGCATGCTGACCACCGACCCGACGGCGATCCATCAGTCGGTGACCATGCATCCCGACCAGCGCCGCGCAGGCCTCGCGTGGAACCCAGGCGGGCAGGCCGACATGGTGCTGGGCGAGATCGACCTGCAGTCCGGCGGGCAGACCGCGTGGGCGACGCCCGGGGACTTCTGGCTGTGGGAGGCGTGGAGCCCCGACGGGGCGCGCGCAGTGGTGATGAAGCGGTTGGGGACGCCCGCCGAGGCCAGCATCCTCGAGCGCGACGGCCGCATGACGCGCCTGCTGCCTCTAGCGCTTCGGGCGAGCGCAGTGGAATGGCTAGAGGGCGGGATCCTCATGCTCACCGACCAGGGTCGCGACTTCCTGGGACTGGCTCTCGTCGACCCGCTGCGCCCACGCGACATCGGACGCTGGCTGTTCGACGAAGAGCACGAGCTTGAAGGCGTAGTGGTCGATCCGGGTCGGACGAAGGCGGCGCTGGTTGTCAACGAAGGCATTTACGACGGTGTGCGAATCGTCGAGCTCGACAGCGGACGCGAGCTGGACCGTCTGTCCCTGCCTTCGGGCACGGTCACGTCTGACCACAGCGGCGACGCGGGCTATCACGTCTCGTGGAGTCCTGACGGCTCACGCCTGTTTTTGAGCTGGGAACGGCCCACGCAGCCCGCCGAGATATACGAGTGGCCCGGGTCCGTGAGGTGGACCTTCACGGCGGACCTGCCCGACGGCCTCGTCGAGCCGCACGAGACCTCGTACCGGAGCTTCGACGGTCTGGACGTGCCGGCGCTTTACTACCGGAACGGCGAGGAGGCCCGGCCCGCGGTGGTGAACTTCCATGGCGGACCCGAGGGCCAGTCGCGCGGGACCTACCAGCCCGTGGCCCAGATGCTGGCCGCGATCGGAGTCGATGTGCTGCTGCCCAACGTCAGGGGTTCGGCCGGCTATGGCCTGCGGTACCAGAGCCTCGACGACAAGACGCTGCGGTGGAACTCGGTGAAGGATGGGTGCGAGGCTGCGCGTCACCTCAAGCGCTCGGGCCTCGCGACGCGGACCGCGGCGATGGGCGGGTCCTACGGCGGATTCATGACGCTCGCGGTGCTGGTCGAGGATCCTGGGCTGTGGGACGCGGGGGTCGACGTCGTCGGCATCGCGGATTGGGAGACGTTCTTCCGCAACATGCCGCCCTGGCGCGGTGTGCTGCGGATCAATGAGTACGGCGACCCCAATGGGGCCGAGGCAGAGTTCCTGCGCCAGGCGAGCCCGATCCACCGCGCGGGGTCGATCAGGGCGCCGCTGCTGGTCATCCACGGGCGCAACGATCCGCGGGTGCCGGTGGGGGAGAGCATTCAGATCGCGCAGGCGGTGCCGAAGTCAGAGCTGCTGATCTTCGAGGACGAAGGTCATGGCATCGCGAAGCTGCAGAACCAGGTGACGGCGAACAGCCGGATCCTCAACTTCCTGGCCGCGCACCTTCTGTAAACAATCCGGCAAAAAAACGACTGGAGCCGCTGTGCTGTCCCGGCTGATGGCCGACGGGCGCGTCCCGGTTGATACCTGACACTCCCAATTTATCTAGGCCTCGGCGCGGTGCCGTTGGCGTGTAGTTTGCGGACCACGCCGCTGCCCGTGCGAGCCACTGTCTTGAGGAG
>DATIOJ010000088.1:0-79907 GCA_035473355.1 Candidatus Limnocylindrales bacterium
GGGATGTCGAGCAGAACGCCGCGTCCGACGACGCCGTTGGCGTAGGTCGTGATGGCAAGGCCGGGCGAACCCTTGCTGGTGACGTTCGCAGCCGGCCTTCCACCGTAGAGAAGTCCTCCATAGGAGATGTGATTCAGCGCATCGATGTGCGTGTGGCAGTCGCCGTGGCACTCCATGCCGAGGAAGTCCATCGCGAACGCGACCTTCGATTCGCCCACCGGTATGTCGTGGTTCTGGGACATGTAGTGGATCGCCGGGTGAGGGTTGTCGGGACCCGCGACCGTGTTGATCGGAATCGCCATCGAGACGGTACGCCCGGAGCGGACCAGCGCCGCCGCCTTCTTGATGTGCTCAGGCGTGATGTAGTTCAGCGTTCCGCGCTCGTCGTCCGCGCCCCAGCGGCCCCAGTTCTTGACCGACTCGAACATGGCCTCGAACTCGGCGACGGAGACGCTCAACGCACAGCACCGGGCAGCGGCGTGTCCATCTCGCCGGGCTCGGGGAGTCCTGTCGACAGCGCGCCGTCGACCACCATCAGGTGGCCCGTCAGGTAAGACGCGTCGTCGGAACACATCCAGAGGATCGGCCTTGCCATCTCATCCGGCTCGGCAAACCGGCCGATCGGAATCCGGTCCAGCATGATCCTGCGCGACTCGGGGTTGTTGATCACGAAAGCGGAGAGGCGCGTATTGATGATTCCGGGGGCGATCGCGTTGACGCGAATGCCGTGCTTCGACAGCTCGAGCGCCGCGGTGTGCATGACCGCGACCTGGCCCGACTTCGACGTGTTGTACGCGAGGCCGCCGGCCTCGGGCTGAAAGGCATTGGTCGAAGCCGTCAGAACGATCGCGCCGCGTATACCGTCCCGCATCATCACGCGACCGGCCTCTTGAGCCAGGTACCAGGCGCCGCGCAGGTTGACGTTGAGGATGCGGTCCCAGCTCTCGTCCGACACTTCGAGGAACGGTATGAAGTCCGCGATGCCCGCGACCTGGACGGCTGCGTCGACATGACCGAAGCGCTCGACGGCGAGGTCGACCGCGCGCCGGACGTCGTCCCGCCGGCTGACGTCGCCGTGGACGGTCTCGACGCGGCCGCCCGCCTCGCGGATACCCTTCGCCGTGGTGGCCAGCACGTCCGCTTCGTTATCGACCATCACCACGCCGGCGCCCTCGGCCGCGAACGCCCTCGCCACCGCTCGGCCGATGCCCTGCGCGGCGCCGGTCACGACAACTCCCTTGCCCTCGAACCTCGTCATGAGATCAGCCCTCCGTGTCCCGGTCCCCGCGGGATGACCGGCCAGATGTCGACGACCCGGTCGGCCTCGACCACGTGGTACGCGTCGTACCAGTTGACCGTGCCCGGCGCGTACCCGGGCAGCAGCTCGACTACGTCGCCGACCCGCAGCGGCTCGTTCGGCCCGGCGACGAAGACCCCGTGCTCCTCATCGAACCTGAAACCCGCGTTGTCGTGCCCCACGATCGTCGACAGCGCAGGGGCGCCGAGCGACTTGTTGCCGGCGTCGACGATGACCCTGTCCGGCGGCCGGCTGATAACAGTCGTGGCGACCGTTACCGCGTGCTCGAAGTCGCCCGCCATCGGCTTGTGGAAGTTGTCCATCACGGCGTACGAGCCGGCCTGGATTTCCGTCACGTTCGGGTCCGCGGCCGTGAGGTTCCACGTCGCCGTCCCGCCCGCCGACACGATCGGGCACGGGAACCCCTTCGCTCGCAGCGTGGCCGCCGTCTGGGTCAGAAAGGTCATGGCGACGTGCTGTCGCTCCGCGCGCAGCTTCGCCTCCGGCGTCAGCGAGCAGTGGCCCTCGTATCCCGTGACGCCGAGCAGGCGCACGCCCTCCAGGCCGTCCACTCGCCGAGCCAGCTCGACGGCCTCCCCCTCGGTGTCCACGCCGGCCCGGTCCATTCCCGTGTCGACCTCGATCAGCACTCCGACCGTGGACCCTGCCGCCCTCGCAGCCTTCGCGATATCGGCCGCGTTCTCCGCATCGTCGACCGCCACCATGACGTCGTAGTCGCGCGCGATGCCGGCGATCGCGGCGAGCTTCTCGCGCCGCGCGACCGTGTTGACGATGAAGATGCTGTCGAGCCCGCTCCGGACCATGACGATGGCCTCCCAGACGGTCGCGGTCGAGATGCCGATCGCGCCTGCGTCGACCTGCATTCGGGCGAGCTCGGGGCTTTTGTGCACCTTGATGTGCGGCCGGATCTTCGCCGGCATGGTCCTCAGCATGTCGGCCATCTTCTGGATGTTCCGGCGCGCCACTGGCAGGTCGAGGATCAAAGCCGGCGTCACCAGGTCGCGGCGGTGCTTGCCGATCGCGTCGCCGTAAGCGTGTCTTATTCGCGCGCGCGTTTCCCCGATGACCTCGGCGGCGTGAGCCAGCTCAGGCACGCCGGGCCGCGGCTCCAGTGAGGGTGTCGATTCGGGCGGCGAAGGCATCGATCGCGGCTGCGCCGTCGAGGGCTCCGATCTCGATGTCGTACGTCCTCGCTTCGCCGGGCGCGAGATAGCGCAGCTCCCCGCGCTCGCGCGCGTCAAACCGGCCGGCGTCGCGGTTGGTCGTCGGCTCCATCGCCACGCCGTAGGTTCCCTCGCCAAGCATCCGCCACATGGTGTGAAACGGAAACTGGTCGCGGCGATAGACCTGGTAGGCGCCGAGTCCCAGCCCGCGGTTGACGATCGCCACCGGGACCGTGCCATCCGGCTCCGCGACCACCTGGTGCTCGTAACACTCCTCGGGAAATCCGGCTGCGGGCCCGCTCAGCCGGCGATAGTCTCGGGTCGGATACTCGGCCACGGGCGCACCGGGAGGCGCGGGGATCAGGTATTCGGAACCGGCGTCCACCACCGGCCATCCGACGTTGACGTGGTACAGGTACATGTGCGACGTCGGGTCGAAGCCGACGTTCACGACCTCATCGTGGATCGTGAACTTGCTTTCCCCGACGCGCGCTTCGATCCGCCGTCGCAGCTCCATCGCCTCGCCGAACACGGCCGCCTGGCGGACGACGCCCTCCGCCCACAGCAGGCACTCGTCGCCGTCCCATCGCTCGCCGTAGCCTGTGAGACGGGCCGGGATGAAGCCTATCCGCCCGTGGAGCCCGTACTCCTCGGTGGGGCGGACGACCTGGTGAAAGTTCGAAGCGTCGTCGACGCCGCCTAGCAGGGTGTGGTCGAGTCCGCAGGTGACGAGCATGCCGCCGCCCCAGCTGCGAAACCACCCCAAGCCCATCGGCTCCGAGTACCAAGGGGCGACCACGCCGGTCGACGAGAGCCAGGTCAGCGAGCGGCCGTTCAGCTCGCAGCGACCGACGTCCAGCGAGCGATCGACCAGCACGTCGAACGCGAAACCCGTGCCCGTGCGGAACTCCAGGATGCGCACGCCGCGCTCGACGCCATCGCCCAGTGTGGCGAGGCGGACACCGGCCACCTGCTCGAGACGGCCGACCCGGCGCATCAGCTCGCGCCGGGTCAGAGCCGCCCCGTTAATTGACGGCATAGGGCTCCTCGCGTGAAACCTAAACCTTGGCGCTTGCTCCCACAGGGGTGACCCTGGCCATGGCGAGGTCGCTTTCGCTCTCGCCCAGAGCTGCACCCGCAGTGCTCAGCCACTGCTCGCGCTTGCTCGCTGCGTAGTAGACGAGGATCAGGATGCCGAGCACGAGCCAGCCGCCGGCCACGAGGGGCGCCTTGGCGAAGGGATCGGCCGGGCAGTTCACAGCGGGGCAGAACGGAGGAAACGACTCGGCGATGGCGTACAGCAGCACCAGGCTCGAGGCGACCGGCAGGATGGCGTGCCACAGCCAGTTGAACTCCGAGCGGCGTTCCCTCCAGTAGTAGACGATCACGCCCACGTTGGCCGCCAGGTAGACGAACGAGACGCCGAGGACAAGGACCAGCCCGGTGAGCAGGAAGAACGCGACCTGGGGGTTGAACCAGGCGCCGGCGATGAGGCCGCTGGCCAGCGTGAGCGCGAGCTGCGCGAAGATCGCGTTGGTCGGCGTCTTGTAGACGGGGTGGACCTTGGCGAAGAGCTTGGGAAACGCGCCGTTGCGGCCCAGCGCGTACCACATCCGGGTGCTCACATTTGCGGTGGCGAGGCTGACGGCCAGCGTCGAGGACATGAACGCGATGAGGATGAACCACCAGCCTCCGCCCCATACCCTTCGCGCGAGGGCGAGACCAGGCAGGTCGGGCGAGCCGATGAGGCCCTTGATGTTGTCCACGCCGAACCCTGTGATGACTCCCCAGTAGGTGAAGACCAGGAAGACGCCCAGGATGATGATCGACAGCAGCACGGAGCGCGGCACGTTGCGCTTGGGGTCCTTCGTCTCCTCGGCCAGTGGCGCCGCGGCCTCCCAGCCGGTCAGTCCCTGCACGGCGAGCACGATGGCGAGGGTGAAACCCGCAAAGCCGAAGGTGGTGCCAACGCCGATGTTGGCCGGGTTGAAAGGAGCCACAGAAAATCCGCCGGGCCCTGAGTTGATGAAGCCGGTGATCGCGAGGGCGAGCACGATCAGGATCTCGGCGCCCCCGGTGATCAGCAGCGTCCGCGCCGAGAGCTCGATCCCGCGGTACTGGAGCCCTGCGACGAGCGAGCCGACCACGATGACGGACACCCACCACAACCAGGGCAGGTCCCAGCCGTAGCTCGCCTTCAGCTCGCCCGCGGCGATGAAGCCGAAGAACCCGGAGACGACGCCTCCCGCCATGGGCGAGTAGAGGATGAACATCCAGGCCGTCAGGAATCCCAGACGGGACCCGAGTGACCGGCTGACGTACGTGTAGTACCCGCCCGCTGACGGCAGCTGTCGCGAGAACTGGATCAGCGTGTTGCCCAGCATCAGGACGACGATCACGCCGATGAAATAGGCGAGTGGAGCCGTGACTCCCGACAGGGTGACGAGGAACTGTGTGAAGAAGAGGGCGGCGATGGCCGGCGCGATGTGCGTGATCGCCTGCATGGTCGCGCTGACGAGTCCCAGAGATTCGGGCTTCAGGTCACTCTTGACCGGCATCCGCCCTGCGGTCGATTCAGCCATTGCGTGCTTCCCCTCCCAATAGAGCCGACCTCGCAGGCTGCATGATCTTGCAGCCTCTCCACGATCGTGCCAAGTATGGGTGCGTCAGGCGTTTTGTCAAGTGGGCACCTGCGAGGTCGCGGCGAGGTACGCCCGGTAGGAGGCGATGTACTCGGAGACCCCCTCCCGGAGCGACCCGTAGCGCGGCGTCCAGCCGAGCTGGTTCCTGGCGTTTTCGATCGAGATGACACCCCGAAACGACGCCTCGACCTCGTCGTCTGGGGTCATTGTGTCGGCGACCTCGACGCGGCTGCCTGGAATGAGCTCGGCCACCAGGCGGGCCGCTTCGGAGGCGGTGACGAGCGGCCCGCCCGTGGCGGCGTAGAACACCCGGTCGGCGTCGTCGGGGCAGTCGACCACGCGGACGGTCAGCTCGGCGACGTCGACCACGTGGGTGTAGTCGCGCGGTAGGCGGCCCCCCGACGCGACCCTGACGGCCTCGCCGCGGACCGCCGGCTCGACGAACTGCTTCATGTAGTTGGCCGAATGCCACTGCATGCCGAAGCCGTAGACGGCGGACGGCCGGACGATGCGGACGTCGAGCCCGTACGCCTGCTGGTAGGCAAACCCGAACACCTCGCCGGCCACCTTGGACGCGCCGTAGGCTCCGCTGCCCGGGCCGCTGCGGGCAAGGATGATCGGGTGCGCCGCGTCGATCGGCTGGTACCGGTTGGGAGGCAGCACCCCGATCGACGACATGTCCACCACGCGGCGTACCCCGCTGCGCCGCGCCGCCTCGTAGACGTTGAGGGTTCCCGTCACGTTGGTCTGAAACGCAACGTAGGGGTCTCGGTACAGGGCGGCGACGTCCACGTTGCTGGCCGAGTGGACGACGGTGCTTGGCTTCAACCGGGCGAAGATCTCGCCGAGCCTGGCCAGGTTCTCGACCGAACCGACCTCTGTGATGAAGCGGCCCTCGTGTTCGCGGAGCACGAAGCGCATCTCGGGCGAGGTGGTCTTGCCTCGGGTCAGGACGGCGACCGGCCTGTGCTGCTCGAGCAGGGCGCGGGCGACGTAGCCGCCGATGAAGCCGAGCCCGCCGGTGACGAGGACGAGGCCGCCCCTGGCCATCAGCCGGCGCGGCCCGCCTTGGCCACCGACCTTGCTATTCCTTCCAGGCGACGCATTCGATCTCGATGTTGAGGCCCTCGGCCATCTTGCCCACTTCTACGGTGGCGCGCGCCGGGGGGTCCTTCGGGAAGTACTCGGCATAGGCCTCATTCATCCGGCCCCAGTCATCCTGGTCGCGCAGGTAGATGTTGACCTTGACAACCTCTTCCATCGAGTAGCCCGCCGCGGCCAGCACAAGCTTCATGTTGTCTAGCGTGCGCCTGGTTTCGGACTGGATTCCGCCGCCTGTCGGTTTGTTGGTGACAGGGTCGATGGCCGCCTGTCCAGAGACATAGCAGAAGTTCCCTGCGACGACAGCGGTCGAGTAGGGGCCCCAAGAGATGCCTTCCTTGATGGCGCGACGCGGCATGACGAACCTCCTCTTAACTCAGCGTGGAAATAAGGGCCCGGACCACCTCGTCCGGGTGACATAGGAACGGCGAGTGACCACCCGCCAGCTCGACGGCGTCGATGCCAAACCGACGCTTGGCAACTCGCCGTAGCGGCCCTGCTGCGCCCATTCGGTCGTCGGCACACACGATGAAGGTGATCGGGACCTCGGGCCAGATGTCGGAAGGCCAGCGTTCCGAGAACGGCCTGGTCGCCTGCGGGCGAAGGTGCGCGTACGCCCAACGGGCACTTTCCTCGGAACAGTCGTTGTACATCGCGTAGCGTGCCGCTTCGAAGTTCGGCCAGACGTATCGGCCTTGGGGGTCACGTGCATCCCGAAAGACCAGTGCGCGCGGGTCGGTGAGGTCTTGCTCAGTGCCGATCGCTTCGTCGAGGGTCTTGCCAGGTTCGGGCGGAAACGATCCGATGAACACCAGCCGGCGGACGGGCCGCCTGATGGCGACGAGCGGAATTACGCCGCCCGCGAGCGAATGTCCGACCACGACAACTTCGCCTTCGATTTCATCCATTGCGCCGAGAGTCACGGCAAGGTACTCGGACCAACCGGCGGCGACGTCATCGCATGGCAAGTCGGGAGCCACGCTGTGATGCCCATTGCGGGCAAGCTCCTCAATTACCGATTGCCAGCACCAACCACCGTGCCAGGCACCATGAACGAACACGAAAGAGGCCATGAATTCCCCTAGCCGAGAGAAATCCTCCTGGCCGCCCACCATTCGGGGCGGGCGGCCTGGGAGGAACTGGAAGTCAATCCGGTTATCGGTGCGCGTCCGATAGAGGTTTGATGTTGCCGTTCAGGTTGGCAAAGATCTTGTCCATCTGTGGCTTGAAGAACTGGTATTCATTCGCACGGGTGCCGTTCTCCCGGGCGATGACGGCATCGACGTTGCTGGAGGTCACCGTTTCAATTCCGGAGTCGATCCAGCCGGTCTCCGGAATGCCTGACTTGGTGTTCTGCTCGTAAAGCAGCTTGGCCGAGATGTAGCCCTGCTGCCAGATGGCAGCGTCCACCACGCCGTAGACCTGGCCGTTCTTGATGCCCTGGAGCGTTCCGGGATCGAGCTCGCCGCCCGTCACGAGCCACTTCGCGCCAGGAGTTGCGGCGCGAACCTTGGCGAGATCGGCCGGGTGAGTGCTGCACAGGCCCACGAACGCCAGTGCGTTGGGGTGCGCCTGCACGAGCTGCTGGAACTGGGGGATCCCAATCGAAGGGTCATCACTGACGTTGAACAGTCCGAGTAGGTTCACGTTCGGGGCGTAGTCCGACAGCGCCAGCCGCACGCCGTTGAACCGGTCTTCCTGCTCCAGCAGCCCTGGGACACAGGTCGCGATGACGACATCTCCCTGCGCGCTTGCGCCCCCGATTGCTTTGACGACGAGGTTGCCGAGCGCGCGACCGTAGTCGATGTCGTTTGGCCCGACATAGATGGGCGTCTTGTTGGCCAGGAAGGGCCCGGTGTACACGCCGATGTTGACGACCTTTACCCCACGGCTCATGAGGTCCGTCTCGTTGCGCGACCAGGCTGTTGCACCGACGAGGATCTCGATGATGCCCTTCGCTCCGGCGTTGGCCTCCGCATCGGACATCGCCTGCTGCTGCTGCAAGTTGTACTGCTGAGGGCCCGTGATGTCGAGCTGAAAGCCAAGCTCGTCCGCGGCGGCTTGGGCCCCATACGCAAAGATCTCGACGGCTGGAACTCGAACGTGCTCAACGAGGGCGATCTTCACCTTCGCACCCGATGTTCCTCCGCCGCCATTGTTGGAGGTACCGCCTCCACAGGCAAAGGTTGTCGCGACTAAGAACAGAACCCCGAACAGCCCGCCGTACCGTAGGACCCGCATCTGCCTAACCCTCCTTCGTGAATGGGCCGTGGTCACGGCCGGTTACCAGTGCCAACACCGTCTCGCGTGACCGGGGCGTCTTCGTCGGCGCCCGTTGCCTGACTCGCTCGGGGTGGCGCAGCCGCGGTGACGCCCAGCTTTTCTGCTGCGAGAAGGCGGCGCCTCTTGAGGAAGGCGTCGAGGGCTACCGCTCCGACGATCGCTGCGCCTGTAGCAAACAGCGCCCAGTCCTGGGTGACGCCAAACTGAATCAGGCCAGTGGTGATCACCGCGATGATCAGAGCCCCAATGAGTGCCCCAAAGACCGATCCATGCCCGCCTGACAGCGCGGTCCCGCCGATGATCGCGGCGGCGATGACCGAAAGTTCGAAGCCTGTTCCGGTCACCGGGTCGCCTGCCTCGAGGTAGGCAAACGCAACGACTCCGACGACTGAACAGAGAAGTCCTTGAAGCATCAGCGCCGTAAGCCGCATTCGGGGAATTGAGATTCCTGCCAGGCGCGCTGCTTCAGGGTTGGACCCGATCGCCCGCACGTCAAACCCGAAGCGCGTGTACCGGTAGACCACGTGGAGAATGGCGGCCAGGACGACAAACATCCAGATCGAAACTGGGACGCCGAACCACTGTCCGCCGAGCACCTGGAAATAGGAGTCCTGGATAGGCAGGTTGTGCTCGAGCACCATGTCCTTCGAGATGATCAGCGCGAAAGATCGATAGATCGAAAGAGTGCCGAGCGTGACGATGATGGTTTGGATTCGAAGCGCGTTGGTGATCAGTCCATTGACGGCCCCCAGAGCAGGTCCGACCACCACGCCGACCGCGGCCGCCACCCAGGGCTGGACTCCGGTCTCGATGAGGTGGGCGACGACGATTATGGTCAAGCCGAAAATCGATCCGACCGACAGGTCGATCTCGCGCATCGACAAGAGAAAGACCATCCCCAGGGCCATCGTTCCGAAGTACGCGGCTTCTGTTCCGGTGCTGATCAGCGAATAGCGGTTGAGGAAGGCCGGATGAAAGAAGCTGATCGTGCCCACCATCGCGACAAACACCAGGATCAACGGGAGGTCGTAGTACCGATCGAGGAAAGACCCACGGCGCCCCTTCCCAAGCGCTGCCCCGGCCATCACGCGGCTCATTCGGATGCGGCTCCCGCTGCAGGGCGGGCCGCGTCCGGGTCACTGACGATGTAGGTGACGACCTCTTCGAGCGAGGTGTCCGCGCTCCTCAGGTTGGCGACCTGCCGGCCCTCGTAGAGGACGACGATTCGATCGCAAACATCCAGGACATCGCGAAGCCGGTGTGAGATGAAGACGACGGCAGTCCTGGTGGCGCGCACGTTCTTGACAAGCTCGAGCACCGCGCGGGATTGCTGGACCCCCAGCGCGGCGGTGGGCTCGTCGAGAATAAGAACTCGAGGCTTCAGCGAGGCCGCCCTGGCGATCGCCAGCGACTGTCGCTGTCCTCCAGACAGGAATCGCACGGGCAAGGTAGTCGTCGGCAGGCGGATTCCCAGTTCCTCGAGCTGCTTGCGAACCAGCGCATGCATTCGTCGCACGCGTACGAGCCCAAACTGGGTGGGCGCTCGCCCAAGGAAAAAATTGACCGCAACGTCGAGGTCGTCGCAAAGGGCGAGGTCTTGAAAGAGCATTTCAATCCCTCGCTTCCGTGAGTCTTTTGTATTCGTGAAATGAACTCGTGAGCCGTCGACGAGGATCTCACCTTCGTCAGGCGACAGGGCGCCGACAACAATCTTCATCAGCGTCGACTTGCCTGCCCCGTTGTCGCCGACAAGGCCCACGACCTCACCCGGCCTGACTACGAAGTCGATCCCCTTCAACGCAGCGACTGCTCCGAAGCTCTTCGTCACACCGCGAAGCTCAACGATGGGGATCGATGCGTCGGATGCGCCAGGGCGCAGGTGCGCCGAGGGAGGCGGCGTCACGTGGTTCCGGTTTCTCTACTGATGAGAAACGGTCGCTGCAATTTCTTGCAGGGCCTTCACGATCATGTCGGCGATCATACTCGGCGCAGATCGCTTGTCAAGATGAGCGCCGGGCTGCTCGCAATACCTCCCGAGCGGTCTGTTCGTCAGTGATGAGAGTGCTCATGAAGGATCCGCGAAGCGCTCCGAGGATCGCGTCTCGCTTGTCGGGCCCGACGGCCACGGCCACGACTGTGGGTACACGTTTGAGCTGATCCCATTCGATGGCAATCAGGCGATCGTCGAGCACGTGAACCGGCTCGCCTTCAGGAGTAAAGAAGCGGGTACACGTGTCACCGACGGCACCCGCCTTGATCAGGCGCTCGCGGTCTCGCTGTGAGATGTGCCCGTAGCGGATCAAAGGAGCGCTGTCGTCGAGCGTGCCGATTCCAACCAACGCGAGCTCACACGAGGCTCCGGCTTCGAGAGCCGCGCGGATTGAGCGATCTCGAAGCATGGCCTGCTTGATATCGGGAGAGTCGACCAGAACCGGCGCCTGGAGATAGTGCACACGGCTGCGAGGATGCAGTGAGCCCAGGTGACGCACAAGCTCGTGACCCTGGATCCCTGCCCCCGCGCTGCCCACGCCCCCGTGGAGCATGGTGACGTCCAGATCCGTGACAGTACCGGGTGACATCGTGTGGACGGCCGCTGACAGCATTCGTCCCCACGACAGGCCGAGACGCATGCCGTTGAGCAGAAGGCTATTGATGTGGTCAGCTGCCGCCCGCGAAACCGCCACCGCGGCACCAGCACCGCCCCCGGCCGCAACAACGACGGCACGCTTGAGATGGAATTGCTCCGATAGCTCGAGAGCCAGCTCGTCATTTCGTGCTCGCGGCCTCTGGATCTCGATGCGCACGATTCCCTCGTCCCGAGCTCGCTTCAGGTAGCGAGAAACTGTGGAGGGATCCAGTCCAAGGCTGCGGGCGATGTCGACCTGGGTCTGGCCGGTCAGATAAAACCGGGTGGCCAGCTCCATCAGCATGTCCACGCTTGGGTCGGAGTCGTTTCGCTGGCCAGAATTCTTGGCCCTGTCCGCTTTCAGATCACTTACTCCAGGTTCGTGTGCCGGCCGCGCATGCCATCCATCGTCTGGCCGGTTCGCTCGCGCAGCCGGATCGAAACGATGTCGAAGAAGATCAGCATCGCGGCTTCGTACAGGCTCCCCATCGGAAGCACGCTCGCGCCGCCGCGGTCGTCCGCCATGGTCTGAGCGCGCAGGTGGATGACGACGTCCGCGGCGCGGGGAGCCGGACCATCGGGCTGAGCCGTGACGACCAGCGTGCGCGCGCCGGCGTCGTGCGCCACGCCGAGCAGCGCGTTGACGGTCGAGAACGCACCCGGGCCGGCGCTGACGACCAGCAGGTCCCCGCTCCCGAGGTGCGGAGCCGTCATGTCGCCGACCACATGCGCGTCCAGCCCCAGGTGCATGAGCCGCATGCAGAGGGCGCGCATCATCAATCCTTCGCGGCCGACGCCGTACGTGGCGATCCGCCTGGCCCGCAGCAGCTCGTCACAGAGGCGCTCGGCCTCCACGTCGGCTCCGGCCTCGAGCACGGCGCGGACCTCGTCCAGCGCCCCGGCGAACAGCCGGCCCGACTCGCTCAACTCGCGGCCACCCCGCTCACAGCCGCACGCATCACCCGGAGGTTGGCCGCCGCGTCACCGCCGTCGAACACGGCGCTGCCGGTGACGATCAGGTCCACGCCCATCGCCGCCACCGCGCCGACGTTTTCCCGCGTGATGCCGCCATCGACGCCGAGCATCACCTTGCGCCCGCTGCGCTCGATCATCTCGCGAGCCACCTCCAGGCGGCGTTCGGTTTCGGGCGCGAAGCGCTGCCCGCCCCAGCCGGGGTTGACCGCGAGCACGAGCACCAGCTCGGCCTCGTCGATAAGCGGCTCGAGGGCAGTTACGGGGGTCCCCGGGTTGAGCGCGATGCCGCGGGTCACGCTCGAGCCGAGGACCTGTAGCACCCGGTGCGGATGCCTGGTCGCCTCGACGTGGAACGTGAGCACGTCGGCGCCGGCATCCACATAGGCGCGGACCTTCTCGAGAGGCTCGTCGATCATCAGGTGCACGTCCTTGCGAAGCGTGGTCTTGAGGGCCGCGACGACCGGCGTACCAAACGTGAGCTGCGGGCAGAAGCAGCCGTCCATCACGTCGAAGTGGACATAGTCGGCGCCGCCTGTCTCGATCCGGGCCAGTTCTTCGCCCAACCGCATCCAGTCGGCCGTCGTGATGCCGACGCTGAGCAGCGGGTCAACGGTCCGCGGGCTGCCCACGCGGCGCTCCCCCTGACGGCTGGTAGTTCGAGCGGTAGATCTCCAGCGCCTCTTCGGGCCGCTCGCCGTCGTGCACGACCGCGGTCACCGCCCGCATCATCCCGACCGGGTTGTCGCTCTGGAAGATGTTGCGCCCCATGTCCACGCCTGCAGCTCCCTCGCCGATCGCGCGATGCGCCATCGTGAGGGCATCGAGCTCGGGAAGCTTCTTGCCTCCCGCCATCACGATCGGCACGGGGCAGGACGCTGTCACGGTCTCGAAGTCCACATCGCAGTAGTACGTCTTCACGAACTGCGCGCCCAGCTCGGCGCAGATGCGGCAAGCGAGGCGCAGGTACTTGGCGTCACGCGTGAGCTGCTTGCCGACCGCGGTCACGCCCATGACCGGAATGCCGTACCTGAGGCCAAGATCGACCAGCCGGGTCATGTTGTGGACCGACTGCGTCTCGTGCTCGCCGCCGATGAAGACCTGGACCGCCAGCGCGGCCACGTTGAGGCGCGCGGCGTCCTCGATGTCGATGGCGATCTGCTCGTCCGACAGCTCTTTGAGGATGCTGGGGCCGCCGCTCGCACGCATCACGACCGGCGTCCGCATGCTCGGCGGCACGACCGACCGGAGGATGCCGCGCGTGCACATCAGCGCGTCCGCGAGGGGAACCAGCGGCAGGATGCCGACGTCGACGCGTTCGAGGCCGGTGGTGGGGCCCTGGAAGTATCCGTGGTCGATCGCGAGCATCACGGTGCGGCCGGTCTGGGGTCGGAAGATCCGCGCCAGGCGGTTGCTCATGCCCCAGTCGAGCGAACCCGATCCCTTCAGGAAGAAACCGTCGCTCGGGGGCGGGATGTCGGTGTGGAAGTTCTTGGCGTCGCCGTCTGCTTCCGGCATCTTCACCGGCTCCGCGCGGGCTGAGCCGTCTTGCGCTTGAGAAAGCTCAGCGCATCCGAGGCGAGCTGCTCCTCGCTCTCGAACAGCGGCCGCCAGATCTTGGTCGCCGCGGCGAGGTTGGGCAGGAAGTTGCCGAACGCCTCCACGGTGAGCCAGCCGTTGTATCCGATGTCGCGGAGGGCTTCGAAGGTCGCGTCCCACGCGACGCTGCCCGTCCCAGGCACGCCCCGGTCGTTCTCCGAGATGTGGACGTGGCCGATGCGGCCCCCAGCGCGCCGAATCGCTGCCGCCGGGTCCTTCTCCTCGATGTGCGCATGAAACGTGTCGAGGTGGATGCGGCAGTTGGGGTGATCGACCTGGTCGACGAGACGGACAGCCTGGTCGAGAATGTTGAGGTGGTAGAGCTCGAAGCGGTTGACCACCTCCTCGGCGAGCACCACGTCGGTCCCCTGGGCGTACTCGGCGACCCTGCGCAGGTGCTCGACGCTGCGGTCCCACTCGTCGTCCGTGGCGCCGCGACCCGTGAAGACGCCGAGCGCGACCTGGTGCGGACCGCACAAGATCGGCGAACCGACCGCGGCGCAGCAGTCCACCACTCGCTGCATGTGCTCATAGGCCGCCTTGCGGATGGCGGGGTCGGCGCTGACGGGGTTGTGCTCGGGGGCGATCACGGTGTTGGCGGTTCGTTCAAGGCCGAGGTCGTCGAGACGTTTCGCCCACCGCCTCCAGTTCGCAGGGTCCAGGTCGAAGATGGGCACCTCGACTCCGTCGTAGCCCATTCGCTTCAACGACTCGAGGACCGGCAGAAGCCCGTCGTGCATGTCGTCGGCCCAGAGGTAGAGGTTGATGCCGTACTTCATTGGTTCCCCTCCCTCGAGCACCGGCCGGCAAAGTGAGCGCCTGCAAGATTCTGCAGGTGCATCATGATCGTGGATGGATTATCAGGTGCACATGAGATTTGTCAAGTGAGGGCCAGGTGACCCGGCAGGTCGGCCGGCGAAGCTTCAAGAAGCTCATCAACGATCCCTTCGACGTGGTCGACGAGGCGCTCGAGGGGTTCGTCGCCGCCCACTCGGAGCTCATCGCGAGGCCGCACCCGCGAGTCATCGTCAGGCGTGAGCCCGCGTCCGGCAAGGTCGGGCTTGTGGTGGGGGGCGGGTCGGGTCACGAGCCTGCGTTCGCCGGCTACGTAGGGCGCGGCCTGGCGGATGCCGCCGCCTGCGGAAACATCTTCGCGTCGCCCTCCGCCGACATAATCCTGGCGGCGATCAAGGCGGCCGACCACGGTCGAGGCGTCGTCCTGGCCTACGGGAACTACGCGGGCGACGTCATGAACTTCGGGCTCGCCGCGCAGCTGGCGATCGCGGAGGGCATCGACGTCCGACAGGTGCGTGTCTCCGACGACGTCGCGTCGGCGCCAAAAGCCGACGCGGGCAAGCGCCGCGGCATCGCGGGCGACGTGATCGTCTTCAAATGCGCGGGCGCCGCCGCGGAGGAAGGCTGGACCGTCGACGATGTTGAGCGCATCGCGGCCCGCGCCAACGCGGCCACCCGCAGCATGGGCGTCGCGCTGTCCGCTTGCGAGGTGCCGGGATCGGGCGGACCGACGTTCGAGGTGGCCGACGACGAGATGGAGATCGGCATGGGCGTGCACGGTGAGCCCGGCATCACGCGCGGTCCCCTCCGACCCGCGGACGAGGTTGCCCGGACCCTGGTCGACACGATCCTCGCCGACGTCGACGACCGCGGCGCCCGCGAGGTCGCGCTGCTCGTCAACGGCCTCGGCTCGACCGCGTACGTCGATCAGTACGTCCTCTACCGCGGCGCTCGGCGCGCGCTCGAGGCCGCCGGTCTGCGGGTGGTCAGGAGCTACGTCGGCGAGTTCATCACCTCGCTCGAGATGGCAGGCGCCTCCGTCACGGTGAGCTTTGTCGACGGCGAGCTGCTCGCGCTGCTCGACGCCCCGGCGAAGGCGCCGAGCTTCAACGCCTGACCATGCCGTCGCTTCGCACGTGCGCGCTCGCCGCGGCGGACGCGCTCGAGGCGGCGCGGGATGAGCTGTGCCGGCTCGACTCGGGCGCCGGTGACGCCGACCATGGGGTGACGATGGCCCTGGCGGCGAGGGCGGTCCGCCAGTCGCTCCACGATTCGCCCGACGCTGCCGGTGCCGACCTGATGATGCGTCTGGCGGCTGCGATGGGATCGGTCGGCGGCGCGAGCGGTCCTCTCTACGCGGCGGCGCTCCTTGCGGGCGCGGGCGTGATCCGGCGGCGCGCACCGGCGGCTGCCCCCTCCGTGGCCATGCTTCGCGAAGGATTTGACGCGGCCGCAGACGCCATCACGAAACTCGGCGGCGCCAGGCCGGGGGACAAGACGATGCTCGACGCTCTCGACCCTGCGGCCCTCTCGCTGCATCAGGCGCCGGACGAAGGGGTCGGGGAAGCGCTGCGTACGGCGGCGATCGCGGCTCGTACCGGCGCCGAAGGCACTGCCTCGATGACGGCCAGGGCGGGACGCGCCGCGCGGCTCGGCGAGCGCAGCCGCGGCATGGCCGACCCTGGCGCAACTTCGGTGGCGCTGATCCTGGAGGCCGTCGCGACCGCCTACTCGTCCCGGACTTAGTGCATGCCTCGCCCGCCGGCCACGATCAGCAGCTCGCCCGTGATGAAGTCGGCGTCCTTCGAGGCGAGGAACAGAGCGGCGCCCGCGATCTCGTCGGGCGTGCCCCATCGCCCGAGCGCGGTCTCGGCTAGGATCCTGCGCTCGACCTCCGGGTCGGTGCCCTCGATCATGTCGGTCTTGATCCATCCGGGGCATATCGCGTTGACGGTGATGTGCGGGCCGAGCGCGAGGGCCATGGCCTTGGTCAGTCCGTTCATGCCCGCCTTCGACACCACGTACTCGGTGAAGCGCATCGCCGACGGGTGATACAGGCCGGAGTTCGACGACATGTTGATGATTTTCCCGGCCTTCTGCTCGAGCATGATCGGCGCCACCTCCTTCGAGCAGAGGTATGCGCCCTTCAGGTTGACGTCGATCGTGCGATCCCAGTCGTCCTCCGTCGTCTCGAGCACCGACTTCGTGATCATCACTCCCGCGTTGTTGACCAGGATGTCGACGCGACCGAAAGCGTCGACGACTGCCTTCACCATGGCCCGCACGTCGCTTGATTTCGACACATCGCCGCCGACCGACAGCGCCTCGCCACCTTGCTTCTTGATTCCCTCGACGACTCGCCGCGCCTCGCCTTCGCCCTTCACCCAGTTGACGGCGACCTTCGCTCCCTGCCCGGCGAAGCGCTCGGCGATGGCGCGTCCGATGCCTCTCGACGCACCGGTGACGATCGCGACCTTTCCCTGCAAGATTCCTTCGCTCATTCCTTCACCTCACTGCGAGCTGCCTCGTGCGGCAACTGTCCAGTAGTCGACGATCCGCTCGCCGCGCGTCACCCACACGTGGTCGTGCAGGTTGAACGTGGTCCGGATCTGGCCGGGGATGAAATCGACGCGGCTCCCGAGCGGTGGTGGGTCGGACATCGTGACCGTGGTCTGCTCGTCGCTCACCGCCACGCGCTCTGCCTGGAACCCGATCGGCACCGGCGGCCCGTACTCGACGCCGACGACCCGGCGCCCGACGTCGACCACCGACCTGTCGGCGTGGCTGCTGATCACGGTGCCGCGGATGGAGACCGCGCAACGGAACGGCAGGTCCATGACGAGAAGCTCCGGCTCCATCAGCGCGTAGACGCCCGCCTGCAGCTCGGTGATGGTGGGATCGGCGATCGCCTCGCGAACCGTGGACGTGCCGGCTGCGGACACCACCTGGATCTCGTGCCCCGCGGCGACCAGAGCTTCGCGAGTCTCGCGCAGTGCCGCGTATGCATCGGCAACCTTCCGGGCGCGGCTCTCGACGCTCAGGCGCACCCTTCCCTCGTAGCCCATCAATCCCCTCAGCTCGAGACCGGGCGCGTGTTCGATGTCGCGCGCGAGCACGAGCGCCTCGGGAATCGAGGCGACACCGCAGCGGTGAAGCAGGATGTCGACGTCGATCAGCACTCCGACGTGGACGGCCCGACGCATCGCCTCGCGCGACAGCGCGGCCACCGGTTCGGGGGCGTCGGCCGCCACGCTCATGGTGGCGCGGCGGGCCAGTTCCGCGATGCGCGCGAGCTTCGACGCGTCGACGACTTCGTTGGCGATGAACACGTCGTCGATGCCTGCGTCGACCATGATCTCGGCCTCACCCACCGTGGCGCAGGTGACTCCATGCGCGGACTCGCCGAGCTGGCGCTTCGCCAGGTCAGGAGTGCGATGCGTCTTGACGTGCGGTCGAACCGTCTTGCCGGTGCCGCGCAGGAGGCCGGCCATCGCGGCGACGTTGGCCTCGAAGATGTCGAGGTCGACCACCAGGGCGGGCGTGGAGAGTGGCGGGATCCACTCGGCCAGGGGCAGGGCACCCTTCACCGGCATCAGATCACCTGCACCTCGCGCCGGCCCAGGCGCTGCAGCACGGCCGCGTACTGCGCTCCGCGCTTCGAATCGGGCTCGAACCGCCGGGAAACCCGCACCAGCTTTTCGACCGCCTCGGACACGGATGGATATGCACCCACACCGACACCCGCCAGGATCGCGGCGCCAAACGCGCCCGGCTCCTCCTGCTCGACGACCTCGACGGGAATGCCGCAGACGTCGGCGTGCAGCTGCAGCCACCAGGCCAGCCTCGCGCCCCCGCCCGTCGCGCGCACGAGGCGAGTCTCGACTCCACACGCCCGCAGTCGCTCGAGCGTCAAGGCGAACTCGCAGGCGATCGCTTCGAGCAGCGCGCGCACCAGATCGAGACCGGTGGTCGCCAGCGTCACCCCGGAAAACGTCGCCCCGCGACCGGCCGCGCCCGCGCGGTGCGGCAGCGGCGTCAGCGCCGCGTCCGTCGCCACCGCGGTCGGACCCTGACCGGCCTCCTCGAGGCCGCGCTCGAGGTCGGGAATCGACATCTCGAGAAGGTCGCGCGCCCAGTCGATCACGCTGGTCCCGTTCGGGTTGGTGGACAGGATGCCGAAGCCCGTCGGCCCAGGGTGCGGGCATATGTTCAGGCCTTCCCTGACGAGCTCGGTGGGCCAACCCTTCTCGACGGGCACAGTGAACGAGTGCCAGGTGCCACAGGTCAGCGACACGACGCCGGGATCGACGCCGCCGCCCCCGACCGCCGCAGCGAAGGCATCCCACGCGCCGGTGACGATCAGCGTGTCGGGCGGCAGGCCGAACTTCGCCGCGGCCGAGGCCTCGATCGGGCCGATGGGGGCGGCGTTCGGCCGCACCTCGGACAGCCAGCCGCGATCTATGCCTGTCTCGGCGATGCGTTCGGGCGACCAGTCACCGGAGGCCACGTCGTATACCGCCCAGGCGCCGGCGTCGCTCCAGTCGACCACTGGACGGCCGCTGAGGAACCGCGCGTAGAACTCGTGCCAGTTCATGAACCAGCGCGCCTTTGCGGTCACGTCGGGGTGCGTCCTTCGCCACCACAGCGCGCGGTTCACCGGGTCCATTCGCCGCGGCACGTGACCCGCAAGGCGGAACCACTCCTCGGGCGAGCGGCGCGAGGCGGTCTCGCCGGCCACCTCGTCGCCGCGCGTGTCGGCGGTCATCAGGCAGGGGCCGAGCGCCAGGCCATCCGCGCCAACGGGGAACACTTCGCGGCCTGAGGAGCTGAAGGAGATCGCGACCGGCGGGTCTTGGCGCAGCGCGGGACTTGCGGCGAGCTCCCCCAGCGCGGAGACGAACGCGTCGTGTGACTCGGACACGTCGATCTCCGAATGCCCATCCTCGGTGCGATGCGTGCGGACCGACCGACGCGTGCTGGCCAGCGGTGATCCGTCGACCGCGTACGCCGCCACCTTGATGTTGCTCGAGCCGAGGTCGATCCCGATCAGGCTCATGCGGGCCCGCTAGAGCTCCGCGTTCACGATGAACCCAGCGTCCGCCAGCACGGTCGTGCACGTCAGGTAGCTCGCGTCGACGCTCAGCAGGAACGCGATGATGCTCGCCATCTCCTCGGGCTTGCCGACGCGGTGCAGCGCGATCCTCTCCTCGTAGTACTTGAGGGCCGGCGGATCGGCCATCAGGTACGCCGACATCGGCGTGTCGATCGCTCCGGGCTCGATCGCGTTGACGCGGATGCCGTGCTCACCGAGCACCGCGCCGAGCGCCTTCACCAGCATGCTCACGCCGCCCTTCGTGCCGCAGTAGGCGACCTGCGAGGGCGACCCGACGTGAGCGGACAGCGAGCTCGTACAGCAGATCGCGCCGCCGTGTCCCTCTTTGATCATCTGCTTGGCGCCTTCGGTGCAGACGAGCCAGGTGCCGCGGAAGTTGGTCTCGGTCAGCGCGTCGAACTGCTCGACGGTCGTCTCGTTCCACTTCATGAACGGGTTGATGCCGGCGTTCGACACCACGTAGTCGAGGCGCCCGCCTCGCTGCGCGACCTCCCCGACCATTCGCACGACCTGGTCTGGATCGCGCACGTCTGCGACCACCGCAAAGCCCTCGCCGCCGGCGTCCTTGATCCGCCGGAGCGTCTCCGTCGGATCGTCCGACGGGCGCCGGTTCACTCCGACGACCGCACCCTCCGCGGCGAGCCGTACCGCCGTCGCCTGTCCGATGCCCGTCGTGGCGCCGGTGACGAACGCGATCTTACCTGCGAACCGTTTTTCCATCGAGTCCTCCGCTTGATTCAGGTGGCTGATCGGGACTGCGCCGCCACGGCGGCAGCTGGTAGACGGTCCCGGGTCGCGGATACGACTTGCCCTCCTCGAGCCGGCGCCGGTAGCTGTGCACGGGAGTGGCCGTGGGGTCCGATCGCACGTCGACCACCACGGGCCGCGTGCTGTCGAACGCCGCCGCCATCGCGTCAGCGAGCTCCGACGGCTGCTCCACCCGGATGCCCTCGCAGCCCAGCGCCATCGCGGCGGCCGCGAAGTCCGGAGGCCCGGCCGCCGTCGTGAGGTCGACCGACTGCCGCAGCCCTTCGAAGAACAGCTTCTGCCAGATGGCGAGCCAGGCTAGCGTTCCGTTGTTCAGCACGATGTTCACCGTGCGCAACCGCTGCTGCGCGTGCGTCGCCAGCTCTCCGATCGCGTAGCTGAAACCGCCGTCGCCGCTCACCGTGACGACCCTAACCTCAGGCCGCGCGGCCGCGGCGCCGATCGCGCCGGGGACCGAGTAGCCGAGCCCGCCCTGGCCGCGCGCGAAGATGAAATCTCGGCCCGCCCTTCGAGCCCGGATGTGGGTGGCGATCCACCCCGCCGAGAAGCTGGCGTCACTGACCACCACGTCGCCCTCACTGAGCCGCGCCGCCAGCTCTCGGATCACTCGAGGGGGCTGGATCGGAACGGACTCGCTCGCCTCGAGCGCCGCACGTTCCGTTTCCGCGTCCCCTTTGATCCGCGCGGCCTCCCTCTGCCACGACGCGCGGGCCCCGGATTCGACCTGCAGGTTCAGCGCCTCGAGCGTGGTCAGCGCGTCGCCGTTCAGGGCTACAGTCGGCCGGAACGTACGCCCGATCTCGGACCCGTCGAGGTCCAGCTGGATCGTCGCCTGCTCGGCCAGGGGCAGGGTCCAGTTGTGGCTCGTGTTCTGTCCCACCTTGCAGCCGACCCAGAAGACGACGTCGGCGCGACGGACGATCTCGAGCGACTCGAGGGGGCCCAGCGGGTTGAGCACCCCGGCGGCGTGGCTTGCCGTCTCGGGATAGGAACCCTTGCCGGAGAAGCTGGTGACGACCATCGCGCCGGTGCGCTCGATCAGCTCGCGCAACTGGGCGGCTGCCCCGGATGCATGCACTCCGCCCCCGGCGACGATGACCGGACGGCGTGAACGGTTGAGCAGGTCAGCCGCGGCCGTGATCGAGTCGCCCGACGCCACCGGGCGATAGGCGGGCGCGCGGGCGTAGCGCTCATCGACCTCCACGGCCGCATCGTCGTCGTGCCAATCGGCGTCGAGCACGTCGTGAGGTATCACCAGGGCGACCGGACCCGGCCGCCCCGTCGTGGCCAGCCGAAAAGCCGAGCGCACCATCTGCGGCATCGCCGCGAGGCTGGGCACGGCCAGCGTCGCCTTGGTGATGGCGTCGAGAAACCTCACCTGGTCGAAGCCCTGCGACGCAACGCCTTTCTCGCGATAGGGCGCCCAGTCCCGGGGCAGCTCGCCGACGAGCGCGATGACGGGCACCGACGCGTTGAGGCTCTCCACCAGCCCGTCCGCTAGCTTGGTCGTGCCCGGACCAACCGTGACATCGCAGACGCCGGGGCGGCCTGTTAGCCGCGCGAAGGCGTCGGCGGCGTAGGCCGCCGAGCGCTCGTCGCGCACGAGGGTGTGCTTGATGCTTGCCATGCGGCGCGCCAGCCCGTCGTACAGCGCCGCGGTCTGGCCACCGGGTTGACCGAACACATGGGTGACGCCGTAGCCGACCAGCAGCTCCGCCAGCAGGTCGCCCGCGTGGCTCATGAGACTCTTCTCAACTAACCGTCGTCGGTGTCCACCTCGAAGTAGGTGAATCCATGGTCGACGTTCGTGTTGCCAACGAAGAAATTGAAGCCTATTCCCGGACTGCCCGACGCGAAGACATCATCCGTCGCGGAGATCACCTCGCGGCCGTTGAGGAAGCCTTTGATCGAGGTGCCGACGATGGTGGCCTGCACCTTGTCGCCATCCTGGACGCCGTACTCCGGCCCGATGAGCTTGCGCAGCGACGTGAAATCGCCGACCTTGCCGTTCCAGCGCACGATCTCGGCGTAGCCGGCCTCGGTCTTCAAGCACCGCCAGAACACCTCGTAGCCGGTGCAGAGATGGGGTGCGATCGCGCTCCGGAGGCGGATCTCCACCTCCTGGAAGTAGCGGTCGGTGGGATCCCGGCTGAAGACCCTCGCCTGCACGCGCTGATTGCGTCCCCACTCTCCGGTGAGCACGGCGGTGGGGTCGTCGTAGTCGCCCTCGGGCGTCGAACCCTCGGCGGGCGGAGCGCCGAGGTTTCCCTGCTCGACGCGGCGTTCGGCGACGGCCATCCGCGTCGCCGATCCGTACGCCATTCCGTTCTTCGCGATGACATCCGCCCAGTCGATCCCATCTGTCTTGCCGTTCAGCCACATCCCTCCCTCCGAGAGAGGGTTCTCGTCGAGCTCGAATCGAGTGTGGTACGACCTCTTCATCAGAGGGCGGTTCGGTGGGCCAGTTCTTCGGGCGTCTCCCGCCGCTCTTCGACGATCTCGCTTGCCCTGGCGAGCCACGCGTCGCCGCGCGCGCGCAACACGAGCAGGACTACGACGCCGATCACGAGCCACGCCAGCACGATGAAGGGGGACAGGCTGTACGGAAATGCCGGGAAGGGGTTGAACGACGCGTACAGGGAGTAGATCAACACGACGCTCGTGCCGACCGGAAACACAAAGTGAAGGATCCAGTTGAACTCGTCGCGGCGCTCGCGCCAGTAATAGAGCACGACCCCGACGTTGGCCAGCACGTAGACGAAGATCACGCCGATGACCAGGACGAAACCGACGCTGAGGACAAAGATCTTGTCCGGTCCCCACAGCGCCGCCGCGCCGAGGCCGAGCAAGACCGAGAGGGCCAATTGCACATAGATGGCGACCGTTGGAGTCCTGTGTGTCGGATGCACGGTGCCGAGGGCGCTGGGGAGCACGCCGCTGCGACCCATCCGGTACCACATGCGCGTGGCCACGTTCTGGCACGCGAGGCTTGCGCCGATGACCGACGTGAACATCGCGAGCAGCGCAAGGAACCACAGACCGCCCCACAACCTGTGCGCGATCACGAGCGCCGGAAGCTCCGGTGACGAGGTCAGCTTCGACAGGTCGTTGACGCCCCAACCAATGATCTGACCCCAGATGACGAGGATCAGCATCACCCCGATGATCGCGATGGAGGCCATGATCGCCCGCGGGATGTTCCGCCGCGGGTTCTCGGTCTCTTCGGCAAGCGGAGCGGCGGCCTCCCAACCGGTCAGCCCCTGAACGGTGAAAACGATGGCCAGGGCGAAGCCCGACGCCGTGGCGATGCCACCGGGGTTGAAGCCATAGTCGAAAGCGCGCAGCGTGAAGCCGCCATTCCCCGGGCTGATCAGACCGGAGATGCCCAGCGCGAGGACGATCAGGAACTCGAGCGCGCCGACGACGACGATGGTGCGGACCGAGAGCTTGATGCCGAAGTAGGCGAGCGCGGCGATGGCGGGGAGAGCCACGATGACGAACATCCACCAGTGGAACCACGTCCAGCCGTAGTTGGCCTGGAGCTCGCCCTCGAGGATGAAGCCGAGGAAAGCGCAGATCGGGCCGGTCACGATCGGGGAGTAGAGGGCGTAAATCCAGCCCGTGAGAAAGCCTGCCTGCGGGCTGACCGTGCGGCTCACATACGTGAAGTAGCCGCCGGCCGAGGGAAACCGCCGAGCAAGCTGCACGAGGCACGAGCCCAGCGCGAGGACAACCAGGAAGCCGATGAGGTAGGCCAGCGGCGCGTGCGCGCCTGAGAACCCGACGATCGTCGCAGTAAAGAAGAAGGCGGCGATCGCGGGCGCGATGTGGGTGACGTTCTGCATGACCGCGCCGGCCAGGCCGATGGCCCCGGCCCTGAGCGGCGTCTCGGCCACCCACGCCTCACCCGGCTTCTCGACGACCCCCTCGGCGCGTTCGCGGACATAAGGCGTGTCGGCCATGGCCTTCTCCTCTCGGCGGCCGGGACCGGCGCGCCTCCTACCCCTACCTGTTGCCGTCTCTACGACAAATGTTCCGTGTTCCGGAACATTCGACATTTCTACTCCGGCTCCGGACTCGTGTCAATTGGAAATGTTGCTGACTCGGGCGGAATGGGCTGCCGTATCCTCAGCCAATGTTCGAGGTTCGCGAACGCCGGAAGCGGCCGTCGGTCGCCGACATAGTGCCGGCGCTGGCTCGGCAGGTGCTCGCCGGCATCGAGCCCGGGCACCGAATGCCGACGGTCCGGGCGCTCGCCCGGGAGCACCACTCGAGCAGCTCCTCGGTCCACGCGGGGATCGGACGGCTCGAGCAGCGGGGCGCCATCAGCATCGAGACCAGGGGGAGGGCCGGCGCGTTCCTCGTCGCGCGGTCGATCGAGCGGCTGTGGGCCATGATGGACACCGGCCCGCTCGTCATCGCCCTGCCGCTCGCTTCATCGCCGCGCTACGAGGCGCTGGCGACCGCGCTCAAGCAGATGATCACCAGCGCCGGCCTCGACGTGATCCTCATGTTCGTCCGCGGATCGCGGCAGCGGCTGCAGGCGATGCGCGACGGTCGCTGCCAGCTGGCCGCGATGTCGAGCTTTGCCGCCGCCGAGCTCTGCGGCGAGGAGGACGCGATCGTGCTCGAGCTGCCCCCGAACTCATACAACACCGGCCACCGCGTCTTCTACGCGCCGAGAGCCGAGGGCGCGCGGCCACTGCGAGTGGTCGTCGATAGACACTCGGCCGATCAGCAGCTGCTTACGGCACTCGAGTTTGGCGAATCCGATGTGGTGACGCTTCCCGCGATGACGGCCCAGATCGCACGAATGCTGGAGGCCGACCAGGCCGACGCCGCCGTGTGGACGATCGACGAGATGCAGGGCCGCTGGCCCGCGCGTGTGCTCGACCGGCCTCTCTCGGCGCCCGTCCGCGAACGCATCGGCGACCGCGACACACGCGCGGTTCTCGTGGGGAGGTCGGTCGACGTCGAGGTCCTGCGCGCCGTTTGCGCGGCCCTCGATCCGTCCCAGGTCGAACGCATCCAGATGGACGTGCTGGCCGGCCGGATCGTCCCCGAATACTGAGCTAGAGGCCCTCTAGACGCCGAGCCCGGCGACGAGCTCCGGTGTCAGCTCGATGATGCTCCCCAGCACCGCGTCGGCAAGACCAAGCGTTTCGGCGTCGGGGCGAAGGTCGCCGCGGGGTATCGCCACGAGGCGCGCGCCCGCCGCCGAGGCCGACCTGATGCCGTTGCCCGAATCCTCGACCGCGACGCACACGTGCGGGTCGAGACGCATGCGTCGCGCGAGCTCGAGGTAAGGATCCGGCGCCGGTTTGCCGCGCTCCACATCGTCGGCGGACATCGCGACCTCGACGCAGCCGGCCACATCCATCAGCTGAAGCGTCAGCGCGATGAGCGACGGTGGCGAGCCCGACACCAGGCCCAGGCGAAATCGTCGCGACAGCGCGCGAACTGCCGCGGGGGCTCCCTCGATGACCGGAAGATGCTGTCGATAAGAGGCCGCGAGGTCCTCGATCACCGTCGCCGCGGCCGCCTCGGTGGTCATCTGGCCGCCCGTGGCCTCGCTCAGCGCGCGCGACCAGTCGGCGGTGCGCGCTCCCATCATTCGCGTCTGGAGGTCGGCGGTCCAGCGGCCGCCATGGCGCTCCGCGAAGGTTCGCCGTACGCGCTCCCAGATCGGCTCGGTGTCGATCAGGATTCCATCGAGGTCGAAGAGCACTCCCTCGATCCCTGGCACCGGACGATGCTACCGGCCCTGGCCCGTTCGACTTACCCTTATGCTGCCCCGATGAGCGACACGAAGCTCGACGTGCTGAAGCGGGTTCCCCTGTTTTCTCACTGCTCGCCGAGCTCGCTCGCGCTGGTCGCGGCGCGGACCGATGAAACCGAGGTCGAGGCGGGCCGGACCCTCATCAAGCAGGGCCAACCCGGCGACTCGTTCTACGTCCTGCTGGACGGAGAGGCCGATGTGCTCGTCGACGGCAGGCAGCGCCGGACGATGCACAAGGGCGACTTCTTTGGTGAGATCAGCATGCTCGACCGCGGACCTGCCACCGCGACCGTCACGGTCAAGACGCCCGCTCGCGTCATGGTCATGAGCCACGCCCAGTTTCGGGACGCGATCAAGGGCAACCAGGAGTTGCTCGTGCAGGTCATGGCGGCCGTGGCCGAGCGATTGCGCGCGGACTCGACGCAGCGCCTCACGCAGGACTAACCCGCGCCTCAGTGGGGGCCCAGCGTCTCCGCTTCGTCCGAACGCTGCCGCCGCTCCGCTGCCTCGGCTTCGTCACCGCGCAGCTCTGAGACTCGCGCCAGCGCCCGCCACGTCCAGGCCGGCAGCTGCCGGTCGCCGAGCTCCTCGGCCACGCGAATCGCGAAGCGCAGGTCCTCCTCGGCTTCGTCGAGCCGGCCCAGCTCGCGCTTGGCGATGCCGCGCGCGGCGGTCGCGTCGGCCTCTTCCCACCTGGCGCCGAGGTCGGCAAACACTGCGATCCCCCGATCGAACCACTCCAGCGCCTCCTCGCGACGGCCGAGATCGTCGAACACCCTCGCCTTCTGCACGGCGGTGTTGGCGAAGCTGAACTGGTCGCCGCACTCCTGAGCCAGGCGGCCGGCCTCTTCGACCAGCCGCAGGGCGGCCTCGGGGTCCTGCATGTCGCTGCGATTGATGGAGAGCGCGTTCAGGGCGCGCACTCGAGCCCAGTAGTCGTCCGCATCCGCCACCTCGAGCGCCCGCCGCCAGGTCGTCTCGGCCTCGTCGTAGCGTCCGCGCGTCCAGGGCACCCAACCGGCGAACACGAGGCTTCGCACCACGGCCCACGGATCGCCCAGCCGTTCCGCGGCCGCCAGCGAGCGCTGGAGCAGCTGCTCGGCCTTGTCCACGTCGCCTTCGAAGTTGATCGCGATATCGCCGAGAAACCTCAGGGCGAGGGCCAGGGCGAAAGCATCGTCTCGACCTTCGCCGATGGCGACGGCCCGCTCCAGCGCGGACTTCGCCGCGCGATACTCGCCCAGCCAGTAGAGGGCTTCGCCCATCCCGGCCAGCGCGCGCGCCTCCCGCACGCCCCACGTACCCTCGGGCCCCGAGAGCGCGAGCGATCGCTTGTACCGGTCGACCGCCGACCGGCTCTCCATGCGCCTGCGCGCCCGGTCGCCCGCGACGAGCAGCGCGTCAGCCGCCTCTTCCGGCGCGGCGCGGTCGTCGGGATCGAGGTCGAGGGAGGCGCGGGCCCCAAGCTCCAGGTGATCGGCCGCCCAAGAGGGGTGACCGTCCGTGAGCAGACGCTGCGCAACGTTCCGGTGGAGGCGCACTCGCTCGCGCTTGGGCAGGCTCGCGTAGGCGATTTCCTTCAGCGTCGTGTGCCGGATGGCCCACAGGCCGGCGGGCGACTGCGGCTGCCTGACCACGACCTCTGCCTCTTCCAGCTGGAGGAGCTCGTCGTCGGTCGCGGCAGGATCCACGACCTGCAGCTCGTCGAGGTCGAAGCCGTACATGAAGATCGACGCGTGCCGCGCAAGGTCGCGAAGGCGGCCGGGGAGCGCGTCGAGCCGCGCCTCCACGATCGCCTGGACGGTGGGTGGAATCGCGATTCGGCGGCCCGGCGAGCCGCTGCTCGAGCCGAGGAGCATACCGGTGGTCTCGATGATGAAAAACGGATTGCCTCCGGCGCGTTTGGCGATCGCGGTGGACTCCGTCTCGCTGATGCGGCCGCCCGAGGCGTGACGGACCAGGCGAATCGACTCGTCGATGGTGAGCGGATCGACGCGGATCAACACGGCGCCCGAGCTCGCCTTCCCCCACGCGGGCCGCTCATCGAGCAGCTCCCTGCGTGCGATCGCCAGCACGAGTGCACGTCGCGGTCCTCGCCTTGAGGCAGTGCCGACCCGCTCGATGAGGTCGAGCATCGCCGGCCGCATGGTGTGGGCATCGTCGAAGATGAGCAGGACGGGGTGATCCCGGGCGAGCCCGTCCAGCAGCTCGATGAATCCGGCCTGCACGTCCTGGACGAACGTCGACTCCTCGCGCCTCCGCTGGCTGGCGCCGAAAAGGAGCGCGAGCCGCTCAGTCACGCGCCTCACGTCCGCCGGCGGACAGCACGCCGCCACCAGCGCGCTCAGCTTGTTGCGCACCACTTCGGGCGAATCCGGGTCGTCGATCCCCGCCAGGTCGGCCACGATCGCGGCGGCGGGGGAGAAGGTTGCGCTGTCGGTATAGCTGCGGGCCTGGCCGCGAAGCACGCGGACCGTCGCGCTCAAACCCGCGGCGAGCTCATCCGCCATCCTCGACTTGCCGATGCCGGGTTCGCCGATGATCGTGACCAGCACCGGTTTACCGGTCGTGCTGGCCAGGCCAAGGCTTTCGCCGAGGATGGCCTGCTCGTTGATCCGGCCGACAAACGGGATGGTTCGCCGCGTCGAGCGCGTGGTCAGGCCCTCGACCGGATACGCCTCGAGCGAGCTGTCGAAGCCTTTCGCCCTGATGCGCCGCTTGCGCCCGAAGACGACTTTGTCCGCGGTGAGGGTGTGCGCTATCGGCCCGGAAAGCAGCTGGCCCGGCTGCGCCGCCGCCTGTAGCCGAGCAGCGGTGTTGACCACCTGCCCCGTGACCAGCAGCTGACCGGCGGGACCGACGCCGGTGGCCGCTTCGCCGGACTCGATGCCCACGCGGACCTCGAGGTGCTCGCCGGGCCCGATCTGCCTGCCCAGGCGGCGCGCGCGGCCGCGAATGGCGAGCCCGGCGCGGATGGCGCGCAGAGCGTCGTCTTCCTGGACATGCGGTAACCCGAAGACCGCCATCACGGCGTCGCCGATGAATTTCTCCGGGCGACCGCGCAGGGCGTGCAGCTCCTCCGCGGCGGCGTCGAAGAACTCGCTCAGCACGTCCCTGGCGCTCTCCGCGTCGAGCCGTCTCGCGAGCCCGGTCGAATCCACGAGGTCGGCGAACAGGACCGTGACCATCTTCCGCTCTTCGGTGGCCAGCAGGTGCCCCGTCGAAGCGCCGCAGCTCGGACAGAAACGCGCCCCGGCCGGGAGCGGGTTGCCGCAGACCGAGCAAGCCATGGGCATGACACAAAGGATGCTAGCCCGAGGTTTGCCGCGCTCGACCGCGGCTCGGCGGGAACCTCGACGCGACGGCGTGCGTAGTAGCCGCGTGAACCTGTCCGGACTCATGAAGGTGGGCGCCGGGATCGGCCTGGTGGCCCTGCTCGGGGCCGGCGTCGCCGCCTTTGTGCTGCTGCACGGCCGTGTCCAGCCCCTCGGCCTGGCCCCATCCATCTCTGCGTCGCCTCGGGCGTCGCCCTTGCCCGACGACCCTCTGGCCCTCGCCTGCCGGCGGCCCGCGGTCCACGGAAATGCGACTCAGGGCGTCGCTGGGCTGTGGGCGATCGAGCCCGGCTCGGTGGCCGGATATCGCGCGCACGAAGTGTTCGCCGAGCTAGCGTCGCCCCACGAGGCCGTCGCGCGGACCGAGCGCATCAGCGGCTGGGTTCTGGTCACGTCCGGCGACTCGATCCAGGTACAGGCCGGCTGCATCGCGGTGGATGTGCGCACCCTGCACAGCGTCGATGAGATTCCTGGATTCGACACCACGGATCGCGACAGGTCGGCGGGCGAGATGCTCGGCGTTTTCGCGCATCCATTCGTGATTTTCGAGCCCTACCCGGCGACGATGGCGCTCGAGGCAGGATCGACGGCGGTTCAGCACGTCCGGCTGACCGGTGACCTGGAGGTCAACGGGGTAACGAGACCGGCCAGCTTCTCGCTGGACGTTCGCCTGCAGCGCGACCAGCTGGCGGCCGCAGGGAGCACCGTGGTCCAGGCCGGGGACTTCGACGTGCAGGTGCCGCAGGAGGCCGGCGGTTTCGTGCAGGTCGATCCCCGCATCACGCTCGAGGTTTCCCTCGTCCTCGGCAGGCCCTGAAGAAAGACCTAACGATCGTCCGTCTGGAACGGTTCCCGACTCTTGGCCCTGCGCGGAATGGAGAAGCGACGGTCGCGATTGTTTATGTCGAATTGCCGACGGCAGGCTCGGCGCATGCGGCGGCGGATCGCGCGAGATTGAAGGACGGGGTTCACATCGAGGTGAGCCCCCGCCGGGTCAGGTCCTACTTCGGCGGCAAGCTGATCGCGGACAGCCAGCGCGTGCTCCTCGTGTATGAGACCAGGCGGCCGCCCGCGTACTGGTTTCCGGTCTCCGACGTTCGCATCGAGTTTCTCGAGCGGAAAGACCCTGCAGATGAGTCGAGCGACAAGATTCGCTGGAGGTTGGCCGTCAACGGCCGCGTCGCCGAGAACGGTGCGCGGTCGTATGCCAGGCCGGCGGGCGACATGGCCGCGCTCGAGGGCCACCTCACGTTCTACTGGAACGAGATGGACGCGTGGTTCGAGGAGGACGAGGAGGTCTTCGTCCACCCCCGTGATCCGTACACGAGGGTCGACACGGTGCACAGCTCACGGCATATGCGGGTCGAGATAGGTGGCGTCGTGATCGCCGAGACTCGCCGGCCGGTGCTGCTTTTCGAGACAGGGCTGCCGACGCGCTACTACATCCCCAAGCAAGACGTGCGGATGGACCTGCTCGTGCCAACCGCGACGAGCTCGAGGTGCCCGTACAAAGGCGTGGCGTGCTACTGGTCGGGTCCAGTTGGCGGCAAGGTGATCGAGGACGTGGTGTGGAGCTATCCGGCTCCGATCCCGGAATGTCCCAAGATCGAGAACCTCCTGAGCTTCTACAACGAGCGGGTCGATCTCTACGTCGACGGTGTTCTGCAAGTGCGCCAGGTAACGCCGTTTTCCTGAACCCGGGCCGCAGCCCCGGGACGGCGCCGTCGTTGCTACATTGCTGCTGGCACATGGCCCAGGCCGAGAAAGAGAGTCGCAAGAAAGCCGCCAAGCGAGGATCGCGCAAGGCCGTCCTGACGCGCAAGGAATACGACAAGGAGCTGCGCCGGCTCCAGGTCGAGCTGGTGCAGCTCGAGGAGTGGATCCGGAACCGCGGACTGCGAGTGGTCGTCCTCTTCGAGGGACGGGACACCGCCGGCAAGGGCGGTGTCATCAAACGGATGACCGCGTTGCTCAACCCGCGCTACGTGCGTGTCGTCGCCCTCCCGGCGCCGACCGAGCGCGAGAGAACGCAGTGGTACTTCCAGCGCTACATCGCCCATCTGCCGTCGGCCGGCGAGATGGTGCTGTTCGATCGCAGCTGGTACAACCGCGCCGGCGTCGAGCACGTGATGGGCTTCTGCACCGATGAGGAGTACGAAGACTTTATGCGGACGTGTCCGCAGTTCGAGCGCATGCTGATCCGTTCCGGGATCCTGCTCATCAAGTACTGGCTCTCGGTCAGCGACGCGGAGCAGGAGCGGCGCTTCCTCGCGCGAATCAACGATCCGAGCAAGCGGTGGAAGCTCAGCCCGATGGACATGCAGGCGCGGGCGCGGTGGGTCGACTACTCGGAGGCGAAGGACCAGATGTTCGCGTACTGCGACATCAAAGAGGCGCCGTGGCACGTCGTCGAAACGGACAACAAGCGGACCGCCCACCTGAACCTGATGAGTCACTTCCTGTCGCTGATCCCATACGAGGAAGTGCCTCACGAGGACATCAAGCTCCCGCGACGCCAGAAGCGCAACTACCAGCGGCCCCCGAAGAGCTCGCAGCGGATGGTGCCCCTGAGGTACGAGGTGGAATGAAAAATGAAAATCAGTGAGCTGCCGCCCGGCCGCCTCCTGTCCGTGGATCCGGACACGACGATCGCCGAGGTAGCCCGGCGCATGCGGACCGAAGACACCGACTCGGTCGCGGTTATGTCCCAGGGCCGTCTCGTGGGAATCGTGACCGAGAGAGACATGGTGCGCGCCATCGCGGACGGTGTCGATTCCCAGCAGGCGACTGCCTCTGTCGTGATGACGGCCGATCCGGCGACGGTCGACGCAGACGAAGACGCGGCTGTGGTGGCCGTGAAGATGATGAGGCTGGGTGTGAGGCACCTGCCGGTCGTGAACAAATCGGGCAAACCGATCGGGCTGGTGTCGGCCCGCAACCTGGTCGCCGTCCTGGACCAGGGAGCCGGCTGATCCGCAGGCCTGCATAAAGAGGACGCGCGCGACACCCGGGTAGGGGTCGCTCGGCCGTTCACGTACGTCGGAATAGACCCTGGCCTTCCCTAATTGAATCGCTGTAGAATTCAACGTCAGTTGAATTAAGGGAAGAGGAGGCGGCCATGGAAAGCAAGGAAGCGATCAAGCGCGACGCAGGCGGGGGCCACGCGGGCCGAGGCGAGATGCCCAGGCGGTTTGTCGCGCCGGTGGTCGGAGGCCTGGCCCTGTTGATCGCGCTGCTCGGTCTGATCGGGACCGCGATCCGGGATCCGCGGCCACACGACATCCCGGTCGGGCTGGTCGGGCCGGCTCCGGCGGTGCAGCAGATCTCGACCGCGTTCGGCACCAACGCGCCTGGAGCCTTCCGGTTCACGACCTACAGTTTCGAGGCGGACGCCAGGTCGGCGCTCGACTCACGCGATGTGGACGGCGTCCTCGTCGTCGGCGGCCCTTCGCCGCGCCTCATCCTGGCCGGCGCAGCCGGGGACGCGGAGACGGGCATCATCACCGCCGCACTCACCAACGTATTCCAGGCCCAGGGGACGACTCTCGAGCTCGAGACCGTGCACCCCTTCGCGTCGGGCGATGCCCACGGCCTGATCCTGTTCTTCGTCGTCGTGGCCGTGATCATCTCAGCGCTCGTGACCCAGGCGCTCCTGTTCGGCGCCGCCCCGACCGCCGGATTCACCGGCCGCCTGGCGGTCGTGATCGTGTTCGCCGTTCTGGCCGGGCTCACCGCGATGGGCGGCGCGGCGTGGATCGCCGGTGACTATGGTTCCGGGTTCTGGGCCGCGACCGGGCTGGTCGTGCTCGCCGCGACAGCCGTGGGCGCCGCCGTCGCCGGCAGCGCTCGGCTGCTGGGAGCCGCGGGCCTCGGGCTCGCCGCCCTGGTCGTCGTCCTGCTCGATCTTGTCTCGTCGGGCGGACCGGCCGGCAGTCAGCTTCTGCCCGACTTCTACCGCGCGCTCGCGCCGTGGATGCCGGCGGGTTCGCTGTACAGCTCGCTGCGCGGCGCGCTGTACTTCGACGGCGCCGGGACCGCTGGTCCGATCGGCGTCCTCGCGGGATGGCTCGTGGCAGGCATCGTGCTCCTGTGGCTGGGGCAGGTGGTCGCGTCTCGCAGGCGCTCGAGCGTCGCCGCGGTTCCAGCGTCAACCTAGTACGCGATGCCCCGCACAGGGAGGCGGCCGGGAGCGGGCCCGACGAGGTCGACGATCCTCGCTGCGGCCCGCACGCACTTCGCGCAGAGCGGATTCGATGGGGGCACGATTCGAGGCATCGCAGCCGAGGCCGGCGTGGATCCGGCGCTCGTCCTCCACTACTTCGGCTCCAAGGACGGGGTCTTTCGCGCGGCCGTGCATTTTCCACTGGACCCGGCCGAGTTCTTGCCCCAGCTGCTCGAGCCCGGGGTGGATGGACTGGGCGAGCGGCTCGTTCTCTTCTTCATCGAGACATGGGACTCACCGGCTGGGCGCCCCCTCCTCGCGATGGTCCGCTCGATCGTCGCGAGGCCCGATGCGGCCGCCCTGATGCGCGAGTACGTGTCACGCGAGGTGCTGGGTCGCATCGCGAACGCGCTGAAAGTCGATCATCCCAACCTGCGCGCCGGGCTTGCCGCCACGACGCTCATCGGCACGGCAATGCTTCGCTACATCGTCAAGGTCGAGCCGATCACCAGCGCCTCCGCCGACGAGCTGGCCGCGTGGCTGGGTCCAACCCTGCAGCACTATCTGACCGATCCTCAGCTGACTGCGGGTCCCCGCAAGCGCTCCCGTTCGATCTAGGATTTGGGCCTGACCCGCATCAGCCATATCCGCGTGACCGAAGGGGGCCACTTCCAAATGCAGAAAATCACCCGCCGTCGAGCCCTTGGCATGCTCGCCACCGCAGCTGGGGCAGCAGGCGCCGCCACCGTTCTTGGACCCAGAGCGCTGTTCGCGCGGGAGACCCAGCAGGCGGTCGCGATCGATGCTCGAGTGGTGGCGATCGGCATTCCGGGCGCATCCGGCATTTCCCCCGTCGGGACGTTTCTCCCTGGCGGCCCCATCCACGACAACCCGACTCTCGCCGCGTTCACTCAGCCTGGTCGCGTGCTGGATCCGGTCCGGTTTGTCGTCGGCAGCACGTCCAACTTCGGGGCGCCCATCGCGAACCCCGACCAGCTGTCAGGCTCGTTTCTTTCGGTCGATCCGCGTGGCGGCGCCATCCTCGAAGTGCCGCCCATGTTTGCGAGCGCGGGGGACCAGGCGGTTGCCCTGGGCGGCGCGCTCCAGATGTACAGCGCGCAGAGCCCGACGTGGCGCAACGGGTTCTACAACCCGGGTGCGGTGACGGCCGCTCAGACCGGTGTGAGCAATCCTCTCGGAATCTCCATCAACAACGCGTTCGGCCGGCTCTGGCCTGCCAACGCGCCCTACGGTCTGTCCGGTCCTGGCACCTCGACGATCGACGACCCCGACGGCCGCCCGCTGAAGGGAGCGCCCAACGCGCTCACCGGTGGCGTGTATTTCGGAAACCTCACCGGACGCCAGCCGGCCCAGGTCATCCCCGGCGCGCTGGACAAGGCAGCCGTGGGCACGGCATTTCTCGGGCATTCGGCTGATGGAAGCACCCGGGCCGTGTTCTGCGTGATCGTCGCCGACGGCAGCATCGTTCAGGAGCACACCGGCAAGGGCCTCGATGGGCTTGCCCCGGCGGCAACGGTCCAGCCTCTCGACGGACAGCAGTGGGGCAACGACGAGGGCGACAACCAGGGCGAGGATGGCGCAAGGGTGGCGACGCCGCGCCTGGGCGCGATCGTGAACTACGCGAATGCAATCGTCCTCTTCGTGAGCCAGCCGTTCGACAATTCGATACTTGCCCTCGGCCTCCAGACCGGTGGAGCCGCGGGGAGCCAGGTCTTCATGCCGACCACGGCGCGGACGATCACGTCGTCGGCGCTCGACGAGCCGGTCGACCTCGCCCCGGTGCACATCGAAACCGAGCATCCCAACTGGGCGAGCAACACGACGCTCGAAGAGAACTCTGACTTTTACGTCTGCAATCGCGGCAACGGAACGGTTGCGCGCATGGGCCAGGACGGTTCGGTGGTCTCCGTGCGCCGGATCAAGCCGAACGGCCGGAGCCTTGGCGGAGCAAAGCTCAACGGGATCGCGACATCCTCGGACGCATCGCGGATCTGGCTCACGTACGTGGGCAGGCTGCCGGGGCTGCACGACAACCTCGGCGGTGTGCTGGAGGTGCCCGCCTTCTAGGCGAACCGGGTCAGCCCAGGAAGATCCCGGACAGGACCGCGTTCGGCCCTGCGGTCAGCGTCACCGTGATGGTCACCGTGCCACCGGCGGCGACGTTGATCGGGACGCTGACCCACGCGCCTAGGGAGACGTCGGTGTTGATGTTGGCGGTCTGCGGACCTGAGCCATCGTTCACGGTGATGATCTCGCGGCGGCCCTTCGCGTCCCAATCGAGCACGTAGAGGTGAAGGTTGCCGCCGAAGGCGGACGAGAACGTCAGGTGGAGGCGGACCTGGTTGGCGTCATAGTCCGTGGCCGCGTGGCGGGTGGTGGCGTCCGGGCTCTGGAGCGCCTGCACGGCCGTGGTCGATCCGGTCCACTCGAAGTGCGCGCCCTGGTCCAGAGCGAGGGTGCACTGGGATAGCGAGATGAGATCGCTGTTGTTCCAGCCGAGCAGCGCATAACCGCCGGCGCCGTAGGTGCCGACCCACGTGCCCTGCGGAGCCTGCGTGTACGGCAGTCCGGCGGACGTCGTGGCCGAGGCAACGTTGGATGGGCCAGAGAGGCCAGGACCATTGCTGGCCAGTGCGCGATAGAAGTACGCGGTCGACGGGACCAGGCCGGAATCGGTGAAGGTCGTCGCTGTGCTGGTGCCGACCTGGGTCCAGCCGGTGCTGCCGTCAGCGGAGCGCTGGATCTTGTACGAGGTCGCGCCGCTGGACGCCGCCCAGCTGAGACCGATCTGCGAAGAGCTGACTGCGTTCGCGCTCAGCCCGGTTGGCGGTGGCGGCGCAAGCGGCGCGCCGCCGAGGAAGAGCCCCGAGAGCACCGCGTTGAGTCCGGCCGTTTGCGTCACGGTGATGGTCACCGTGCCGCCGGCGCCGACGTTGATCGGCGCGTTGATCCAGACGCCCTGCGAGAAGTCGGTGGCGATCGTCGCGGTGCGAGGACCTGAGCCGTCGTCGACGGTGATGTTCTCGAGGCGGCCCCTGGCGTCCCAGTCCACCGCGTAGAGGTGGAGGGTGCCGCTGTACGCCGTCGAGAATGTGAGGTGCAGGCGGACCTGGCTGCCGTCGTAGACCGTGGCGGCGTGGCGGGTGCTTGCGTCCGGGCTCTGCAGCGCCTGGACAGCGGTCGTTCCACCGTTCCATTCGTACAGCGCACCCTGGTCGATCACGAGGCTGGATTGCTGCAGCGAGACCAGGTTGGCGTTGCCCCAGCCAAGCAGCGCGTAGCCATCCGCACCGAAGGCGCCGACCCACGTGCCCTGCGGAGCCTGGCTGTACCCGAGGCCGGACAGCGTCGTGGCCGACGCCACGTTGGACGGAGCCGAGTCGCTCGCCCCGGCGGCGAGGACGCGATAGAAGTATGCGGTCGCGGGGTTCAGGCCCGAGTCGCTGAACGTCGTCGTGGTGCTCGTGCCGACCTGGGCCCAGCCCGCGCTTCCGTCCGGCGAGCGCTGGATCTTGTAGGAGCTCACGCCGCTCGACGCGTTCCACGTGAGGTTGACCTGGGACGTGCTCACAGCGGTGGCGACGAGTCCTGTCGGCGGGGCGGAGGGAGGCGATGCGCCGAGAAAGATTCCGGACACCACGGCGTTGAGACCGGCGGTTCGAGCCACGACGATCGACACGGTGCCGCCCGCAGCGACGTTGATCGGCACGTTGACCCACGCGCCCTGCGAGAAATCGGTCGTGATGTTGGAGGTCTGCGGACCGGAGCCGTCGTTCACGGTTATGAGCTCACGCCGGTTCAGGGCGTCCCAGTCCACGGCGTAGACGTGGATGCTGCCGTTGTACGCGGCCGAGAAGGTGAGGTGCAGGCTGACCTGGTTGGCGTCGAACAGCGTGGCGGCCTGTCGGGTGGACGCGTCGGGGCTCTGCAAGGCCTGGACCGCCGTCGACCCGCTGGCCCAGAAGTAGCGGCTGCCCTGGTCGACGACCAGGCTCGATTGAGGGAGCGACACCAGGTCGCTGCCGCCGTTCCAGTTGAGCAGGGCGTAGCCGTTGTTGCCGTAGTTGCCCACCCAGCTTCCCTGCGGCGACTGGCTGTAGGGCAGGCCCGCCTGCGTGGTGGCGGAAATCACGCTCGATGGCGCCGATAGGCCGGGGCCGTTGCTCGCGAGCACGCGATAGAAGTAGGTGGTGGACGGGATGAGCCCGGAGTCGCTGAAGCTGGTCGTGTTGCTCGTGCCGACCTGGGTCCAGCCGGTGCTGCCGTCCGGCGAACGCTGGACCTTGTATGACGTGGCGCCGCTGGAGGCGGTCCAGCCGAGGCTGATCTGCGTCGCGCTGATGCCGTTGGCCGTCACGCCGGTCGGCGGCGATGGGGCGGGGGGTGCACCGCCAAGGAAGATTCCTGAAACGACCGCGTTCATGCCTGCGGTCTGCGTGACGGTGATGGTCACCGTGCCGTTGGCCCCAACGCTGATCGGGACGTTGACCCACGCTCCGAGCGAAAAGTCGGTGGTGATGTTCGCCGACTTGGGCGCGGAGCCGTCGCTGACCGTGATGATCTCGCGGCGGCCGAGCACGTCCCAGTCCACTGCGTATATGTGAATGATCCCGCTGTACGCGGTCGTGAAACTCAGGTGCATGCGGACCTGGCTGTTGTCGAAGATCGTGGCGGCCTGGCGGGTTGTGCCGTCAGGGCTCTGCAGTGCCTGGACCGCGGTGGATCCGCTGGCCCAGAAGTAGCGGCTGCCCTGGTCGATGACGAGGTTGGACTGGGCAAGCGAAACGAGGTCGCTGCCGCTGTTCCAGTTGAGCAGGGCGTAGCCGTCCGCGCCGTAGCTGCCGAGCCAGCTGCCTTGCGGAGATTGGCTGTACGGAACCACCGTCCCGGTGGTGGCCGACGCGACCGCCGAGGGCGCGGAGTCGCCGACGCTGTTGCTGGCGACGACCCGGTAGAAGTAGGTGGTCGAGGCGATGAGCCCGGAGTCGGCAAAGCTGGTGCTCGTGCTGGTTCCGATCTGCGCCCAACCGGTGCTGCCGTCGGGAGAACGCTGGATCTTGTACGAGGCGGCCCCCGTGGAGGGATTCCAGGTCAGGCTGATTTGCGACGAGCTGACCGCGTTCGCGCTCAACCCGGTCGGCGGCGCGGGCGCCGTCGGTGGCGTCCCGTTGGTCGTGATGGCGAAGTTCTGCGTCGACCACTGGCCGAGACCGAAGACCGCCGGACCGTCGATCTGGTTGCTGCCCCAGACCACACCCGGGTTCAACGGATCAGGCGTTGCTCCCGAGTAGTCGCCCCACCGACACGGGTTGGGCGAGCAGTTGCCCTGGAACAGGGTCTCCTGGTCGGCGGCGCTGCTCGAGCCCAGGACGACCTCCCCTGGGTCCATCTGACCGAGCGCCGTCGACTTGGTCCGGGTCTGCGCACCGATCAAGGACAGCAGGGAGGAGCTGCCGCGGTTGTACTCGATCATCGCGTCGTTGCCGGCCGATGACGGTGAGATGGCTGCGTTCCAGTAGTAGTCGGTCGCGCTGGCGAGCTGACCGTGCTGGCGGATCGTCAACGAGCCGGGCAGGAACTCGTACCAGCGGACGACGGAGCGGCCCGAACCAGCCACAGTGTGCTGGGTCCACACCGCCTCGGCCCCGGCGCTCGGATCGAAGTTCGCGACGGCCTGCGTGAAGCGGCCATCGAGGCTGTCGATCAGAAAGCTGGTGCCGGGCTGCGGCACGCCCGGCGGCACACCGTAGGTGGCCACCGTTATGTCGCCGTTCTGCACCAGCTTCGGCCCCGGGGTCATGTGCCAGACCATCACCTTCGTCTGCGGGCTCGTCGATGGGTCATGAGCGCTGACGATGTAGCCGTTCGCCGAGGAGTCGAACGTGTTCGCCGGCACCATGGTCGCGGCGAGCGTGCCATCGGCGTTCAGTAACGGGTGGGTGGCATCGCCAAAGTGAGCCGTGGTCACCGAACCGCTGCAGGAGGTCTGGCTCGCGGGTGGCTTGGACACCGCCCAGATTTCCGCCGTAACGAACGGGAGCGACGTCTTGCTGCCGTCGAAGACGTTGTCGCCGATCATCACGAAGTTCGCATCGTGGCCGAGCTTGGGAAAGTCGGGGATGTTGCTGCCGACCGGGATCCTGTAGTGGCACCAGCCGGCCGCGAGGTCGCTCGGATCGGCCGTCTTCGACCACCCGAAGAGGACGTAGTTCGACGTGAAGTTGGAGTTGAATGAGATGTTCGCGGTGAACCATCGATTGCCCTGGGGATCCCACTGGATCTGCACATCGGTGGGCGTGGTGCCGGACGGCGCGGTGCTGAAGCTGCCGAGGTCGGTCGAGCTCAGCCGCGTGAGGTTGCTTCGGTCGTACACGGCGACCAGGTCGTTCACGAGCTCTACGTACCTGGTGGGCCCGATCGCGCCCGTTGCGTCGGGAGGCGTCGGCTGGTAGCCCTGTTCGGCGGCCGATAGACCGACGTTGTTCAGCCCGTTGAAGATTGCCGCGGCGTAAGGGCCGGGGGCTGCCGGGGCAGGAGCAGCCGGCGCCGGTGACGCGGTCCGGCCCGGCCCCGCGGCGTCCGCCTCTTGCTTGGCCTTGCGCTCAGCCGTGGGATCCTTGCTGCGGAAAGGCTTTGCCTTCCCGGACGGTTTCTCGTACTTGCCCGGGCTGGCCAGGGTCGCTTTGACCTGCCCGACCGGGGCTATTACGTTGCCGGGATTGGGGCTCGCGGCGGAGCTCGCGGCCGCCGTGGCGGGGGGCATGAGCATGCAAATGGCGAGCGCAATAGAGCCCAGGACGCGGACTGCCCCGCTGCGGCCCACTGATCACTCCCAGCGCAATCACCGCGACGGAGGCGCGCGGTGTTGATCGCAGATTATGGGCCACGGCTACGGCCAGTAGCCAACCAATTTGACGGGCCCAATCTCGCCTCCGCCGACGGTTGGACGGGGCGATCCGGTAGACTCGCCAGGACGCCCGAGTGCGTCGCCCGCTCGGGTCCTCTCTTCCTGTCGCAACACAGAGTCCTGTAGCTCACGGCAAATAAGAAGAAAGAGAGAGGCACCCTGGAGCTTCGTTGAATACATTCGCCGAGGTCGGCGTAAGCGCGCGCGTTCTGGCCGCGCTGGGCCGGCAAGAAGTCAAGATCCCCAACCCCGTCCAGCTCAAATCGATGCCGGCCCTCCTCGAGGGTCGAGACGTCGTCATTCAATCGCCGACCGGAAGCGGCAAGACCATCGCCTTCCTGATCCCCCTGATCGAGCGGTTTGAGCTCGACCGTCCCGGACCGCGGGGCCTGGTCGTGGTGCCGACGCGTGAGCTGGCGATCCAGGTCGAATCGGTGTTTCGGTCCCTCGATTCGGGCCTCCGCAGCACGCTGCTGTATGGGGGCGTCGGGTACCACCAGCAGACCCAGAGCCTGAAACGGGGCACTGATGTCGTGATCGGAACACCAGGTCGCATCCTGGACATGTTCGGGCGCAAGCTGTTCTCGCTGAGCCGCATCGAGTACCTCGTCCTCGATGAGGCGGACCAGATGCTCGACGCCGGCTTTGCGCCGGACATCGAGAAGATTCTCGGCCTGACCTATTCCCCGCAGATCGTCCTGGCGTCGGCGACCATCCCGGACTGGGTGTCGCGAACGATCAGCAAGCACCTGCGCGATCCGCTTCGCGTGACCGTCCTGACCGACGGTCCTTCGCTGCTCGAGCACGGACTCGTCCAGACGGATCCCGGATCCAAGCTCCAGGTGCTCAGCGAGATCCTCCGCCAGCATCGCGGCGCGATCGTCTTCGGGCGCACGAAGCACGGAGTGCGCAAGCTGAACCGCGACCTGCAGCGCCTGGGTCACAAGTCCGTCGAGCTGCAGGGCAACATGGCGCAGCCTGCCCGCGACCATGTCATGGAGTCCTTTCGCAGCCGGCGCGCGGACGTCCTCGTCGCCACGAACGTCGCGTCGCGTGGGTTGGACATGAGCCACGTCGGCCTCGTGATCAACTACGAGCTTCCAGACACTGCCGAAGCGCTGACGCACCGGATCGGACGGACCGCTCGCAACGGCAACACCGGCCGAGCCCTGACGTTCATGACGGCGAATGATCACGAGAAGTGGGCCAAGCTGCGCCGCGAGGGAGCGCCTGCTCTCCGTCCCGTGGACGCCTCGCTGTTTGCGCACGCGGGGGATTGGCTGTACCTCGAGGAAACCGCGCCGCTTGCCCCGTCCGCGAGGCAGCCACATCGGCCCACGCGAGCACAGGGGCGAAGACGGTACCGGCCGCGACGCTGAGATACTGGCAGCGCACTTGGAGCAGCGGATCAGTCTCGTGACACTCGGCGTTAGAGACCTCGCGCGGGCGCGGGCTTTCTACGAAGCGATGGGGTGGAGAGGAGCGATCCAGCCCGATGACGAGGTTGCGTTCTACCAGGCCGGCGGAATGGTGTTCGGGCTGTGGACCGCTCTGGGCGGGCATGGCGCGCCTGGCGTCGAGCTGGCCTACAACGTCCGCTCGCCGGATGAGGTCGACCATGTCCTCGGCGCTGCCAAACGGGCAGGCGGAACGATCGTGCGCGCTGCAAGTCACGCCGAGTGGGGCGGCTACACGGGCGCGTTCGCCGATCCCGAGGGATACGTGTGGGAGGTCGCCTACAACCCGGACTGGGAGGTGGCTGCCGACGGGTCCGTGCGCCTTCCCGCGCCGCAGAAGTCCTGAACCACACGCCAGGCCGGTCCGGCACGGCGTGTATGCGTTTCGCGGCTAGCATCTTCACAACGTGAGCACGAAGGGTGCCCAGAGGCCGGCCGAGCCGCTGGCGTCGAGCGAGCGCCGGCCGATCACCGTGCTGTTTGCGGACATCGCGGGCTCGACGTCGATCGCGGAACAGCTCGACCCCGAGGATTGGACCTCGCTGGTGGGCGAGGCGCTGGGACGCATGAACCAGGCGGTCGAGCGCTACGGCGGGACGGTCGCGCGGCTCATGGGTGACGGGGTTCTCGCCTTCTTTGGCGCTCCCGTCGCGCACGAGGATGACCCAGAGCGCGCGGTGCGCTGCGGCCTGGACATGGTCCGCGCGATCGACGACATCGACGAGGCGCTCCATGTGACGGGGCCCGCTGATCTGCAGGTCCGCGTCGGCATCAACACCGGTCCGGTCGTCGTGGGAGTCGTCGGCACCGACGTCGCGCACGAATACACGGCCATGGGCGACACGGTCAACGTAGCGGCGCGGATGCAGGCGATGGCGCGGCCAGGTGCGGTGCTCGTGACCTCGGCGACGCACCGCTTCGTAGCCCCGCTCGTCGACGCGGTCGACGTGGGCTTGCTTGAGCTGAAAGGAAAGACCGAAGCCGTGCACGCGTACGAGATCACTGGGCTCAGAGCCGAAGCGGTGGCCACGCGCGGCCTGGTCGGCTTCGACGCGCCGATGGTCGGCCGCGACGCCCAGCTCGCCCGTCTCGAGAACGTGTTCGAGGTGGTCCGCGCCGGCCAGGGTCGGGTGGCCGCTGTGATGGGCGAGCCGGGCCTGGGCAAGAGCAGGCTGCTCGCGGAGCTGCATGCCCGCATCACCCGGTCAGACGTCTCCTTCCGCTGGATCGAAGGCCGGTGCCTCTCGTACGGGGAGGCCATCCCGTATCACCTCGTGCTCGACATGGTTCGGTCCCTGATCGGCGTGACGGCCGCCGCGGACGATTCGGTCGTCGCCGCGGCTCTGCAAGAGCGCCTTCGCGACTTCGTGGGTGACGATTGGCCCGAACCGTACGCGTACCTGGGACACCTTCTATCGCTCCGGCTGGCTCCGGACATGCAGGCGCGCCTGTCGCTGCTCGAGGTCGAGGCGGTAAAACGCATCGTCGCGTCGCTCGTGATGCTGCTCCGGGCCGTGAGCGCGCGCGGCCCGGTGATCATGGTCTGCGAGGACGTGCATTGGGCGGACAGCGCCTCGGTGGACACGCTGCTCCAGCTCGTGCCCTCGATGGCCGGGCTGTCGGTGCTTCTGATCATCACCTCGCGGGTCGAGCGTGGGGCCATCGGATGGCGCCTGATCGCCGGGGCGCGCGAAGTGGTCGGCGACGCGCTGACGGAGATTCGACTGGAGCCGCTGTCGCTGGAGGACAGCCGCGCCCTCGTCTCGAACCTGCTGCAGATCGAGTCGCTGCCCCCCGAGACCCGAGACTTGATCCTGGCGAAGGCCGAGGGCAATCCGTTCTATGTGGAAGAGGTCATCCGGATGCTCGTCGATCACGGCGTGGTCAGGCGCGAATCCGATCGGTGGATCGCGACCGATCGTGTGGCCGGCGTCGAGATACCGGACACGCTTCACGGCCTGCTGCTCGCTCGAATCGACAGGCTGCCCCAGGAGAGCAAGCGGACGCTTCGCGTGGCTTCGGTCATCGGTCGTCAGTTCGCGGTGTCGCTGCTGGAGCGGCTGCTCGAGGGAAGAGCGTCGTGACGACCAGGGCCGACCTCGGCGACCTCGAGGCGAACGGCCTCATCCAGATCGCGGCGGTGGAGCCCGAGCTCGAGTACCTGTTCCGCCACGCTCTCGTCCAGGAGGCGGCCTACTCGTCGCTCTTGAAGCAGGACCGCCGGGCGCTGCACCGACTGGCCGCCGAGGCGATCATCGCGCTGCATCCCGACCGCCAGCCGGAGCTGGCCGGCGTGATCGCGCTGCATTACGAGCAGGCGGGCGACGCGCCGCGAGCAGCCGAGCAGCTCGTCGTCGCAGGTCAGCATGCGCTGGAACGCTTCGCGCACTGGGAGGCTGTCGGTTTCTTCGCGCGGGCGGGCGCGCTTGCCGACCAGACGCAGGGCGAGGTCAAGCTCCGGGCTGCCGTCGGCGGAGCGAAAGCCGGCTGGGCGTACACGCAGCCGGGGACGGACATCGACCTGCTCGAGCAGGCCGTGAGCGGCGCCGCTCCGAGTGATCCAGGTCTGCTGACCGAGGCTTACTTCTGGATTGCGTTCTTGCGCCGCCAGCGAGGCGAGCTTCCCGAATCGAGCCCACAGCTGAAGCACGCGCTCGAGCGTGGCGCGGAGCTGGGCCGATTGCTTGCCGATCCTGAGGCGGTTGCCCTGCCGCGAGCGCTGATGGGCTCGTACGTCGCCTTCACGGGCGACCTTCGCGAAGGCGCGCGTGAGATGCGGGAGGCGCTGGAACAGGTAGAGGCGAAGGGAGACTCCCTTTCGACCGCGATCATCTCTGACTACCTTGCCCTCACGTACGCGCGGCTCGGAGAATTCGAGGCGGCCGAGCGGACTATCGCTCGCTCGCACAACTTTGCCGCGAGCGGCGATCACATCGCTCGCGTCGATGCCGACATCGCGGAAGCCGGACTTCATCTCGAGCGCGGCGAGACGGAAAAGGCCCGCGCCCAGGCCCTCGCATGCGCCAGCCGCTCGGAGGATCTCGGCGCGTACGCGTGCGTGGTCGCCTCGAACGTCATGTACGGCGCCGCAAGCCTGGCCCGCGAAGACCCGCGCGCGGCCAAGGGACCGCTGGAGCGAGGCAGGGAGCTGTGCCGCGTCACGAACATGGCGCCGATGGAGACGCTGACGCACGCCCTTCTCGGGTCGGCTCGGGCCCAGCTGGGCGACTTTCCTGGCGGGGTGGCCGGGTGGGACGCAGCGCTGGCCGGCGCGCGGGCGATGCACGACCGCTACGGCGAGGCGCAGACGCTGTGGGGTCGGGCGCGGAGCTTCGCGCGACAGGCGGCAACGGACCCGAGCGCTGCCATGGTCGACCTCGACCGCGCCATCGAGCTCTTCGAGCGGATGGGGGCGCGCCCCTCGCTGGCCCGCGCCCTCAACGATCGCGCGCTGGCGCTCCGCAGTCTCAACCGCGCCGGCGAGGCGGCAACGGACGAGCGCCGAGCCATGGAGCTGGGCCGAGAGATCGGCCTGCGCGACGCGCCTTTCGCCTGACCCGCGTTCGCACGCGGGAGCAGCCCGCGCTCAGCTGATGCTGCAGTCCATCGCCGGGACCCGCTTTGGGCGGCGCGAGAGCTCGCCTCCACAGTTCGGACATCGATGCTCGACGATCTCGAAGCAGGCAGCGCAATAGGTGCACTCGTAGCTGCAGATGAAGGCCACGTCGTCTGGTCGCAGCGGAGCGCTGCACCGCTCACAACGAATCCGCATCTCGAGCCCGCCCACGTCAGCGGCGCATCCGGGGGTCGAGCGCATCGCGTAGCCCGTCGCCGATGAACGAGAAGGCGAGCAGGGTCAGGCCGATGGCGAGCGCCGGGAAGACCACCGAGGTCGGGTTGGCGTAGATCGCCTCGTAGCCGTCGTTGACCATCTGCCCCCACGTCGAAGTAGGCGGCTGGATGCCCACGCCGAGAAAGCTCAGCGTCGCCTCGAGGAAGATCGCCTGCGGAATGCCGAAGGTAAGGGTGACGATGATCGGCCCGAGCGAGTTGGGAAGCAGGTGGCGAACGATCAGCTTCATCGGCGGCGAGCCGACCGACCGAGCCGCGTCGATGAACTCCTTTTCCTTGATCGCCAGCACCTGGCCGCGGACGAGCCTGGCCAGGCCCACCCAGTTCACCAGCGCGATCGCCCCGAAGATCGAAAGCAGGCTCGGCCCGAAGACGGAGACCAGGACCAGGACGAAGATCAGGTCCGGGAACGCGTACCAGACGTCGGTGAACCGCATGAGCAGGTTGTCGATGCGGCCGCCGAAGTAGCCGGCGGTCAGGCCGATCGCGAGCCCGATCGGCAGGATGCTGCCCTGGACGAGGATGCCCACCGACAGGGAGATCCGGCTCCCGAACATGAGACGGCTGAGCGTGTCGCGGCCGAGCTGGTCGGAACCGAGAAGGTGGCCGGCCTGACCGGGGCCGACCTCGATGTTGGCCACGTCCTGCTTCAGCGGATTGTCGATCCATCCGAGGTTCGCGAGAAGCGGCGACGCGATCGCCACCAGGATGAGGATCCCGATCAGGACCAGGCCGGCGAGTGCCACTCGATTGCGGCGAAACCGGTGCCACGCGTCGGTCCACAATCCGATCTGGCGCTCGCCGAGCTCCCAATCGCTCGCCTGCTGGACCACCGGTGCCGCGACGGCCATCAGCTCACCTTCACCCTGGGGTCGATGAACGCGTACGCGATATCGACGACCAGGTTGGCCACCGCGATGACGATCGCGAACAGGACGGTGGTGCCGAGGATCATCGGATAGTCCCGAGACGTCACCGCGACGACGAACGCGCGGCCGATCCCCGGAATGTTGAAGACGGTCTCGACGATGACCGACCCCGTGACGAGGTAGGCGAATGTCGGACCCAGCGTGGTGATCACCGGTATCAACGAGTTCTTCAGCACGTGGCGAATCACCACCAGGCGCTCGCTCAGACCCTTCGCCCAGGCGGTCCGGATGTAGTCCTGGCGCAGCGTCTCCAGGGTGCTCGCTCGCGTGAGGCGAGCCGTGTACGCGATGGGGAGAAGCGACAGAGTGATCACGGGCAGGATCAGGTGGGCGTCGAGGCCGAAGTCGGCCGCGGGCAAGGCGAAGTTGCCGTCAGTCGCTCGATACATCAGCACGGCGAAAACCACGACCATCAAGGACCCGACGACGAAGTTCGGAAACGAGGCCGCGACGGTCGCAAAACCCATGGTCACGTAGTCCGCGCGCTGGTTCTGGCGCAGGGCCGCGAGCACGCCGAGGGTTATGCCGACCGGCACGATCAACGCGAAGGCGAGGGTGCCGAGGGTCGCGGTGTAGCCCCAGCTCCCGCCGATCAGGCTGGTGACGGACTTGCCCTCGTACTGATACGAAAGGCCAAAGTCAAAGTGAGCCGCGTTCCAGACGTAGAGCTCGAACTGCTGGAGGACCGGTTTGTCGAGGCCGTACCGCGCGTTGAGGTCGTTGACGACGACCGCCGAGAGCTGCCGTCCTCCCGCGCGATCCCACGGGCTTCCCGGGGCGAGGTGCATGAGAACGAACGTGATGACGATCACGAAGAACGCGATCGGCAGCATCCACAGCACGCGCCTGATCACGAACAGCGCCAGGCGCACGCTGCGGCAGCCGAGGATGACCTGCAAGCGGCTGCTGCGCAGGGCGCCCGGTGAGGGGCGCCCTACCGCTGTCGCCAAAAGCGTCCGCTCCTAGTGCTGCTTGATGTACGCGGACACGTAGTTCTGGTCTCCTGGCAGCCACTCGTCGTCGAACGGCGTGATCTTCAGGTTGCCGACGTACGGCTTGACCAGGTCGTACTCGTACTGCTGGTAGAGGATGCCGATGGCCGCCTGGTCGATCAGCATCTTCTGCGCCGCCGCGTAGTCCTTGTTGCGCTGCGCCTGGTCCAGCTCGGTGTCAGCCTTCTGGACGAGCGCGTCGTAGCCAGGCAGCGTCGGGCAGCCCCAGTTCAGGCCGTGGCACGCCGCGCTGACATACACGTCGAACCAGTCCTGCTGGTCGGGGTAGTCGGCGCCCCATCCGTCGGCGCCATAGATGTCGAAGTTCGCCTTGCGGATTCGGGTCGTGACGGTCTTGCTGTCGATGACGTCCAGCTGGATGTTGGTGCCGAGGTTCGTATTCCACTGGTCGACCACGAACTGGTTGACGATCTTGCTGCCGCTCGTGTTGCGAGTCAGCAGCTTGAGCTGGCTCAGGTCGGCGGTCGACGTCCCGGAAGAGGCGAGGAGCGCCTTCGCTGCCGCGGGATCGAAGCTCTGGGACGTGTCCGAGCCGTCGTAGCCCGTCATGCCCTTGGGAATGAAGCTCAGGGTGGACTTGACCGTGCCGTGGAGCACGTCATTGGCGAGCTTGTCGCGATCGATCGACTTCGCCAGCGCCATGCGGACCTTCTGGTTGTCGAGCGGCGCCTTCTTCGTGTTGTACGTCATCCAGAACACCGACAGCTCCGGCCACAGGTAGGCCTGCTTGCTCAGCACCGGATCGCCGCGGACGTACGTGACATCGGCGGTCGGAACGTTGATCTGGTCGAGCGCCCCGGTCTGGTACTTGGAGATCGCCGTGTTGCCGTCCGCGATGAACTCGAACACGAGCTGCTGGATCTTCGGCGAGCCGCCCCAGTAGTTCGGATTGGGAACCAGCGTGACGTGGTCTTTGGCAACGATCTCCGACAGCTTGAAAGCGCCGTTGCCGACAATGGTGGCCGCGTTGTTCGCCCAGGCTTCCGCCTTGGTCGTGTCCGTCGACGGAAACGCGCCGCCGGCGGCCTTTTCGACGACGTCTTTTCGGATCGGCGCTCCGACCCACAGCGTCGCGACCCACTTGAAGTAGGGCGCGGGATGCTGGAGTTTCACCACGAACGTGGTGCTGTCAGGAGCCGACAGGCCGAGGGCCTGCAGGTAGCTGTCGATCGCGCTTGCGCTGCTCTGGTCGACCGTGCCGTAGTTCTGGCCTCCCGCCACCGTGTTGTCGAAGAACGGGTCGACGTAGCCGGCGGCCAGCGCCGGGTTCAGCAGCCGCTGCCACCCGTACACGAAGTCGGCGGCGGTCACCGGCTGCCCGTCGCTCCACTTGGCCGCGGGCTGCAGGTGGAAGGTGTACGTGAGGCCGTCACTCGACACGCTGTAGCTCTGCGCGGCGGCGGGCTGGACGTCGCTCAGGTCGGTCCGTGCTTTGAGCAGGGGCTCGAACGCGTTTCTTCCGACCGCGGCCTCATACGTGTACGTCTGCTGGCCCGGGTCGTAGCTGTTCGGCTCGGTCACGTCGTTGGCGCGATAGATCTGCTTGTCCGCGGGCGCGAGGGCGGCGCTTGGAGTGCCACCGCCACCACATGCGGACACGGCGAAGGCGGCTGCCGCGGCTAACGCGATCACTCGGAAGGGAGCGCCTATAGACATAGGGACGACCTCTCAAGCTCTTCCTGCCGCCTTCTTCCCGGGGTGCGGGGCGAGAGTGCGCCGGCGGCAGGACTTACTCAGCGCTGGCGGCTGACCTCCCAGGGAGGGAGATGGGCGCCGGCCGCAGAGGCTGCGACGCCCACCGCGCATCGGTAGTTGCCGATCGTTCGGGAAACACCGTACGTTAGGATAATCCCAGCATGCCGAAGGCGCAAGTCCCTCAGGTCATCGACCGGAGCGGAACCCGCCGCCTGGAAGCGGTCGTCAGCTACGGCACCGGGCTGGAAGCGCTCGTCTGCATGCTCATCCTCAACGGCGCTCCGCCCTTCGACAACTTCGAGAGGGGCGCGGAGATTGCGCGAGCGTCAAGGCGCGGACTACCGCAGTCGGTGGTGAGAGCGTCGTCGCGATTGCGTACGCCGCACGGCGACCCGTGGTCCGCTCTCGCGGCGAGAATCGCGGCCGAGGATGACTTGACGCACGACATCGCGGGCGTTCTGGACCGGCTGGAGCGGATGCCGCCCGCAGAGCTCAAGCTCACGATGCTCGGCTTCGACGGGGCGTCGGGCCGGGGGGACGAGGCGGCGATCTACCGGTCCGTGGCCGCGGGCGACAAGGCGGCGGTCACCCCGCTGCGCAGGCTCAGCGCGGAGGAGGGTCGCCAGGACGAGGTCGAGCCGCTGCTCCTCCTCTCGGCGACCGAGCTGCGAGGGCTCGTGCTCAACGCGCTGCAGGATCTCCCACCCGATCTGTACGCGGGGCCCGGCGCCGCGGATCTGCTCGAGCGCGACGCCCTCGAGGTCGGCCGTCAGCTCGCCGACAGCAGGGGCATCGAGAGCGTGGTCGAGCGCCTGACCCGAGGCTTGATGTACCGGCCGGAGCCGGGAATCACCGGGGTGATCTTCGTGCCCAGCCTGGTTCACCGACCGTGGACGCTCGTGCTGGACCACGGGCGGCGCAAGGTCTTCGTCTATCCCTGCCGCCTCGATGCTGAGCTCACGGCACCCGACCTCGGGCTGATCGCGATCTATCGCGCGCTTGGGGATGGAACGAGGCTGCGGATCCTGCGGCGGCTGGCGACCGGTCCCGCCAGCGTGGCGCAGATCAGCGATCAGCTAGGCCTGGCCAAGTCGACCGTCCACGAACATCTGCTGAGCCTTCGAGGCGCCGGCCTCGTCAGGCTGCCGGCCTCCGGTGGATTTGAGCTCGAGCCGGAGCTTCCGGACCTGAACTGGATGTTGAAGGAGTTTCTCGGGCTGGAGATGCGGGGCCAGTGCGAGACCTGCGGCAAGCAGCTCGAGCCGGACGGGATCGCCTACATCTGCAGCTACGAGTGCACATTCTGCAAGTCGTGCTCCGATACGCACGGCCACGTCTGCCCGAACTGCGCAGGCGAGCTGGTGCAGCGCCCGCGGCGCCTGAAGAGCGCGCGTCAGGGACACGGATCCAGCCGGCGGCACGGGGCCGCCACAGGACGGCGCAGCAGCTAGCCGCGCGCCATCGTGTGCAGGCCGATCGACATGAGCGCGATGGCGACGCTTGACGAGGACGTCTTGTGCTGAGTGCGCCGCGGCACGACGAAGACGTCGCCCTGCTCCAGGTCCACGACCTCGGACCCCTCGAGCTCGATCGTGAAGCGGCCCTCCCAGCAGATGAACAGCTGGTCCTCCTCGTGCCGGTGCCAGTCCATCGTCCCTTCCACGCGCACGATTCGGAGGACCGACTCATTCGCGCTGACCAGGTCACGAGTGTCCCAGGAGACCAGAAGCGTGCGGGCCAGCTGCGCGATGGACACAGCGTCTTTGCTGGTTGACATCGTCCGAAAGATAGATCTATTGTGCGTTCGGCGATGACCGAACGGGCGGAGTTGTCCGAACTCGAGCTGCTGCGGCAGGTGCGGCTGTGGCGCTCGTCATGGGGAGTGCGGTCATCGCCGCCCTTGAATTGCCAAACCCGGGCGTCCGTGAGGAGGAACTAGATGGCGCAGCAGACTCCGGTCAAGGATGGGGCGACTCGCGCCGCGGAGATGGTGGAGGCGAATGCGGAGCTCGTCGAGTTTGTGGGCACGTGCTCCGACGAAGAATGGGGCCGGGTCTGCACGCCGGAAGGCTGGTCCGTGGCGGTGGTCGCGCATCACATCGCGTGGGGTCACGAGGTTGCCGCAGGGTGGATTCGGACCATTCGAGAGGGCCGCGACGTGCCCGGCAGCCCTGCAGAGCACGACGCGGGGAATGGTCGCAAGGCGGCGGAAGTGGCCGGGATCAGCCGCGGCGAGGTGATCGAGCTCGCCAACCGAAACATCGCCGAGCTCACGCAGCTGCTGCGCTCGCTCACCGAAGCCGACTTCGCCAGGTCGGCAGAGTTCGGACCGGGCGGAGGGGCGGAGATGTCGGTGGGCCGGCTCGCCGGGGCGCGCGGCCACCTCGACCGGCATCTCAACAACATGCGAGAGGCAGTCGGCCGCTGAGCTGAGCGGCGCGACGCCAGGCCTCCTCCTACGCGCAGGGTCCGATCAGATTCGGCGGCGGGCCACTGCCTCCGGACTCAGGCCGGCCGGCAGGTCGATGGCCGAGGCTGCGACGAGTCTGAACTCAGGCGGCGGCCCCAGCACCATCATCCGGCGCCACAGGCTCACGCCCGGCAGGCCGGTCCACTTCTGGAGCAGAGAGTAGAGCTCCCCGTAGCTCATGCCCGAAGGCTTTGCGAATCGAATCTCCCAAGGGGCATCCAGATCGGCCTTGCCCGCCGCGAGCGTCTGCAGCCTGCCCACGCCGTCGGTCGCCATGTGGGCGGCGATGTCGTGAGCCGCGCCGGCCTCGCCGCTGACCGCGGCTTCATTGAGCGCATCGAGCGCTGCAGAGTCATCGACCAGGTACCAGTCGCTGTAGGCGCCGGCGATCTGGTAGGTGCACGAAGCGACGAAACCCTTGGGCGGCGCAGAGGCCAGGCGGGCATGGAACTCGCGCAGCGCGTTCTCGTAGGCGCGCTGGTCGGCTTCGCGAAGATGACGATGCGCGAAAACGTAGGCGAGCAATTACGCGGTCACGCGCGGAACCACGACCAGATCAGCTGGCCTCCGATGAACAGGAGCGCAAGCCCCGCGACCGGCTTGAGCCACGCGATTCGTTCGATGAGCGTCGAGCCGATCAGCGTGAACCCGAAGAGGCACGCCGCCGCCAGCAGAACCCCGCCGCCGAGCACCAGGAACCGCTGGCCTGGTGGCACGCCTGACGCAACCGACGAGATGGCCAGCGCGTTGTCGAGCTGCAGGGCCACGTCGGTCACGGCGATCAAGAGAATCGGTAACAGAATCGTTCTGCCCACAAAGACCTCCATCGCTTTGTTCGACAAGAGGTCTTGCCGCGGGCACGTCGCCCGCCGCCGTCCCGGGTGGTTGACACCGTCTTGACGGGATCGGCGAGGGAGCTACTCCCCTCTGCGTCATCACCAATGATAGAAGCACCTGTCGATGCCGGCCCGCAAGGCCGGCCGGCTACTTCAGCAGCAGCCCGAGAGGAAGGCTGACGACGTCGGGGTGCGCCCGCAGCGCCTCGAGGACAGCCTGTCCGGAAAACTTCCTGACGTCGTACTGACAGATCACGACGCAGGGGAAGCGCTTGACGGTCATGTTGATCATTGCCTCGTACGTCAACATCTCCTTCTCCGAGACGAAGCCCTCGCGCTCTGACGCCATCTCGCCCACGCCCCGAACCACGACCGCACCGGCGTCGAGCGCTGCCCACAGCGCCTCTTCCCAGTAGTCGAGAGCCTCCCGAACGGTTTTGCCAGGGGCGCGTCCGATGACCAGCAAGCCCGACTCGATCGCGCTGTCGACGTCGACTCCGGGAGATTGACCAAGCGCCGAGAGGTAGCTCGCCAGCTCCTCGCCATGAGCGAAAAGGAAGCACGGCTGGCCCGCGGCCAGTCCTTCCGCGAGAAAGGGAAGGGTCAGCCTGACCCGCCCCGCGTCTGAGTCGTAGAAAGCAGCCAGGTGGGTACCGACGGACACCGGCCGCCCGCCTACGACCAGGCGAGGCACCCGGCCTTTGTCCCTTGCCTTTGATCCTCGGCCGGGCACCACGAACCGTTCGACGTGCTCGGGCCTGAAGCGACGCTCCGCTCGTTTACCGACTCGCCGAACCGGAAGTGCCCCCGCGTCGCTCCATCGGCGGACGGATGCCTCGCTGACCGCGAGCGCCGCCGCGGCCTGCCGCGTGCTGAGCCATTCGGCGGATCTATCTCTCATGGAGCTATCATGACTGATAGTAATCGTCGGGTTGGGGGAGGGAATGCAGGCAACCGGATCGAGTCAGGTGAGCGTCGGACGCGGCGCCACTCCTCTGGAACTGCCGCCCGGCGTTGCGGAGAGGGGATTTCTCGCGCGCCTCTCGCCTGAGCTGGTCGGCGAGCTGATCCAGTCCGGGCATTCCGTCGCCTACCCGACCGGGAGCATCATCGAAACGCCCGCCCGAGCCGGGCTCGCCCTGATAGTCGCCGGCGCGTTGCGCTACTACCTCTCCGCGGCGGACGGCCGCCAGCTCACGGTCGGCTACCTGGGCCCGGGAAACGTGATCGGAACGGTGGAGAGCGAGTCGACCGCGCTGGTCAGGATCCAGGTCATCGCGCCCACGACGCTGCTCCATATGCAGCCAGAGCGTGTACGAGCGCTCATCCACCGCAGCCCCGACCTGACCCAGGCGCTGCTCGACGAAGCGACCCACGGCCTGCGGCACTCGTTCCGGGTCCTCGCCGCCAGCGCGTTCATGACCGTGCGCGCCAGGGTGGCGCGGGACATCATCGAGCGAGCCAGCCTGGCCGGGCCTCTGCGCGCCGGCCTCCGCCTGGCCGTGACCCACCAATCACTGGCCGACGCTACCGGCTCGGTTCGCGAGGTGGTGGCACGCACGCTCCGCAAGCTCAGCCGCGAAGGCGTGATCAGCACCGGCGGGGGCGGCATAACGGTCCTCGACCCGGACGCGCTGATGCACCTCGCCGGGTATGTGACCTAGCTCTCGCCACGTCCATCTCTGAGTCACTGCAAGGTCCGATGCGGAACCTCAGGGTCGAGTCGTGAATCGAAGTCGACGTACCGGGGAGGCGGTTTGGGCCCAGATCTCCGATGAGCTTGCGCGCACACCGCCCGACATCCACGCCGTGCTGACGACGGTGACCCAGAACCTGAGCCGAATCGAGGCGGGCACGTGGGTCGCGCAAGTCATGAACCCAGATCCGACCACGTCTCGCATGGTCGTCACAGACGATGCGGAGAGAGCGATGGCCGAGTACGTGGAGCGGATCACCGCCGCGGCCAGCCAGCCCAGCGGGACGCCGACCTTCGGTCTGGCTGAGCGGGTCATCGCGGACACCGTCGCTCGAAACTCGCGACGTTCGCTCTTCACCCTGGAGGGGTTCAAGACCTACGTCCGCATCCCGCTGCGCAACCGGGGCACCTTCATCGTCGTCCTGGAGATGTTCAATCGATCGGTGGCCGAATGGGACTCGGATTCGCTGGACTTTTTCGAGACGCTGGCCGGCATAGCGGCACTGGCGATCGACAGCCCCGCGTCGACCGTACGGCGAAGCGCGGCCATACCGGCCGGCTCCATGCGACGGCCGCAGCCCGACCTGAGCGACCTGGAGCTGACCATCCTGCGCCTGATCGTCGAGGGCCTGACCAACCGCGAGATCTCCGCTCGCGTGCATCGAAGCGAGAACACCGTCAAGGCCAATGTGCGGCGGATCCTCGAGAAGACGAAGGCGATCAATCGGACCGACCTGGCTCATAGGGCCGGCCAGGAAAGCTGGCTCCGGCCGCGGGCCTGAGTGGACTAGGCCTTCGGCTTCGTGACCCGCTGCTGTTGTCCGGAAACCATTCGCCGCCTCACGAGCCAGTCAATGCAGTCGAGGCACACGAAATCATCCTGGAGGCGGCCCGGACCGAGGGCGGTGTGCGGGATTCCGCACAGCGACGCCTCCGCGTCGTCGCGCGCCAGGTGAAGCTTCCCTGTGCCCGCGGTGCTCGCTGTGCGCAAGCTCAAAACCCGATAGTCAGTCGAACCCACTGGTCTGGGCAGGGTAAACCTCAAGCTCGCGCCTGACTGGGACCAAAGTCACACCGCAGCAAGCCCTGGCCGGCGGACGCCAGGATCCGTCGCCAGGGCTCGCCAAGTCGAGTCGCTCAGTCGCGCTGCGCTTTCACCGCGCCGCGGATCTCACCGGCCGGAAAGTTGACGGTGTGCACGTTGACGTACCCGTCACCGTTCAGAAGGATGCTCAACGCTCCGGCGAAATCTCCCGCCGTCAGGTTCTGCGTACCGATTGCCTGTATGTCGGCGGCGCTCACACCTGTCCGCGAAACGGTTCCGCCACCCGCGGGGCAGGTGGGCGTACCTGCCGGGCCAGGCGCGGAGGCCGACCCGCACAGCCACAGGAAGATTCCTCCGTTGACCGCTGCCTGGCCGAAATGGATGTGCGACATGAACGCATCGCTGGACAGCTTCGAGAAGGTGAGCTTGTAGGAGAGCGTTGAGCCCGTCACGGTGGCTTCAAACGTGCCGGTGCTGGGACTCAACTTTGGTGGGGACTCCTGGAACCCCGACAGCTTGGCCCGGAAGGAGAGGGTCCCTTCGTCGGCGCTCGTGGCCGCGACCGTAAGTCCGAGGACGGCAACGACTGCGATGCACTGGACGATCCATCTCAGCCTCATCTGATCCCCCTGGTTGTGGTGGCGTGCGACCGCGATCTGGACGACGGTTGCGCGCGACGTCTCAAGGCCCGGCCCAGATCGGCAGCGGGCTCGAATAAACGTGTGCCGTGCAGGTTGCGATGTCAAATCACGAACTGGCCGAGGCCAACCTGAAGCCCCTCTTTCCAGGGGGAGATTCAGGTCAGGTTCTGGTCAGTAAAGGGCTGACGCGAGCCGCGCCCGCGCTCGGGTGGCGACGGGATGGTCGAGGCCGAGCTCGTCCAGGATGCCCACGACCACCCGCCGGATCTCGTCCCGGCTGTTGCGCGCTCGGGGGATTGTTTCGATCAGAGCGTCCAGGGCTCGCTCGTCTTCGCCCGCGTCCAGCGCAGCGAAGGCGCCGCTGAGATCTGGCGCCCCGTTGCGTTCCAGCCGGATCCGCGCGGCCAGGCCATCGGCGGCGAAGCTGCCGTGGACCTTTTCGAGGAAGTCGAGAGCCTCCTCGCTTGCGCCGCGCTCGTGAAGCATCCGCGCGAGCCGGATCGCGGCGCCTGCGTGGTCCGGCTGAAGCTCGAGAGCCGCGCGGAGTGACTCCTCGTCGCCCTTCTCGGCCAGCAGCTCAGCCTCCGAGGGGAGCAAGGAATCGAAGAAGCGCGCCACCGCGGCCGCCGGCTGTGCTCCCACGAACTCGGCCACGACCTTCCCGCCGGAAAAGGCTTTGACCGCAGGAATGCCTTGAATTCCGTACGCCTGCGACAGCGACGGGTTGGCGTCGACATCGACCTTCGCGAGCTCCACCTTGCCGGAATGCCTGGAAGCTTCACGCTCCAGGACCGGGCTCAGCTGCCGGCAGGGCGCACACCATTCCGCCCAGAAATCGACGACGACCGGCTGCGTGAATGAGCGATCGATGACGGCGGTCTGGAAGTCGGCGGCCGAAACGTCCACTGTCACCAGTCCGATATTAGGTGAGGACCGGACGGCCCCTTCCCGGGGTTAACCCCGGAACGGCGAGGGTGCTCCCGGCGGCAGGTACGGCGTCGGGTTGATCGGCACCTGGTTGATGCGGAGCTCGAAGTGGAGGTGGGGGCCGGTCGAGTTTCCGCTCGATCCCTCGAGGCCCACCGGCGTGCCCTGCGTGACCTGCTGCCCAACCTTGACCAGCGCCGTCGAGAGGTGCGCGTAGAGGGTGTCCAACCCGCCCGCGTGAGCAAGCACGACGTAGTTTCCATAGCCGCTGCTCGAGCTGCCGACCAGCGCGACGATTCCGTCATCGGCGGCGAACGCCGGCGACCCGAATGGCGCCACCATGTCGATCCCGGTGTGGAAGTGCGGATAGTTTCCGTACGGCGGCTCAAACCAGAACGTGCTGGGGCCGAAAGGCTGCGAGATCTGAGCCGTCGGCTCTGGCCAGATGAATCGGTACTGGGTCGAGTGCCCGCTGCTCGTCGGGATCTGCCCGACGTTGTTCGACTGCGTCCAGAGCTGGACCTGGGTCCAGACCGCCTGCATCGCCGCCGCGATGATGGCGTCCTGCTGCTGCTGCAGCATCTGGGTGACGGCCTGCGCCAGCTGGGTTGACTGCGTGTTCAGCTGGCCGATCTCGTATCGCGTCTCGGCGATCTTTTCGTCCAGCTGCGCCATCGATTCCTCCTGCTGGGCCTGGAGGGCCTGCAGCTGCGCCAGCTCCTTGTCGAGCAGGTCGCGTTGCTTGATCTGCTCCGCGCGGGCAGCCTCTTCTTTCTTGCGCTGTATCTGAAGCTCGTTCAGGTCGCCGGTGAGCTGCCCCTTGATCTCGCCTGCGCGCGCGCCGGCCACGTTGAGATCGGAAATTCGGGTCAGCAGGTCGCTCAAGCTGCGCGACTCGGCGAGGACGACCAGCACCGAGTCCGGCGCCACATAGATCGCGCGGCTCAGCTGACGCAGCTGCGCGCGCTCGGCTTCGATCTGCCGCGTCAGGATCGCCTCGCGCCTGACCGCGTCCGCGATCTGCCAGTTGAGGTCGGCGATCTTCGCCTCGACGTCGCTGATCTTGCCCTGGAGGACCTGCTGCTGGGCTGCGTTGTCCAGCAGCGACTGGCGCAGCTGCTGCTGCGCGGCCATCGCGTCGGCCAGGTTGCTCCCGAGCTGCGCACGGATCTGCTCGATGATCGCCAGCTGCTGCTGCGGGTCGGTCGGCGTGGAATCCGCGCTCACCCCCGAACGGTCTGCGCCGGCGACGAGAAGGGCAAGCGCCAGCGCCACAAGAGCCGCTCTCACGTCTCCATGTGCCTCCGCAGGCTGATGAGCGACGAACCCGAGCCGAGGCCGAGTCCGACGAGAACGACTATCGCCGCCGCGGTTCCGGCGACAGCGATGCTCACGCCGGGGGCAAACTGCGTGAAGGCTCCGGACGCGAACGAGATCCCGACCGCGGTGAGTCCGAAAGTGATGAGCGCAGCAACCGCGCCGGCCAGCACGCCGGTGATGGCGCCCTCGACCACGAAAGGCCCGCGCACCATCCACCGAGGCGCGCCGACCAGCTGCATGATCGCGATCTCGTCCCGTCGCGAATGGATCGCGATCTTGATGCTGTTCACGGTCACCATCACAGCGACGAATCCAAGCAAGGCAAGGAACGCCCCGCCTGCGACCGCCGCTCCGAATAGAACGGCCTGGATTCGTTGGTACGCGCCGCGGTCGTAAGACGTCGGATACGTCGGGTCAACGGCCACGTTGTCTCGGACTGACGCATCGATCGCAGCCACGTCGTTGATGTTCTTGACCTGCACGTCAAGGCTCGCTGGAAACGGATTGCTGTCCGTCGCATCGGCGAGGTCTGGCAGCCCAGGAATGCGCTTTGCGCGCTGCAGCGCCTCCGCCTTCGTGACGAAGACGACGGACGACACGCGAGGATCGGCGGACAGACGATTCAGCAGCGTGACGACGTCGTTCATCGAGGCGTCGTCGCGCAGGTAGACGTGCAGCAGTGACGCCTGGCTGGCTTCTGTCACCTCGAGGTTGTGCAGGGCAAACCCGGTCAGACCGATCAGGCCGGACATGAGCAGGAGCAGGGTCATCGAGCCGAGGGCGGGCGCGTTGCTCCCGAAGTTCCGAGCCCAGCTCCGGGCGGCGCCCTGGAAGACGCGGCGGAGCGTGTTCGCGACCACCGTCTGGATCAGCCGGCGGCGGGGAAAGCGCGCCCTCACGACGTTGCCAGCCAAGCCATCCTCCCGATCTGCCCGGCCGGTTGGTCGCGCACAAGCCTGCCCTCGACCAGGGTCAGGACCCGGCGCTGAAGACGCGTGACGATCTCGACGTTGTGCGTGGCCACCAGCACGGCGGTGCCCCACGCGGCGATGTCCTCGAAGAGGTCCATGATCCCCCACGCGGTTTCCTGGTCGAGGTTGCCGGTCGGCTCGTCTGCGATCAGGAGCGGCGGCTGGGCGACGACCGCGCGGGCCACGGCGACTCGCTGCTGCTGGCCCCCGGAAAGCTGGTGCGGGAACGAGTCCGCCCGGTCGCCGAGACCCACCGCCTCGAGCGCGTCGAGGGAGCGGTCTCGAGCCTCGTCTTCCGAGACGCGGAGGTCGCCGGCCTGCAACCCGAACGCGACGTTCTCGATCGCGGTCAGGCGCGGCAGCAGCTTGTAGTCCTGGAAGACGACCCCGACGCGCCGGCGCAGCTGGGCGACCCGCGAGGCCTTCAGCTGGTGGGCGGGCATCCCGGCGACCCAGACCTCACCGGTCGAGGGCCGGATCTCGCGGTTGATCAGCTTCAAGAGGGTGGTCTTGCCGGCGCCGCTGGGGCCGACCAGGAAGGCAAGCTCGCCGCTCTCGAGGGTCAGGTCGACGTCATCGAGGGCGCGCCGGGATCCGTAGAACCGGCTCACGGCGCTGAACGCGACGACTGGGCGCACCACCCCGTTGGACTAACGGTGCGCGGGGCGAATTCCTCTAGCGTCGGCCGTTAAGCGTTGTTAGCTACTGCAAGCAATGTGACTGCGTCCTGGCCCTCACGCCGCGTCAAGGCAGCGGCGGAGCGTGGCTGAAGAAGTTCCAGACGGTTTGCGAGGCGTCCGGCTCACCCTGCATCTCAGCCGGTGAAAACCAGCTGTGGCCGGCCCCCGCGATGGCGTCCAGCATCACGGTCGCGCCGTCGCGACACAGCGTCCAGGTGGAGGTCGTCGTGATGCCATCGGTGGTTGTCGCCGGGCCTGCGGTGCACCCCTGGCGGGTCGCCCACTGCTGCATATTGGAAGCGGTCGGAGGGAAGTAGGCCAGGCCTCCCACGACGCCTCCGTTGTACGGAACGACGTCGTCCTGTAGGCCGTGCATCTCGAGCACTGAGATCGCCCTCGACGGGCTGCAGGAATCGGTCACCAGCGATCCCGAGACGGATGCGACCGCGGCGAAACGGTCAGGTGCCTCACACGCGAGGCGCTGCGCCATGAAGCCGCCGTTGGACATGCCCGTCGCGTAAACGCGCTTCGGATCAACCCGACCCTGGGCGACGAGCTGGTCGACGACATCCTTGATGAAGGTGACGTCGTCGTTCGCATCGTGACCGCAGCAGCGCCCTGCGTTCCAGGCATTGCCGATGCCCTGCGGGTACACGACGACGAACCCGGCCCTAGCGGCGAGGTCGTCGAAGTGGGTGTTGCTCTCCATCCAGCCCACGTCAGTGGTGTAGGCGTGCATCGCGACCAGCAGCGGAGCCTTCTGGCGGGCGCTCAGCGAAGACGGCTGAAAGACGACGTATGGCCGCGCCAGGCCGCCGATCGACACGTGGCCAACCTGCGTTTGGCTCGGAGTCGCGCGGTTCGACGCGGGCGCGGTCGCGACAGTGCCCGATCCGCCGCACGCAACCAGACCGCAAACGACGGCCAGCAGAGCTGCGACCCTCATGTTCGCAACATGATGATCGTCTGGTCGAAATTGAGAGCCACGAATTGCCTTGCGCTCGCACTGCTGCTCGTTGTGGTCTCCTGCTCGCCCTCCCCGGTGTCCGAGTCCCGGCCCTCGATCACACACGGCGAGGTCGCTACGTTGGTCGGTGGACCTGTCGTGCTGGATGGGGCTCGTTTCGGCAGTCGATCGCCCGACAGCGCGCTGATCGCCACAGATTCGTTGGGCGCGCTCCACCGCATCGCCTCGACGGATCCTGCGATCGATTTGTGGTCGGACCAGAGAATCACGGTCCACCTGCCTTCGACGATCCGCAGCGGAACGCTCGAGGTCGACACACCATCGGGGCGCAGCCATGCCGTGACACTCGACGTCTACCGTTACGACACCTTTGCGGTGCCGGAGCACCCGGGCGCGAACGCTTCTCCACTCGCCCTCGCTATCGACGGCGCCGGGCGCGTGTGGCTCAACCAGGAGTTCCACCTCGACTCCGCGCCGCTTGCCCTGCTCCAGCTGCCGGCGACGGAGCTGGCCTTGATCGATGTCCAGGCGCCGCCGGGCTCGGGTCCCTTCGCGACCCGCATCGGAGGCGCGGACAAGAACACGCACTTCTCGGAGCTTGGCGAAGACGTCGTGGTGGATTCGCGAGGCCGCATCTGGCTCAGCGAGGGTGGTGGTCTGCTGTATGACGGCCGCCTGTCGAATCACAGCCGTGTCGTGTCCTACGACCCGTCGGCACCGGCCGCCGCTCGCGTTCGCGTCTACAACCTGCCTGGAGACCACAACGAGATCATCGGGATGGCCTGGGACTCTGGAAGGGGACGTCTGTGGTTGGCCGAGGGTGGCCTGCAGATCGGTCCGAAGCTCCTCAGCTTCGACCCGGAGCTGACTCCATTCGACAACGCGTTTGATTTCAGCGGGCCACTGGATTCGCTTCTCCATTCGGTGCACGACGCCGATCCCACGGGCTATCGCGTCTACCCGCTTCCATCCAGGAGCGCGTATCCCGCGCACGTGCTGGTGGCGACTGATGGATCGATCTGGTTTACCGCCTACATCGGCAACACGATCGGCCGGCTCGACCCCGCGACGGGCGCCGTGGCCGTGCTGCCGCTGCCGAGGTCCTCGAGCACAAACCCCGCAGCTCGCGCCTTCGCTACTGGCGGACCCTGGGACATCGTCGCGTCTCCTCGGGGCGGGCTCGCGTTCAACTCCCAGTTCGACAACACCGTGTCGCGCGTGGACAGGCCGCGCACGACCAACCTGGCGTCATGCCTGGCGCTCGATCGATCCGGCCGCAACCCCTGCGTGAGAACGCTGGCCGTGCCCGGCGATCTGACCCACGAGCTGATTCATTCGGCGACCTTCGATCCCAGCGGGAGGCTCTGGTTCACCCAGCACGCGTCCGGCGCCGCCGCGGGCACTCTCGTCTCAGTCGGTTTCGTCGATCCTGGTTGGAGCTACCTGGTCATGCTCCCGTCACTTCCCGGCCGGCCCGGCGAGAGTCCTGAGACGGCGTCCAATGACGGCATCGCGATCGATCCGCAGAGCGGCGACGTCTGGTTCGCCGAGTACTTCCGTCACCGCGTCAGCAGGCTGCACCGGGTCTGACAGCCAAGCGCTGCAGCCGATGGGCCGTCCCTACCGGCCGCGAAACTGAGGCTTCCGTTTCCCGGTGAAGCCCGCGTAGAACTCGCGGAAGTCGTCGGCGGTCATGAGCAGCGTCTGCGTGAACGCCTCCATCTCGATCGCGCTCGAGTAGTCGCTGGACGCGGCGCGGTTGATCATCTCCTTGGTCATCGCGAGCCCCCACGGCGCCAGCTCCTTCAAGCGGCTCGTGTACTCGCTCACGGCCGCGTCGAGCGCGTCGTCGGCCACGACCCTCGACGCGAGGCCCCATGCCAGCGCCTCGTCGCTCGTGATCTTGCCCCCCAGCATGAGCGCCTCGGTCGCCCTCCCCAGACCGACGATGCGGGGAAGCAGCCAGCAGATGCCCATGTCGCCGCCCGAGAGTCCGACGCTGGTGAAAAGGAAGCGAAAGCTCGCCGACTCCGCGAGGAGGCGAATGTCGGACGCGGCCGCAAGGACCGCGCCTGCGCCTGCGGCGACGCCGTTGACCGAGGCGATCACGGGCTGGGGAATCTCGCGGAGGTTGCGCACGCACGCGCCCGTCATCACCGCAAATTCGTAGACGTCGCGCGTGTCCATCTCGAGCAGCTCGGCGATGATCTCGTCGACGTCACCGCCAGAGCAGAATCCACGTCCACGGCCGCGGATCACAAGCACCCGCACGTCCTGGCGCCGCCGCAGCGATTCGGTCAGGTCGCGGATCTCCGCGTAGACGTCGAACGTCAGCGAGTTGAGCCGCTCCGGCCTCGCGAACGTGATAGTCCCGACGCCGTCTTGTTCCTCGTAGTCGAAGTGTTTCCAGCTCTTCACGGCTGTCGCACGGCCACGGCGTCGATCTCGACGAGAGCGTCTGCGTCGAAGAGGGAGCGCACCTCGATCAGGGTCGACGCCGGATAGTGGCGGCCGAACACCTCGCGGTACGCGGCACCGATCGCGGGGAGGTGGTCTCTGTAACCGCGGAGATCGGTCACGTAGTAGGTGAGCTTGACGGTGTTCTGGGGCTCGCACCCCGCCGCCCGCAGCGCGGTCGCGACGTTGCGAATCGCGCGGCTGAATTGGGCCACGACGTCGCCCGGCGCGACAACCTTGCCCGAGGCGTCGGAACCGACCTGGCCCCCGACCCACACGGTGTCGCCGGCGACCGTCGCGTGCGAGTAGCCCCGCGCCGGAGCCAGCTCTTCTGGGTTGACGTTCATCCGGCTAGTATGTCGAGTACGCGGACGGGCACACGATCGGCTCATGTCGACACGTTCACCCGGGACAACCTCCCTCCGCGAGAGGCGTGGCCCGAGTTTCTCTTCACACTCCCAGAGCTTGAGTACCCTGACTCGCTGAACTGCGCTGCGGAGCTTCTCGACCGGCACGTCGAGGCCGGCCACGGAGAGCGGCGCTGCATCGTCACCGACAGCGAAACCTGGACGTACGGCGAGCTGCTCGCGAAGTCGAATCAGATCGCCCATGCCCTGGTCCACGAGAAGGGCCTGCAACCCGGCAACCGGGTGCTGCTGCGAGGACCCAACAACCCGTGGCTGGTCGCGAGCTGGCTTGCCGTGGTCAAGGCCGGTGGCGTGGCCGTGACCACGATGCCCATGCTCCGCTCACGGGAGCTGGCGACGATGGTGGAGATCGCCAAGGTGACGATGGCGATCTGCGATCACCGCATCCGCGAAGACCTCGACAAGGCAGCACCCGACGGCATGCAGATCGTCACGTACGGAGGCTCTGACGACAAGGATCTGACGGCGGTGGCGGCGACCAAGCGCCCGAAGTTCAAGAACGTCGCCACCGCGGCCGACGATGTGTGCATGCTCGCCTTCACGTCGGGAACGACCGGAAAGCCAAAGGCGACGATGCACTTTCACCGCGACGTCCTCGCCATCGCGGACACGTTCTCGCGCCACGTTTTGCAGCCGACCCCCGACGACCTGTTTGCCGCGAGCCCGCCGCTGGCCTTCACGTTCGGTCTCGGCCAGAGTCTCGTCTTTCCGATGCGGGTGGGAGCAGCGGTCTACCTGCTCGAACAGCCCTCACCGCCGCGCCTCCTCGAGGCGGTCGAACGCCACCGCATCACCGTGCTGGCGACCGCCCCCACGGCCTACCGGGCGATGGTGCCAGAGCTCAGCGCGGCGCGTGTCGGCTCAATGCGCGCGTGCATCTCGGCCGGAGAGACGCTTCCGAAAGCGACCTGGGACGCCGTCCACGACGCCTGTGGCATCGGGATCATCGACGGCATCGGATCGACCGAGATGCTCCACATCTTCATCTCGGCGTCAGGTCATGACATTCGCCCAGGCAGCACCGGTCGCGCCGTGCCTGGCTACCTGGCCGAGGTGCAGGACCCGGACGGAAGGCCGGTGCGCGATGGCGAGCTGGGAAGACTCGCGGTGAAAGGACCGACCGGCTGCCGGTACCTGCGCGGTGACCGCCAGACCACCTACGTCCAGAACGGATGGAACATCACGGGCGACGTCTACGTCCGCGATGAAGAGGGTTACTTCCACTACCAGGCACGGGCCGACGACATGATCATCAGCGCGGGCTACAACATCGCGGGCCCTGAGGTCGAGGAAGCGCTGCTTCGCCATCCTGCTGTCGCCGAGGTGGCGGTGGTCGGTGCGCCCGACGCGGAGCGCGGCATGATCGTGAAGGCCGTGGTGGTGCTGAAGCCGGGCGCCGAGCTGGGTGCTGAGCCGGCCCGAACGCTGCAGGATTTCGTCAAGAGCCAGATCGCGCCCTACAAGTATCCGCGGGCGGTGGAGTTTGCCCTCGAGCTGCCGCGCACGCCCACCGGCAAGTTGCAGCGATTCCGGCTGCGCGAGGGAAGCTGACCGCCTCGACGCCGGCGCTCAGCATCGCGATCATCGGTGGCGGACCCGCCGGTCTCTACCTGGCGACGCTGGTCAAGCTGCTCAACCCCAACCACGAAATCGAGGTGTGGGAACGAAACGCGGCCGACGACACGTTCGGGTTCGGCGTCGTGTTCTCGGACGAGACGCTGGGAGGCATCGAGAACGCCGACGCCGCTTTCTATGAGCGACTGTCCAGGGACTTTGCGACCTGGGACGACATCGACGTCCACTTCCACGGTCAGGTCCTCACATCGGGGGGGCATGGCTTCGCCGCGATCAGCCGTCAACGCCTGCTCGCGATCCTCCGCGATCGATGCGAGGAGTTCGGCGTCAGCATCCACTACCGCGAGGCGGCGCCGGCGGTCGAGGAACTGCGCCGTTCGTTTGATCTCGTGGTCGGCGCTGACGGAGTCAACAGCCTGACCCGCAGCGGCAACGCCGAAGTCTTCCAGCCACACCTCGACGTCCGCAATGCCCGCTACATGTGGTTGGGCACGCCGCTTGTCTTCGAGGCGTTCAAGTTCTTCATCGCTGAGACAGACATCGGAACTGTGCAGGCCCACGCCTATCCCTACAGCGATTCGATGAGCACGTTCATCGTCGAGCTCGAAGAGGGCAGCTGGAGGCGCAGCGGTCAGGTCGACGCGTCTGAGCGCGCATGGAAGGCGGGTGAGAGCGACCAGCGTGGCATCGACTTCTGCGGTGATCTCTTTGTCGACGCCCTTCAGGGCGCGCCCCTGCTGGCGAACAACAGCCGATGGATTCGTTTCGCGACCCTGCGCACCCGGTGCTGGCGCGACCGCAACGTGCTGCTGATCGGAGACGCCGCTCACACCGCTCATTTTTCGATTGGTTCGGGCACGAAGCTCGCCATGGAGGACGCCCTGGCGCTGGCCGCATGCCTGCACGAGAACGTCAGCGTAGACGCCGCCTTGACCGCGTATGAGGCGGAGCGCCGACCTGTGGTCGAGAGCGCGCAGCGAGCGGCGCAGGCGAGCCTCGAGTGGTTCGAGAACATCTCGCAGTACACGCGTCAAGAGCCGCTCCAGTTCGCGTTCAACCTTCTCACCCGCAGCCGGCGCGTCACGTACTGGAACCTCAAAGCGCGGGATCCGGAGTTCGTGGCGAGAGTCGATGGCTGGTTCAACCAGGGCGCGCCGCCCGTGCCGCCCATGTTTGTTCCGATTCGCCTGCGCGGGCTGGAGCTCGCCAATCGCGTGATCGTGTCGCCGATGGACATGTACTCCGCCGAGGACGGATTGATCGGTGACTTCCACCTCGTGCACCTCGGGAGCAAGGCGCTGGGCGGAGCAGCGCTGGTCATGACCGAGATGGTGTGCGTGTCGCGCCAAGGGCGCATCTCCCCAGGTTGCGCTGGGATGTACCGCCAGGAGCATGGTGCGGCGTTCGAAAGGCTCGTCGAGTTCGTGCACGGCAGGACGCCGGCAAAGATCGGGATCCAGCTCGGCCACTCCGGCCGCAAGGGTTCGACCAGGCTGATGTGGGAGGGAATGGACGAGCCGCTCGAATCGGCCAACTGGGAGCTGATCGCGCCGTCGGCCCTGCCCTATCTGCCGGTCAGCCAGGTGCCCCGCGAGATGACGCGCGCCGACATGCGTCTCGTCGCGGATCAGTTCGTCGCCGCGACTCGCATGGCGGCTCACGCCAACTTCGACCTCCTGGAGCTGCACTGCGCGCACGGCTACCTCCTGGCGAGCTTCATCTCGCCGCTCACCAACCTGCGGCGGGACGAGTACGGAGGGAATTTGCAGAACCGGCTTCGCTATCCGCTCGAGGTGTTCGACGCGATTCGCGCCGAGTGGCCCTCCGACAGGCCGATGTCGGTGCGCATCTCCGCGGTGGACTGGTTTGAAGGGGGGTTGAGCGCCGAGGATTCGGTCGACGTCGCCCGCGCGTTCGCGGCCCACGGCGTCGATGCGATCGACGTTTCGACCGGCCAGACGGTGGCTGACGAACAGCCGAGCTTCGGGCGGAGCTATCAGACGCCGTTTGCGGACCGGATTCGAAACCTGGCCGGCGTGGCCACGATCGCGGTGGGCGCGATCAGCGGGTACGACGACGTAAACAGCATCATCCTTGCCGGTCGTGCCGACCTCTGCGCGCTCGGCCGGGCGCATCTGTACGACCCCTACTGGACGCTGCACGCCGCCGCCGACCAGGACGTCGCGGTGTCCTGGCCGGTGCAATTTCAGCGCGGGAGCCGCAAACCGCCCAGCGGTCGCACCGACGGCCCTCGGCCCCGGTTGGAGCTGATCAGGGAGGGTGCGAGCAGCCGGCACCGGCGCTGGCGTCCCGCCCCAACTCACTAGCGCTACCCTTTCCGGCAGGGCACCTTCCGAACCGATTCAGGAGGCTGGGAGACGTGACGAAGAAGATCCTTCTCGACGAGAGCGACATTCCCGAGCGCTGGTACAACATCTTGCCCGACATGCCGGCGCCCCCGGCGCCGTACCTGAACCCGCAGACCCTCCAGCCCATGGGCCCGGCCGACCTCGCGCCGATCTTCCCGCAGGCGATCATTGCGCAGGAGGTCTCGGCGGAACCGTGGATCGAGATCCCGGATCAGGTGCGCGAGGTCTACCGCATCTGGCGGCCGACCCCGGTCTACCGGGCCGACCGGCTCGAGAAGGCGCTCGACACCCCCGCTCACATCTACTTCAAGTACGAAGGCGTTTCGCCGGCGGGCTCGCACAAGCCGAACACCGCGGTGCCGCAGGCGTACTACAACGCCAAGGAAGGCGTGAAGCGCCTGACCACTGAGACCGGGGCCGGGCAGTGGGGCTCGGCGCTCGCATTTGCGGGCGCCCTGTTTGGTCTCGAGGTCACGGTCTACATGGTCAAGGTGTCCTACGAGCAGAAGCCTTACCGGCGGGCGATGATGGAGACGTGGGGCGCGAAGGTGTTCGCGTCGCCGACGAACCTGACCAACGCAGGTCGCGGGATCCTCGCTGACGACCCGGACTCCCCAGGTAGCCTGGGGATCGCGATCTCAGAAGCGGTCGAGGACGCCGCCACGCATGACGACGCGAAGTACTCGCTGGGGTCGGTGGTCAACCACGTGCTCCTCCACCAGACCGTGATGGGTCTCGAGGCCAGGAAGCAGATGGAGATGGCGGGCGAGTATCCGGACGTGGTGATCGCCTGCGTGGGCGGCGGCTCCAACTTTGCGGGCTTGACCTACCCGTTCATCGGTGACCGGCTCAAGGGGCGCATGCCTCACACGCGCTTCGTGGCCGCCGAACCTGCGGCGTGCCCGACGCTCACCCGCGGCGTGTACGCGTATGACTTCGGCGACGCGGTAGGCATGGGTCCGGTGGTGAAGATGTTCACGCTCGGCCACAGCTTCATTCCCGACCGGATCCACTCCGGCGGACTTCGCTACCACGGTGATGCGCCATCGCTGTGCGCGCTGGTCGATCACAAGGTTGTCGAAGCTCGCGCCTACAAGCAGAACGAGGTGTTTGCCGAGGCTGTCCGGTTCGCGCGATGTGAGGGCTTCCTTCCCGCGCCCGAGTCAGCCCACGCCCTGAAGGCTGTGGCTGAGGAGGCGGCAGCCGCGCGGGAGGCGGGGGAGAAGCGAACGATCCTGTTCGGGCTCTCCGGCCACGGACACTTCGACATGTCGGCGTACGACGCGTACTTCGCCGGCAAGCTCGAAGACATCGAGCTTTCCCAGTCGAGGATCGATGCCGCGATCGAGGAGCTGCCCAGAGTCCCGGCCATGACCTGATCGCGTTCCGCGTCAGGCGGGGTCGATCGGCTCCAGCAGCGCCTGACCCTCGAGAAGGCAGCGCCTCACGGCGGCGAAGTCGAGGGCTCGCGGCGTGGCTTGCGACGCCACGGACATCGCCGCCGCGGTTCCGGCCGCTTGGCCCATCGCCATGCAGGTGGCCATCGACCGCGCTGACGCGTGGGCGTCGTGCGTGGCCGAAAAACAGCGGCCTGCGACCAGCATTCCCTCGACATCCTCCGGTAGCAGGCAGCGGTAAGGGATCCCGTAGACGCCGCTCTCCGGCACGTACGTCCACCTCGTGTCAGGGCCAGCCGCGTGGTCTTCGATCGGCGCCCCGCAAAGCGCAATCTCGTCATCAAAGCGGCGGGACTCCAGCACGTCATCGCGCGTGAGGCGGTAGTCGCCGATGATGCGACGGCTCTCGCGCACGCCGATGGCCGGGCTCGTCGCGACGAGGACCGAGCGTTCGAAACCAGGCATCTTGTCGCGAAGGAACCGGTGATACTCCCGAACCTGGCGCCGGCCCTCGATCTCCGCGCGCGTGAGCTGCTCGGGATCGGTGGCGTCGACGTTGGGGATCCGCGTCATGTGCACAGTGATGACGCCGGCGTGCGGTGTCCGGTGCCACGACCCCTCGAGTCGCGGAAGCCTGTACTCCCCGGACTCGGCCGCGCGACGCATCATCGCCCATAGCTCGGCCTTCGGTACGGCGGCTGCCTTCGCGACGTCCACGTTCGCGACCCGGAAGATCGTGGAAAGGGATTGCAGGTTCGGTGTCGATCGGGCGTCTTCATAGGGCACGCCCGCCATCGCGCACAGGTCGGCGTCGCCTGAAGCGTCGACTATCGCGCCCGCCTGGAGCACAGACTCGCCGCCCTTGTTCCAGATCCGAACCGCGACGATTCGGCCGTCGCGGAGTTCGACGCCAGTCGCCCACGTGTGCAGGAGCACGTCGACGTGCGCATCCTCTGCGAGGCGCTCCCAGAGCACCTTCAGGACTTCGGGATCGTACGTGACGCCGGTTCCCGCGCCGTACGTGTTGGGCCGCTCGAAGGCCATGCCCTCCGCTTTGAGCCGCTCGGCAACCTCCCAGCCGATCCCGCCCACCACCCTGCGCGCTCTCTGACCCGGCGTGTAGAACGCGTAGAACGTGTCGAGAACAGCCGTTGACGTGCCTCCCAGAAACGGGAGCCGGTCGACCAGGAGTGTCGACGCGCCCAGCCGAGCAGCGCTGATGGCGGCAGAACTTCCTGCCGAGCCGGCGCCAACCACGATGACGTCATGCCGTTGGTTCATGGTCTCGCCATCGCAAAAGCCCGGGCCGGGACGTCGACCAGCATCTTGCGAACCGCGGCGTCTCCGACCCGACTGCGAAGGCGCGGAACGAACGTCGCCATCAGGTAGGTCATTCCCGGCCCGCCGCCGTAAGAACGGAAATAGTCTCGCTGGCCGAGGTCGAGGCCCAGCATCATCGAGTCGCCGAACCCGCCGTCCACCATCCTCGCGATCAGGTCCAGGAGGTCGCTGTCAGGACGGTACTTGATGCGCCCCGGCGTGTCGTACTCGAGCGTCACTCCGCGGGCCGCAATCTCGGCGTGCACTTCGAAGTCGGGGTTGCGGTCGAGGTGGGCCAGGATGATCCGGCCGGGCTGCACGCCTTCACGCGTCAGCAGGTCCGTGATCTCGAGCCCGCATGTGCCTATCTCGGTGTGGACGAGGATCGGAGCGCCGGTCTCGCGACTGCCAATCGCGGCGGCAACCAGGCGCCGCTCCTCCGTCTCGCTGATGTGTTGATACGAAGCCCCAGCCTTGATCACGCCCGCGCGGGCACCGTCGAGAGGGGTGTCGGTGAGCCAGTCATTGGGGTGCATCCCGCGACGCAAATCGGCGAGGATGCGGCTCGCGAGCAGCTCGATGGGTGCCTTGCGCACCCAGTGGCCGGCGGGGTAGTGGGCATCGCGGTGGTAGCCCGTCGCCGCCACGATGTGCACGCCGGTCGCTTCAGACACGGCTCGCATCTGAGCTGGACGCCGGCCGAGACCGATCGGCGTGACCTCGACGATCGCTCGCAGGCCGCCCCTGGCCGCTGCCCCGACCTCTTCCACCGCCCGGTCGAGGTCGTCGAACTCCTGTCCCGGCAGGGCGGGGCTGCGAAGAAAGAGATGATCGTGAGCGTCCGTGACGCCGAGCTCCTGCGGCGGTATCGGACCGAGCACGGTGACGATCATCAGCGGCACTATAAGCGCCGATGTCGCGCCACCTCGGCCTGGACGTGGGGGGGACGAATCTGAAATGGGCTGTGCTCGAGGATGGCGGAGAGCCGCGCCTTCTGAAAACCGGCGGGCTGCCCACGGACGTACTCGGTGGCGAGCAGAGCGTGGTCCGGCAGCTCCTCGACGTGGCTCGGTCGGTTTTCGACGAGGTCGAGGGGATCGAGACGGTCGGGGTCGGCATGCCCGGCGTCCTTGACCCCGACCTCGGCGTGACGATATTCATCCCCAACATTCCCGGCCGGTGGGACGGTGTGCCGGTGACCGACCCGATGACCAACGCCGTCGGATCTCCGACCCGACTGATCAATGACGCCCGCGCGTTCACGCTTGCCGAGCACGGTCTGGGCGCCGGACGCGGTGCGACCTCGATGCTCGGCATCACCCTGGGGACCGGCGTGGGGGGAGGCCTGATCCTGGGCGGTCGCCTTCACCTGGGCCGCGACGGCACTGCGGGTGAGTTCGGTCACCAGACGATCCGACCTGACGGCCCGTTGTGCAACTGCGGCAATCGCGGCTGCCTCGAGGTGTACGCGCGCGCCGACGCGATCGCCGCAGCGTGTGGTCAGGGCAGCGTCGAGGAAGCCGTGGCCGCGGCACGGGCCGGCAATGACAGGGCCATGCGCGGACTGCGTGAAGCAGGCGGCTACCTGGGGATCGGCGTGAGCAACGTCGCCGTGCTCGTCGGCGTTGACCGCGTCGTGGTCGGCGGCGGTGTCGCGGCGGCCGGGCAGCTGCTGCTCGATCCGATCCGCGAGGAGCTGAAGCGGCGCGTTCACGTCACCGACGTTGACCACATCGAAGTCGTGTCGGGTGAGCTGGGGATCTGGGCGGGCGCGATCGGAGCTGCGCTCCATGGCCAGGCCCACCGGTCAGCATCGACAAACACAACCTGACCACTTGCATTTTGTCTAGATAGCTATACATTTACCCGGATGGCTCTGGCAGGCTCATCCCTCGAGGACGCGTACAGGCCTCGCTATCGCGAGATCGAGCTGGCCATCCGGCAGCGCCTGGCCAGGCTGAAACCTGGCGCGGAGCTTCCCTCCGACGCCCAGCTGTGCCAGGAGTTCGGCGTCAGCCGGATGACCGCGCGCGAAGCCATGAATCGCCTCGCCCAGGAGGGACTTGTCTTCCGCGTCCGGGGCCGAGGAACTTTTGTGGGCGAGCCGCCCACCCACCGCCGAGCCAACAGCCTCCTCAGCTTCTCCAACGAGATGCGCCGCCAGGGTCGCACGCCAAGCTCGCGGCTTCTGGGTCGCGCGCTGCGCGCGCCAACTCGCGAAGAGGCCGTCCGTCTGCAGCTCAAGCCATCCGAGAAGCTGCTGTGGCTCAGAAGGATCCGCCTCGCGGACGGCGACCCGATCGCCGTCGAGTCCACCCGCCTGCATCGTCGAACGGCGAGCGCCGTACTCGCGGCCGACCTCCAGCGAGAATCCCTCCACGCGGTGCTGGTCCGGGCCGGCTGCCTTCCGACGAAGGGGCGCGCCACGATCACGGCTGAACCCGCGGCCGCGGACGACGCGCGGTGGCTCGAGATGCGCAAGGGCGATCCCATGCTCGTCGAGCGCAGGATCATCCTCGACCAGCAGGGCCGGCCTCTCGAGTTCACCGAGTCGCGCTACCCCGCCGACCGCTACGCCCTGGACGTCGATTTCGTCGTCGAAGGCCAGGTGACCCGACCGTGAAACGGATAACGGAGATCGGGGCGGCGGTCGTGGGAACCGGATTCATAGGTGTCGTGCATGTCGAGGCTCTGCGCCGGCTCGGAGTGCAGGTTCACGGCGTTGTGGGCTCGAGCCGTGACCGCGCGGAAGCCCGCTCTCGCGACCTGGGCCTTCCGCCCGCCTACGGCAGCTTCCAGGCGATGCTGGACGATCCGCGAGTCGAGGTCGTGCACATCACCTCGCCCAATCACCTGCACCACGAGCAGGTCAAGGCGGTGCTGGCGGCGGGCAAGCACGTCGTCTGCGAGAAGCCGCTGGCGATGACGTCCCGCGAGTCGGCGGAGCTCCTGCAGATCGCAGAGGCAAGCGGCCGGGTGCACGCGGTCAACTTCAACATCCGCTTCTACCCGGTGCTGCAGCATGTCCGGGGCCTGATCGAACAGGACGGGCTCGGCGCCGTCCGGCTCATCTCCGGTCACTACCTGCAGGACTGGCTTCTCCTGGACACCGACTGGAACTGGCGCCTCGAACCGGAGCTGGGCGGCGACCTCAGGGCGGTGGCCGACATCGGCTCGCACTGGATGGACCTGACCACATTCCTGACCGGCAAGAGGATCGTCGCGGTGATGGCGGACCTCACGACGTTCATCAAGACGCGCCGGCAGCCGACCGGACCGGTCGAGACCTTCGCCACCGACCGCAGCGCGAAGACAGTCGCGCGAGAGATCCGGACGGAGGACTGCGCCACGATCCTGCTGCGCTATGAGGACGGGGCGAGGGGCGCGGTCACCGTCTCCCAGGTGAGCGCGGGTCGCAAGAACTCGCTCGTGTTCGAGATCGACGGCGCGGACTCCGCGGCGGGATGGAACTCGGAGCGGCCCGAGGAGCTGTGGATCGGCCATCGAGGCAGGCCAAATGAGCTGATCCTCCGCGACCCCGCGATCCTGAACGAGAAGGGGCGCAAGGCTTCTTACCTCCCGGGTGGGCACGCGGAGGGTTTCGACGACACGTTCAAGGCGCTGTACGCGGCGGTCTACGGCGCGGTGGCCGAGGGCAGGCCGGGAGGCGGATACCCGACCTTCGCCGACGGCCACGACGAGATGTTGGTCTGCGAAGCGGTGGCCCAGAGCGGTCGCGAGGGTCGCTGGGTCGACGTGCCGCGCGGCGCGGCGGTGAGGAGCACGGCGAGATGAAGCTTGGACTTTTGACGGCGGCGTTTCCGACCCTGAGCCTCGAGGAGGTTGCGCAGTGGGCGCACGGCAATGGCTTCGAGGCGCTGGAGATCGCGTGCTGGCCGTCAAGCGGCAGCGAGCGCCGGCGGTACGCGGGCGTGTCTCACATCGACGTCGACAACCTCGACGTGAAGCGCGTGCGGGAGCTCCTCCGCCGCTTCAACCTCGAGATCTCTTCTCTCGCCTACTACCCCAACAACCTCGATCCCGACCCGGCGACGCGCGAGGCCGCCAACGCGCACCTGCGTCGCGTGATCGAAGCGGCGGAGAAGCTCGAGGTGGGGATCGTCGGCACGTTCGTCGGTCGTGACCAGACTCGTTCGATCGAAGACAGCTTCCAGGACTTCGAGAAGGTGTGGCCCCCGATCGTCCACTTTGCGCGGGAGCACAACGTGAAGGTCGCGATCGAAAACTGCCCGATGATCTTCTCCGCCGACGAGTGGCCCGGCGGCAAGAACCTGGCCTTCTCGCCGGCGACCTGGACTCGGATGTTCGAGATCATCCCCGACGACAACTTCGGGCTGAACCTCGACCCCTCTCACCTCATCTGGCAGTTCATCGACTACACCCGCGTGGTGCGCGACTTCGCGCCGCGAATCTTCCACGTCCACGCCAAGGACCTGGAGATCGACCGGGAAGGTCTGTATCGGAACGGGGTGATGTCGCTGGGCATGGGCTGGCAGGTTCCCCGTCTGCCCGGGCTCGGCGAGGTGCGGTGGGATCGATTCATCAGCGCGCTCTACGCGATCGGCTACGACTGGGTGGTTTCCATCGAGCACGAGGACCGCAGGTTCGAGGGCGACCTCGGCCTGGTCCAGCGTGGATTTCTGCTGGCTCGCAACACGCTGCGGCCGCTTCTTGTGTGAGGAGGAATTGATGTCTTCGTTCTTCGACCGGCTCACGTACCACGACGTCGCCAAGGCGATCGATCACTCGCTGCTCAAACCCGAGCTCGACGATGCGTTCGTCACAGCGGGGTGCAGGCTCGCCGCGGAGTACGACGTCGCCTCCGTCTGCGTGAGGCCCCGCGACGTAGAGCGCGCGCGTGATCTCCTGGCCGGCACGACGGTCGCGGTCGGCACGGTCATCGGCTTTCCGCACGGCAGCTCCCGCACCGAGACGAAGGTCTTCGAGGCGCGGCTCGCGCTGCAGAATGGCGCGCGCGAGCTGGACATGGTGATCGACATCGGGGCCCTCATCTCGGGAGACGACCATCGCGTGCAGGAGCAGATTGAAGAAATTGTCGAGGTGGCCCACTCCGAGCACGCGCTCGTAAAGGTCATCCTGGAAAACGCGTACCTGACGGATGAACAGAAGGTTCGCGGCTGCAAGCTCGTCGAGGCGGCCGGCGCGGACTTCGTCAAGACGTCCACCGGCTTTGCGCCCACCGGGGCGACGATCGAGGACCTCAAGCTCATGCGCAGGTCGGTATCGCCGCGCGTGCAGGTCAAGGCCGCGCACGGGATCCGGACGCTGGACGCGCTGGTCGAGGTGCTGGAGATCGGCGTGACGCGCGTCGGCGCCACCGCGACCGCCACGATGCTCGACGACTTCAAGGCCCGCAAGGTAGCCGCCCCTCCGGCCCCAACCCCTCCGGCCCTTCGGGCCACCTCCCCGCGCGGCGGGGAGGACAAGGCCACCTCCCCACAGGTGGGGAGGAGCTGATGAGCAGAGTGGTCCGCATCGGAATGCTCGGGTCCGGTTTCGTCGCCGACTTCTACATGGACGGGCTGCGCGACGTGCCCGGCACGGAGGTGGTCGCGAACTACTCGCGCTCCGAGGAACGCGCCAAAGAGTTCGGGCGGCGATACAACGTGCCGCGCCAGTACACGACCATGGAGGACCTCTGCGACGACCGCGAGGTCGAGATGGTCGTCATCGGGCTCCCCAACCACCTCCACCTGCCGGCCGTGCGCGTCGCGGCCGCCGCCCGCAAGGCGATCGTGTGCACGAAGCCGCTGGCGCGGAACGGACACGAAGCCGCCGAGATGGTGAACCTCGTGCGTTCGGCCGAGGTGATGCATGGATACGCCGAGACCGAGGTCTTCTCGCCCGACGTGATGCGAGCGCGGCAGATGATCGAGAGCGGTGCGATCGGCAACGTGCTGACGGTTCGTGCGCGGGAGGCGCACTCCGGGCCGCACGCGCAGCACTTCTGGGATGCCGAGACGGCGGGCGGCGGCGCGCTGCTCGACATGGGCTGCCACACGGTGGAGGCCGCTCGCTACTTCTTCGGCAAGGAGCACCGGATCAAGGACGTCTTCGCGTGGGGCGCCACGATGGTCCACAGCGACCGCACGACGGGCGAGGACAACGCGGTGCTTCTGCTGCGCCTGGAGGACGGCCGCACGTCCCTTACCGAAGCCTCATGGACGGCCAAGGGTGGCATGGAGCTGCGCAACGAGGTCTACGGCACGCAGGGCCGGATCATCACGGACACGAGCTCCACGCGCATCCGCGCGTTCATCGAGAAGCCGGCGGGATACCTGATGGAGAAGGCCGACCTCGATGTCGGTTGGGTGTTTCCCATCCCCGACGAGGCACGCGTCTACGGCTATCACGAGGAGATGCGGCATTTCGTCGAGTGCTTCGTCAAAGGCGAGCAGCCGCGTGAGGACTTCGTCGACGGCTACATCGTGAACAGCGTGCTCGACGCCGCATACAGGTCGATGAAGAGCGGCCACTGGGAGGCGGTGCACATCGACGCGAAGGTAGCCGGCTGAACATGCACGGATCCGAGGCGTGGATCGGCTCCGGCATCGCGCTTCTCGAGAGGATCCGCGAGACGCAGATGAGCGCCCTCGAGCGAGCCAGCGATGTGTGCGCCGAGGCAATCGGGGCAGGCGGCTTCGTCCACCTGTTCGGGACCGGACACTCGCGCATCCCGGTCGAGGAGATGTTTCCGCGTTACGGCTCCTACCCTGGATTTCACCCCATCGTGGAGCTGTCGATGACCTTCCACACACAGGTGGTCGGGGCCAACGGCCAGCGCCAGGCGATGTTCATCGAGCGCACGCCCGGCCTCGCCGAGGTCATCCTCTCCAACTTCAAGTTCGCGCCCACGGACGCGATGATGATCTTCTCGGCCAGCGGCCTCGGCGCCGTCGTCGTGGAGATGGCGCGCGGCGCGCGAAAGAGGAGACTTCCCGTGATCGCGGTCACCTCTGTCGCCCAGTCAAAGGCCGGCGAGACCGAGGCCGGCGTCGGCGCCCGGCTGATGGACGAGGCCGACATCGTGATCGACCTGTGCACCCCGCCCGGCGACGCGTTGACCCGGCTCGACGGGCTGCCCGACACCCCGGTCGGCCCCGGCTCGACCCTGGCCGCGGTCGCGGTCGCCGACGCGATCAAGGTCCGAACGGCGGAGCTACTGCTCGCGAAGGGCAAGCTGCCGCCGGTGATCACGAGCGTCGCCGAGGTTGGACGCCGGCGCTCGGAGGAGCTGTTCGACGCGGCGTACCGAGAGCATGCGCGGCGGGCTGCCGGCAGCCTGGCCACCTGAACCAGGCGCGAACAGCCTGCCAACGTTCACGTTCATAGGGGTCTCCACAGGACAGTCAGCAGCGATGCGCCTGTTTCCGGCGTGGGCGAGAGAGCTGGACCTTGGCGATGTCCGCCTGGTGGGTTGTGACCTTCCGATCCACGCGGAACCGCGGCGTTATCGCGAGGTGGTCGAGCGAATTAAGGGCGATCCGCTCGAGCTCGGCGCCCTCGTCACGACGCATAAGATCGACCTCTTTGAAGCATGTCGCGACCTCTTCGACGGGGTCGATGAATACGCCGAGCTCTGCTCCGAGACCTCGTGCCTGGCCAAACGCGACGGGCGGCTGTGGGCATTCGCGACCGACCCGGTCTCCTCGGGACGTACGCTGGCCGAGTTCTATCCCGCTCCCAGCCAGGCCGAGGTCCTGTGCCTGGGCGCGGGGGGCTCCGCCACGGCGATCAGCGTGAACCTGATGCAGCAGGACAATGTTTCGCGCATCACGGTGGTGAGTCGCACGAACCACCGGCTCGAGGCAATGCGAGCGATTCACGCGAGGCTCGGATCAAGAACACGGGTTACGTACGTCGAAAACAGCGATCCTCGCGTCAACGATCGCCTGGTGGCGAACCTGCCTCCGGGATCGCTGGTCATCAACGCCACGGGGATGGGCAAGGACACACCGGGCTCACCGATCACCGGTGAGGCCAGGTTTCCCGAGGGCGGCTACGTGTGGGAGCTCAACTACCGCGGAGAGCTGGAATTCCTCCGGCTCGCCGAGAGTCAGACAACAATTCGTCACTTGCACGTCGAAGATGGTTGGAGGTACTTCATCCACGGCTGGGCTGCCGTGATGGCCCAGGTTTTCGAGATCGACTTCGACCGTGAGAGGATCGATCGCATGGCTGCGGTGTCGGAGCCGATGCGGCCGAAGCGAAGTTGAACTGAACGGCGATCTCGTCGTCGTCACCGGTGGAACGCGCGGCATAGGTCTGGCCGTCGTCAACGCAGTGCGGCGCCGTGGAGCGCGGACAGTTGCCATCAGCAGGGCGCCCGCGGAAAAGGCGTCCATGCGCTATCAGGCGGACGTCACCAGTCGCGCGGACCTGGAGCGGGTGCGAGACGAGCTCGACGCCGAAGGCCTGGTGCCGGGCGTCCTGGTCGCCAACGCCGGCACCATCACCCGCAAGCCGTTCCTCGAGGTGGCGGACGGCGAGATGCGCGACATGATCACGACCAACGTCTACGGGACGATGGTCACGCTTCAGGTTTTCGCGCCGATGATGCTGCGCCGCCGCGGAGCTCGGTTCATCGTGGTCGGCTCCATATCGGGTCTGCACGGCATGAATCTCCGCGTGGTGTACTCGTCGACCAAGGCGGCCCTCGCCGGGTTGGTTCGCAGCCTCGCCATCGAGTGGGGTCCCCTGGGCGCCACGGTCAACGCGGTCGCTCCGGGCATCATTCGCACGCCCTTCATCCAGGGCTACGTCGAGAGCCATCCCGAGCGCGCCGAGGCCGCGGTGCGCAACACGCCGATGGGACGGCTGGGGGAACCGGATGACGTGGCCGAGGTCGTCGCCGCGATGGCGTCGGACGCGTTCCGGTTCGTCACCGGACAGGTCATCACAGTGGACGGGGGCGTTACCGCCGGCAGCGCCTGGTGGTGAGCGCCCTACACGTCGCCATGCTCTCGCATGGCCGCGATCTCGCCCGGCGCGTAGCCAACCTCGGCGAGCAGCTCGTCGGTGTGCTGGCCCAGCTCCGGGGGCGGGATCCGCACGGTCGCCTCGCCTGAGCTGTATCGAACCGGGTGCTTCAGCGCCCGGACCTGGCCCGCGCGGGGATGGTCGAACTCCATGATGGGCGCGATGTGCCGGACGGCCGGATCCGCGAACGTCGCGGCAAGGTCGTTGACCGGCGCGCACCAGATGTCGTGCGCCCGCAGCGCCTCGACCCACTCGGC
>DATIOJ010000089.1:0-12748 GCA_035473355.1 Candidatus Limnocylindrales bacterium
CTCGGCCTCGACCTCGGGGAGCGCCGGATCGGGGTCGCGGTCGCCGATCTCGGAGCGCGGGCGATGCCGCTCACGACGCTCCGCCGCGGCCGGCAGCCCGCTGTCGCCGCTTGCCCTCGAGCACGTTGAAGTGCTGCGTCACGAAGCTCCAGAAGTTGAGCATCACGAGCTCGAAGGCGACGGAATACACGACGTAGGCCGCAAACGCGACCAGCGCATCTTCGTGAATCGTGTACGCGGCAAACGTGGCTATCGCGGCTACGACGTTGGCGGCGAGGATGATCCGAAACGCGCGCCCTACGCCGAATCTCCGAGTGAGCGCACCCTGCAGCGCGGCCATCGGCCAGACGGTCAGCGCGAGAACGATGAAGAAGAGTGGATACGCATGCGGACCTGCCTTGTTGAGGAAGATCGACTGCGAAGCGCTGAACGCCGTGTACATCGCCCACCCGACGACGATGGCGAAGCCGGCCACCTGGAGAGTGCGCCGCAGCTCCGTGCGACGGACGTGGAGGATCTTTGCGAGGAGCGGGGACACCGTCTCCGGCTGCAGCCTAGGTTTGCTTGACGCTGGCGATCCTCTGCAAGGCGGCGATGCGCTCCGCGATCGGTGGATGGGTGTCGAACAGCCGGCTGAAGAAGCTGCCGTGATGCTCTTCAGGGTTGTCGATCATCATCGCCGCGACCGCGTTGTTGAAGCGCGCGGGGGGCTGATCGTTCTGCGCGATCTTCTGCAGCGCCGAGATCAGGCCCTGAGGGTTGCGTGTCAGCTCGACGCCGCTCACGTCGGCTAGCGACTCTCGCTGCCGAGACAGTGCGAGCTGCATCAACGGTCCCACGATGACCGCGATCAGCGTGAAAAGCACCCCGATCGCGAGCACCACGACCGCGCCCTGTCCACGCATCCTGGTCCGGCCGATGCTGTTCCAGAAGACGCTGGAGATCAGCGCGGCCAGGCCGATCATCGTGGTCACCACGAGCAGCAGCCGAACGTCGAAATTCTTGACGTGGCTCATCTCGTGCGCCAGCACCCCTTCGAGCTCCTCGCGGTCCATCATCTGGAGCAGGCCGGTGGTCACGGTGACCGCGGCGTGGTTGGGGTCGCGTCCGGTGGCGAACGCGTTCGGACTTGGGTCGTTGATGATGTAGACCTTCGGCAGCGGGAGGCCGTCGCCGATGGCCAGGGCCTGGACCACGTTGTAGAGCTGCTGATACTGCTGCGGGTTGGCCTCCTGGGCGCCCATCGCGGCGAGCACCGTGGCCGCGCCGAAGTAGTACGCGTAGAAGGCTGCGCCAACGCCGAGCAGGCCAAGGATGATCGCCCCCGGTATCGCGCCGCTGCCGCCGTACGCCAGCGCCCCGATGATCGCGCCGGCGGCGAGCCACACGGTGAGGAAGCCGATTATCACGAAGATGCTGTTGCGCTTGTTGCGGGCGATCTGGTGATACATGCCTTAAGCCGTGGTTTCGCGCTGCCCGCGACTAAGGACGTGGCGCACCTGCTCGGCCACGTAGCGACCCCAGATCTGCGCCCACACCAACCCGTTGCCGAACGCGGAGACGTCTTCCGAGTGGTGCTTGAAGTGGTACGTCCACATGGCCCGGTGTCGCTCGAGCGAGATCTGGCGCTGGCGGTCCGGCGGGGCCGGCTTGAGGCGGTGGCGCGCGCCTGCGGTCGGAAGGTAGAACACCTTCCAGCCACCGAGCTTGAGCCGGTAGCAGAGGTCGAGGTCTTCGCCGAACATGAAGTAGCGCGGGTCGAAGAAGCCGACGCGGTCGAGGGCTGACCGGCGCAGCATCAGGCAGGCCGCGGTTCCGGAGTCCACCTCGTGGACCTCCGAGTCGCTGACATGGCCCATGTTGTGGCGGCCGTAGCGAGGGCTCCTCGGGAACAGCTTGCTCAGGCCGACCGTCTGGTAGAAGAGCGTGCTCGGAATCGGAAAGGCTCGCCGGGCGTCAGGGTCGAGGTGGCCGTTCGGCAGGGTGAGCCGTGGTCCGACCGCACCCGCGTCGGGCCGGGTGAGCAGGAGATCGGCCATGCGGCCGACGCACTGCGGATCGACGATCACGTCCGGGCTCAGGAGGAGGACGAAGCGGCCCTGGCAGCGCTCCAGCCCGACGTTGGCGGCCCGGCCGTAGCCGAGGTTCTTGGACTGGACCAGCACGGTGGCTTGGGGAAACTCGTCCGTGACCGCCGCGGGCGAACCGTCCGACGAGTCGTTGTCGACGACCACGGCGTCAACGGGGACGTCGGCGCTCGCAAAGAACGCCTTCAGGCACTGCAGGAGCTCGTCTTTCGAGTTCCGGCTCACCACGAGCGCGGTGACGAGCGGTTTTCCGGATTCAGGCATCGGCAGGAAGGAATTATCCCCGGACGTACATCTATACAATCCCCGGACGTGCGGCGACTGGATCTCGGCCAGCTGCTGGTCCAGGTCCGGCAAAACCGGTTGGTCCGGCAAAACCTGGTCCTCTTCTTCGGCGGACTCGTCGCCGGAGTCGGCGGGTTCGTGTACCACGCGATCGCCGGACGCGTGCTCGGGCCTGAGGTGTACAGCCAGGTCGCGTTCCTCATCGCGGTCTACGCGGTCGGCACCGGTCCGGCCCTGATCCTGATCGTGGTCCTGGCCCGCTACACGGCGATGCTCAACGCACGCGGCGACCCAGGGGTCCGCTCACTGCTGGTTCGCACCGTCCGCTTGATCGCGATTCCGTGCCTCGTGTTCATCCTTCTCACCACGCTCTTCGCTCGGCCGATCGCCCTCTACGCGCACGTCGGCTCGACCATCCCGATCCTGATCCTGGGCTTTTCGATCGCGCTGATCTGGCAGGTGGCGATCCCCAGGGGGATCCTGCAGGGGCTTCAGCGATTCACCTCGCTGTCGCTCAACCTCTCCCTGGAGCTGGTCGTGCGCACCGGCGTCGCCTTCTGGCTGCTGATGCTGGGCTATGCAGTCTCGGGCGCGATGGCCGCGGTGTTCGCCGGGCTCGCTTTCGTGTTCTGCCTCGGGCTCTTCTCCCTGCGCGACCACTTTCGCGGGGCGGAGCGCCGGGTGCACCTGCGCGCGATGGCCAACTTCTCGCTCACGGCGTCGGTTGGAATCATCGGCGTGCTGATCCTCTACAACCTGGACGTCATCCTGGCCAAGCACTACCTGAGCGACCACGACGCCGGCATCTACGGCGGCCTGAACAAGATCGGCACCATCCTGTACTTCCTGACCCTGAGCGTCAGCCAGGTGCTGTTTCCGCGAGTCGTCGAAGCGGTGGCCAAAGAGCAGCATCCCGGCCGCATCCTGCTCTCGTCGGCGGGGATCCTCACCGCGCTCGGCGCGGGCGCGCTGCTGGTTTTTGGCGTGGTGCCGGGGCTCGTCGTCGGCGTCCTGTTCGGACCCAGCTTCCGCGACGCGGTCCCGCTCGTCTTTCCGGTCGGTGTGATCGGCCTCGCGTTGTCCCTGGACAACCTCCTGGTGCAGTTCTTCATGGCGGTCCACGACCGCCTGTTCATGCCGATCCTCGCCCTTGGCGTCTTCGTCGAGGCGGGCCTCATCGTGCTGTTTCACGCGCGTGTGGGCCAGGTCGTGCTCGACGTGCTCGCGGCGCTGGTGGGGCTGCTCGTGCTGCTCGGGATCAGGTGCTACGTGCTGCTGCCCAGGCTGCGCGCGGAGAGCGTGGCCGAGCCCGAGCCTGCGTTCTAGCGCCGGTTACGCTGCGTGCATGGCTGAAGTAATCCTCTTTCACCACGCTCAGGGCCTCACGTCTGGAGTCATCGCTTTCGCCGATCAGCTTCGCGCCGCCGGTCACGTGGTTCACACGCCAGACCTCTACGAAGGCCAGACCTTCGCAAGCATCGACGAAGGTGTTGCTCACGCCAAGCAGGTGGGCTTTGACACGATCCTCGAGCGCGGCCGTCTCGCGGCCGAAGGCCTACCCGGCGCGACGGTCTATGGCGGGTTCTCGCTCGGCGTACTTCCAGGGCAGATGCTGGCGCAGACCCGTCCAGGGGCCAGGGGTGCTCTGCTGTTCCACGGCGCGTTCCCTGCTTCCGAGTTTGGGCCGGAGTGGCCGGCGGCCGTCCCCCTGCAGATCCACGCCATGGTGGGCGACGAGTGGTTCGAGTCCGACCGCGAAGCCGCCAACGAGCTCGTCGGATCGGCTCATGACGCGGAGCTTTTCCTGTACCCGGGCGACCGCCACCTGTTCGCCGACAGCAGCCTCCCTGACTACGACGCTGCGGCGACGGCGCTGCTCATGAGCCGCGTGGTCGCGTTTCTCGACCGCGTCGCCTAGGGGAAAGTTCGAGTCCCGTCTGCCCGGGAAGGGGCGACGGGACTCAAAAGGTGCTCGGCAACGACCTACTCTCCCGCCGGGTTGCCCCGGCAGTACCATCGGCGCTGGAGGGCTTAACTTCCGTGTTCGGAAAGGGAACGGGTGTCTCCCCTCCGCCATTGTCACCGAACCGGGAGATTATACCGGCCTGGTGATTCCCCTCTCCCCATCGGCGCTGCGCGCCAGTTCCCCGCTAGCGGGGAAGAGATCTATTTAGCGGGTGCGCCGCCGGCGCGCGCGAAGGCTCTTGATCTTCCGTGCCTCCGCTGGCGGGACGTAGTGCGAGCGCCGTCGCATCTCGCGCACGAGTCCCTGTTCCTGCACCTTGCGGCGGAACTCGCGCAGCGCCTGCTCGAACTCTTCAGGATCCTTGACGACTATTCGCACAACCCGTCAAGGATACAGGTCGCCGTGCGGGCCCTGCTGCCTTAACCGGCCACTCACTCCAGGACGTCGGGCCGGAGCGTGCGCACCAGGGCGATGATCGCAAACGCCAACCCAAACAGTCCGACCACCACGAGCGCGTGGGTCAGGTCGACCGGCGCGAGCGGCGATGCAAATGCGGGCCGCGCTCGGTGGCTCGGCTCCATCAGGGTCAGGAGGACGTTGAGGTTCGGGGACAGCATGTACTGGCTGATCGCGGTCCAGGGCTGGTCGTGCCCGGTGGCGCGGATGCCCAGGATCTCGAGGATGTTCAGGAAGTTGTCCACCGGGTAGTACGCGAGCGCGGCGGCGATTCCGAACGCAAGCGACCGTCCGACGCCGACCGCCGCCGAGGCGATCAGGATCGCCATCCCCATGCTGATGCCCTGGACCAGGGCCCACCGGCCGAGGTCGGACCAGAACGCATTGGAGATGTGGTGGGCGCTGTCGAGGCTGCCGCTGAGGGCGACGATCATCAGGGCGAGAATCGCTCCCACGAGAAGCAGGTAGCCGGCCAGCAGAGCAACCCCCACGACTGCGAGCGTGAACATCTTCGCGAGCAGCAGCTGAAGGCGCCCCGTGCCGCGCGCGTACAGGATGCGGATCGTGCCCGACGAATACTCCATCCCCATCAGCCGCGAGCCGAAGATCAGCAGGAAGATGCCGGAGCCGATCTGAAAGAGGGTGCCGAACGTTTCGAGCTTGTCGTACGCCCAGGCCGTCGGATCGGCGAGCAGCATGGGCTTGAGGTTCTGCGCGCCGGAGACCGCGAGCACGATGACCGCCAGCAGGAGGATCGATCCGCCCAGCGTCAGCCACAGGCTCAGCTGGCGAGACAGCTTCAACGCCTCGCCCCGGACGATCCCCGAAAAGCTCGGGCGGAGGCTGGCGACGCTTCGCGCCGCAGCTGGCGACGCGGCCTGCACGGCTGGAGGGGCGGTGCTCAATTCGATGTCTCTCCACCCGTGAGGCTCAGGAAGATGTCCTCCAGGTCGCGCTGCCTGGGACTCACCGCGTCCGGGTTGAAGCCTCCGTCGACCAGGAACTTGATCAGGTCCCGCCCGCGGCCCTGGGGGGCGCCCGTGATGACGTGGCCGTCTTCGGATCGCGCCTCGGCGCCCCACGGCTGCCGGCGCAGCGCGGCGACCAGGTCGGCCGGCGCATCCACCTTGACCTCGAACTCACCCGGCGCCTGGAGGAGCTCGGCGACAGGCGCGACGCGGATAAGGCGGCCGTGATTGATGATCGCGACGCGCGTGCAGATCTGCTGCACCTCGCTCAGCAGGTGGCTCGAGATGAAGACCGTCTTCCCTGATCTCGCCAGCTCATGCAGGAGGTCGCGCATCTCGACGATGCCGGCAGGGTCGAGCCCATTAGCCGGCTCGTCCAGGATCAGAAGGTCGGGGTCGTTGAGCAGTGCGATGGCCAGACCGAGCCGCTGCTTCATGCCCATCGAATACGTCTTGACCCTGTCGCGCTCGCGGCCCTTGAGCGAGACGATCTCCAGCACCTCGTCGATGCGTTTCGCGGAGACGCCGCCAAGCTGATCTCCGACGGCGCGCAGATTGTCGCGCCCCGACATGTATCCGTAGAGCGCGGGCGCTTCGACGAGCGCCCCCACCCGGGGCAGGACCTCCGAGCGATGCGACCGGACGTCACGGCCGAGGATCTCGATCGAACCGCCGGTCGGGGCGATGAGGCCGAGGGCCATTCGGATCGTGGTCGTCTTGCCCGCCCCGTTGGGACCCAGAAAGCCGAAAAGCTCGCCACCGATCACCTCGAGGTCAAGCTGGTCGACGGCAAGCCGAGCGCCGTACCGCTTGGAGAGGGTCCGGGCGCGAAGGACCGGCGGCGCGGTGCTCACTGCCAACAGAGCACCGCGCTCGCCGCTTTTGTGACAGCCGGCGTCTAGGGGTTGACTCCGGCCAGCGTCACGGTGGCCGAGTGTGAGCCGCTCGAGTTGACCCAGTTGACGGTGACCGAGTCGCCCGGCTGGTGTGACTTGATCGCGGTGCCGAGCGTGTCGGCCGAGGTCACAGCGCTGTCCCCCACCTTGGTGATGACCGAGTAGCGGGTGATTCCCGCGTCCGCAGCGGGCGTGCCCTGCTGCGGCGCGGCGGTGACAAGCGCGCCAGAGGTGACGTTCAGGCCGAGCTGCTGTGCTGCCTGCGCGTCCATGGATTGCACCGAGACTCCGAGGTATCCGACCTGCCCGTAGGTCAGGTCCGCCGCCTGCTCGTGAGCGAGGATCCGGTTGACGACGGATAGAGCGGTGTTGGAGGCGATGGCGTAGCCGACGTCCGAGGCCGTGGAGCGAAAGCCCTGGGCCTGGCCGGCGGTGATCATGCCGATCACCTGGCCGCCCGTGTTGACCAGCGCGCCGCCGGAGTCGCCTTCGTAGATGAGCGCGTCACTCTGGATCATTCCGTTGAGGGTCTCCGCGCCGCCGCCGCCCGTGCTGGCGGTGATCGTCTGGTCGAGCGCGATGACCTGGCCCTGCGTCACGTGGGGCGCTCCGCCCTGGCCGAGCGCGTTGCCGATCGCGATCACGGTGTCGCCGACGTGGACCGACGAGGAGTTCGCGATGGTGACTGTCGGCAGGCCGGAAACATTGGAGTCGATCTGGATGACCGCGACGTCCTGAGACACGTTGACGCCGACCACGTGCGCCGAATAGGTCTGGGTCCGGCTCGGGATGGTCACGGAGATGCTGGTCGAGCCGCTGACCACGTGGTTGTTGGTCAGGATCTCACCCGTCGAGCTGATGAGCATGCCGGTGCCGGCTGCCTGGCCGTTGCCGAGCGTGGTGTTGACGTCGACGATGGCCTTGCTGACTTTCGCCGCGATGGCATCCACGGTCGCGCTGCCCGAGCCGGTGCTCGGGGTTGCGGCCTGGATCGGGGATCCCGGCAGCGTCGCCTGAGCCGCCGAGCGCGGGTTGATCGCGCGCGCAAGGCTGAACCCGATGCCGGCGCCGGCAATCGCCGCCACGACAGCGATCAGGACTACAAAAGCGGCGAGGCGGTTCCAGACCGACCCACCCTGCACCGGGGCCGGCGGCGGTCCGGGGAACCACGGGGGCGGCGCTCCGATGCTCCCCGCCTCGGCCGCCGGCGGAAGCAGGGTCTGGCCAGGCGGATTCACCTCCGGCTGCCCGGGTTGGCCTGGATTCTCGGCTGACATCTGTTTGTTACCTCCGGAACTGGTGGCGTCCATTTGATGTGTCTCAGGTTCGCTCTACAAGCTGGGAGGCTTCTCGACGGTTCCTCAGCGTTTCCTGAGAATTGCCCTCAGGCCGTCACCTTTTGCGGAGCACCTTTCTCGGCGGCTGCTGCTTCCATGTGCTCGGCCAGGCGGATCAGCAGCCTGCGCAGCTCGGCGCGATCCCTGGGCACCAGCTGGGAGACAGCCGCCGCGAGCCGGCCCGCACCCATTCCGCGAAACCGCAGGAAGAGCCGGTCGGCCTTCGGCGTCAGCTCGAGCCAGGTGAGCCGGCGGTCCTGAAGATCAGGCACTCGCCGGACGTATCCCTGCTCCTCGAGCCGGTCGAACAGCGGGACGAGCGTGCCTGGCGTGACCCCGAGCCGCCGAGCCAGCTCCCGGCCGCTCTGCCGTCCCCATCGCCGGATCGTCACCAGGGCGCGGAACTGAGCCATGGTCAGATCGACGTCCATGACGAAGCCCAGCAGGTCGTCGGAGAAGGCCGCCTGCTGGCGGCCAAAGGCCCTGATCACCGAACGAAGCTCCTCGCTGTCCGGTGGGGTTCGCTTCACCAATTCGAATTTACCAAATGGCTTGACTGAAGTCAATCATTTGATATGATCAAACGGTTCGGTATGGGGTATTCGACGTGCTGATCTCGCTTCTGCGCACCTTCGTCCGACCGTACACGCGCGAGGTCGCGATCGTGCTCGTGCTCGTGCTCGTCCAGTCGGTCGCCAACCTCTATCTCCCCAACCTGAACGCCGACATCATCAACAACGGCGTTGCCAAGGGCGACATACCCTATATCTGGAGGACCGGCGCCGTGATGCTCGGCATCACGCTGGGCCTGGGCGTGCTGGCCGTCGCCGGCATCTACTGGGCCTCGCTCGCCTCCCAGGCCGTGGGCCGCGACCTGCGTGCGGCAGTGTTCGGCCGCGTCCAGAACTTCTCAGCGCGCGAGATGAACCGCTTCGGCACGCCGTCGCTGATCACCCGGAACACGAACGACGTGCAGCAGATCCAGCTGTTCCTTCAGGTCGCCCTGACCATGATGGTGAGCGCTCCCCTCATGGCCGTGGGCGGCGTGATCATGGCCCTCCGCGAAAACGTGACCCTGTCCGCCCTGCTGGTGGTGGTCGTTCCGCTCCTGGCCGGCATCGTCGCGTTCATGTTCGCCAAGGCGATTCCGCTGTTCCGCTCGATGCAGGCGAAGATCGACAGGATCAACCAGGTCCTGCGAGAGCAGATCATGGGTGTCCGCGTGATCCGCGCCTTCAGGCGAGCTGACTTCGAGGGCCGGCGATTCGAAGAGGCGAACTACGACCTGACCGCGACCGCGCTGCGCGTCAACCGGATCTTTGTCTACGCCTTTCCGGCGGTCCTGCTGGTCATGAACCTGACCACCATCGCGATCCTCTGGTTTGGCGGCCACCTCGTCGACAGCGGCCAGCTTTCGATCGGCAACCTGACGGCCTTCATGCAGTACATCCTCCAGATCCTGATGTCGCTGATGATGGCCATCGCGCTGGTCATCCTCGTACCCCGCGCGGAGGCAAGCGCCCAGCGCCTGCAGGACGTCATCACCACCGCGCCCTCGATTGGGGAACCTCCTCGCGCCGTCGAGCCAGCGCAGCTGACCGGCATCGTCGAGTTCCGGGACGTCACGTTCGGCTATCCGGGCGGCGAGAAGCCCGTGCTGCAGAAGGTGACCTTCGCGATCCAGCCGGGCGAGACCACGGCGATCATCGGCGGCACCGGGTCCGGCAAGACCACGCTGCTCAACCTCATCCCGCGCTTCTTCGACGTCACGGGAGGGAGCGTCCGGCTCGACGGCGTCGACGTGCGCGAGCGGGGGCTGGACAGCTTGTGGAGCCGTATGGGGCTGGTGCCGCAGCGTGCCTACCTGTTCAGCGGCACCGTCGCCAGCAACCTTCGCTTCGGCAACGAGCAGGCGAGCGACGCCGACCTCTGGCACGCCCTCGAGGTGGCGCAGGCGCGCGATTTCGTCGAGCAGATGCCGGGTGGCCTCGACGCACCGATCGACCAGGGAGGCACGAACGTCTCGGGCGGGCAGCGGCAGCGTCTGGCCATCGCCCGCGCGCTGGTGAAGCGGCCCGCCGTCTACCTGTTCGACGATTGCTTTTCGGCGCTCGACGCCGGCACGGATTCCCGGCTGCGCGCGGCCCTGCGCGCCGATACGCGCGAGGCGACCGTTCTGATCATCGCCCAGCGCGTGAGCACGATCATGCACGCGGACCGGATCATCGTCCTCGACGAAGGCCACGTCGTCGGCATCGGAGCGCACGACGAGCTCATGGCGACCTGCGAGCCCTACCGCGAGATCGTCGACTCCCAGCTCGGCGAGGCGGCGGCGGTCGCATGATCAACCGACCAGGGGGCGCGGGGCCCATGCAGCCTGGAGGCCAGGCTGCCGGCGCGCAGCGGCGGCAGCCAGGCGGTTGGATGGGCATGGCCGGACCTCCGGCCCCCAAGCTCAGCCACCCGGGCAAGACGCTGCGCCAGCTGCTTGGCCGGCTGAAGCCCGAGCTGCGCAACATCGGCGCGGTTGCGGTGCTGGCCGTGGGCAGCGTCACCTTCGCGGTGATTGGTCCGAAGATCATCGGCAACGCGACCAACATCATCTTCGACGTCGTGGTCGGCAAGGTGCTGCCCGCGGGCCTGACCAAGGCGCAGGCGATCGCGCTCCTTCAGGCGCGTGGCCAGGGTCAGGTCGCACAGTTGGTGTCGGGGATGAACGTGACGCCGGGCCAGGGCATCGACTTCACCGCCCTCGGCATGACGCTCCTGCTCGCGGTCGGCGTCTACCTACTGTCTTCTGTCCTGCTGTGGGGGCAGGGCTACATCATGGCCGGGGTCGCGCAGCGCACCGTCTACGGTCTGCGCCGCGACGTCGAGGCCAAGCTCTCGCGGCTGCCGCTCAAGTACTTCGACAGCCACTCGCACGGCGACATCCTCAGCCGCGTCACCAACGACATCGACAACATCGCGACCACGCTCCAGCAGAGCTTGAGCCAGATCGTCACGTCGGTCCTGACCGTGATCGGAGTGCTCGCGGTGATGATCTGGATCAGCCCGCTGCTCGCGGTCATCTCGCTAGTCACGGTGCCCCTATCGGTGGGCGTGACGCTCCTCATCGCGCGGCGCTCGCAGAAGCAGTTCGCCGCGCAGTGGAAGTGGACCGGCAGCCTCAACGGGCACGTCGAGGAGATGCACACGGGCCACGCTCTGGTCCAGGTCTTCGGCCGCCGCGCGAAGGCGCAGGAGATCTTCGACGGCCACAACCGCGGCCTCTACGAGGCGAGCTTCCGGGCCCAGTTCCTGTCTGGCGTCATCCAGCCGGCGATCCAGTTCCTCGCCAACCTGAACTACGTCGCGATCGCTGTCATCGGCGGATTCCGGGTGGCCTCGGGGACCCTGACGCTGGGCGATGTCCAGGCGTTCATCCAGTACTCGCGGCAGTTCACGATGCCGATCATGCAGGTCGCGGGGCAGCTGAACCTGCTGCAGTCCGGCCTGGCTTCCGCGGAGCGCGTTTTCGAGCTGCTGGAGGCCGAGGAAGAGACAGCGGATCTTGACACCGGCGCCCGGCTTGGCGACACGACCGGCGAGGTCGAGCTCGAGCACGTGAACTTCCGCTATGTGCCCGACCAGCCCCTGATCCTCGACTTCAACCTCCGGGTCAGTCCCGGCCAGACGATCGCGATCGTCGGCCCGACCGGCGCCGGCAAGACGACGATCGTCAACCTGCTCATGCGCTTCTACGACATCGACTCGGGCCGCATCTCACTCGATGGCGTCGACACCGGTAGCCTTCCGCGCGACGAGGTTCGGAGGGCGTTCGGCATGGTGCTGCAGGACACGTGGCTGTTCGCGGGGACGATTCGGGACAACATCGCCTACGGGAAGGAGGGTGCTACCGACGACGAGATCATCGCCGCGGCGCAAGCAGCGCACGTCGATTCCTTCGTGCGCACACTCCCCAAGGGCTATGCGACGGTGCTGGACGAGGACGGGTCGGACATCTCGTCGGGGCAGCGGCAGCTCCTCACCATCGCGCGCGCGTTCCTCGCCGACCCGAGCATCCTCATCCTCGACGAGGCCACCAGCAACGTCGACACTCGGACCGAGGTCTTGATCCAGAAGGCGATGGCGCAGCTGCGCCAGGGGCGCACGAGCTTTGTCATCGCGCACCGGCTGTCCACGATCCGCAACGCCGACACGATCGTGGTCATGGACGGCGGCAAGATCGTCGAGCAGGGCAGCCACGCCGAGCTCCTTCGACGCGAGGGCTTCTACTACCGCCTCTACAAGAGCCAGTTCACGGAGGCGTGGTCAGCCGGCGGCGACGGCCACGCGGTGGATCAGCGGACGCTGGCAGCCGTCTCGAAGAAGACCTCGTCGGCGTAGCACCAGACCCACGCTTCGCCCGGCTCGTACGAGGCCACGACAGGATGCTTCGTTTTCTGGAAGTGCTTGCTGGCGTGGCGGTTCGGCGAGGAGTCGCAGCAGCCGACGTGGCCACACTCGAGGCAAAGTCGAAGGTGGACCCACCGGCCGCCCGTGGCCAGGCACTCCTCGCACCCCTTAGGCGTGTTTGGTTGCGGAAACTTCAGGTCTTGCGTGATGTGCTCGCAGGTCCGCTCCGCCATCGCCACTCTCTTATACGACGCTCGCTCATCGAGGCGTCGGGACCGGCGCCCGGTTAGTCCGGACGAACCGACCCCATCTACGAGCGCAACCCCGGATAGTCCGGACTATCCGGGGTTGGGGT
>DATIOJ010000090.1:0-6064 GCA_035473355.1 Candidatus Limnocylindrales bacterium
CCTTCCGGCGACTTGCCTTTGACATTGACGTTGTGCGTGCGCAGCTGTTCAGCGAGTTTGCCGCACATCGCGCTGAGGTGCGGCGACAGGCGGGGTTCCTGCGCGATCACCGTGCAGTCGACGTTCACCAGGCGATATCCCGCGTCCGTTACGGCCTTCACGGCAGTCGCGAGCATGTCGAGGCTCGATGCTTCCTTGTAGCGGGCATCGCTTGCGGGAAACAGACGGCCGATGTCGCCCAACCCGGCCGCACCCAGAAGTGCGTCGATGATCGCGTGGGTCAGCACGTCGGCGTCCGAGTGGCCGTCCAGACCCGCGCGATGATCGATCTGCACACCACCCAGCACGAGGGGACGGCCCGCGACCAGCGGATGGACGTCGTAACCGATGCCGACCCTCACCGGCCCGCTCGAGAGGTCTCGTGCTCCCGGATGAGGGCCTCCACCACCTCGAGGTCCTCGGGGGTGGTGAGCTTGATGTTGGCCGGCTCGCCCGGCACGACGGTCACGACATGGCCAGTCGCGGCGACCAGCTGCGCGTCGTCGTCGCCGACCAGACCCGCGTCTGCGGCCTCGCGGTGGGCGCGCGCGAGCAGCTCGTACGCGAATCCCTGCGGGGTCTGGGCCAGGACGACGCGCGAGCGATCGAGCGACTCAACCAGCCGGTTGCCCTCGACTCGCTTCACCGCGTCGCGCGGCGAAATGGCGGGGAAGGCCGCGCCTGACTCCATCGCGGCAGCCAGGACCCGGCGCACCAGCGCGGCGCTGGCGAGCGGCCTCGCCGCGTCGTGGACGAGGACGTAATCGCAGTCCCCGAGCGCAGCCAGACCGGCGCGAACGGACGCCTGGCGGCTCTCCCCCCCCGCCTTGACGATCACGGGCTTGACGGGATGGAGCGCCTCCACCTCGTGCTCGGCCGTCTCCAGCCGGCTCGGTGGACCGACCACCACGACGCGGTCGACCTCATCGAGGGCGAGGAAAAGCTCGAGCACCCGAGCCAGCGTTGTACGGCCGTTCAGGCGGACGAGCGCCTTGCTGCCGCGGCCAAGCCGAGACCCCGTGCCGGCCGCAGCGACAATCGCTCCGACACTAGGCATCGGCAGACCTCTCCTCCCGCCGGGGCGATCTGGCCGGACGGCGAGTTTCGCCACCGTTCGGCTCGGCGAAGATCATGCGACCCGCGGACGTCTGGATCACGGAGGTGACCACCGCGGTGATGGTCTGGTTGAGCAGGCGCCGGCCGTTCTGGACCACGACCATCGTGCCGTCGTCGAGGCTGCCGACACCCTGGCCTGGCTCCTTGCCCTCGCGAGCCACCGTCACGAGGATCTCCTCGCCCGGGATGGCGACCGGGCGCATCGCCTGGGCGAGCTCGTTCAGGTTGAGCACCGCGACGCCTTCGAGGCGTGCGATGCGGTTGAGGTTGAAGTCGTTTGTCATGATCGCCCAGCCCTTGCGCTTCGCCGTACGCACCAGGTGCGTGTCGATGTCGCTTTGAGGCGCTGAATCGTCCTCGGTGACCTGGAGGTTGATCGACGGTTCCTTCTGCATCTCGGTCAACACGTCGAGGCCGCGCCGGCCGCGGCGCCGGCGAGTGACGTCTGCGGAGTCGGCCACCATCTGGAGCTCGCGCAGCACGGACGAAAGGATGATCAGGGGCATGTCCAGGAATCCTGTTTTCGCGATGTCCAGGATCCGGCCGTCGATGATCACCGACGTGTCGAGCAGCACCGCAGGCAGCCGATGGTCGTCGCTCTCCCGTTGGGAGCCGCCGAAGAACAGCGCACTCAGCTCGGCACGCCGTGTCAGCCCGACTGACGCGCCCAGGGCGGCGAGGAGCACGGCAAGCACGAATGACAGAGGGATTCCATAGGGAAGGTCGCGCACGAAGACGCTGATCAACACCGCGATGACCAGGCCGACGATCATGCCCAGCAGTCCACTCAAAAGGTCCGGCAGCGGAGTGCTCGTCAGCCGGAAGTTGAAAGTCCGCCATCCACCCAGCACGTACGGCGTGCCGAGGTAGGCAAAGATCAATCCTTCCAGCGTGGTCAGCCCGATGACTATGTATCCGGGGTGTGGGTTGACCCCACCGCGGACCATGAAGTAACCGAGCGCGAAACCACCGACCACTCCGAGTGCTGCCCCGACCCAGCGGGCCAGAAACTCGGAACGCTTCACGAGTTACCTCCTCAAGAGACCGAGAAGTCGGCCTCCTTTATGAATGCGCCGGACCGGATAGGTGAAGGAAATGCGGCGGCAACAGCGTCCGCCACGGTGCGAACCTCGACCACGTCGAGGCCGCTGGGCCGACCGGCACGTGCGCCGGCCGGAATCAAAGCGCGCGTCAGGCCATGCCGCGCCGCCTCGTGAAGGCGGCGTTCCAGCTGGCCCACGCGGCGCACCTCGCCCGTCAACCCCAGCTCACCGATCACGATCAGGCCGTCCGGCATTGGCCTTCCGTTCTCGTTGCTCACGATGGACAGGGCAAGACCGAGGTCGGCGGCCGGCTCCGTGATCCGGATGCCGCCCGCCACGCTGACGAAGACGTCCGACTTGCTGAACGAAAGCTTGAGTCTCTTTTCGAGCACGGCGAGGATCATGTGCAGGCGGTTGACGTCGATGCCGTTGGCGATGCGACGCACCATGCCGTAGTCGTTCTTGTTCACCAGGCTCTGCACCTCGACCAGGAGGGGTCGCGTACCTTCGAGCGCCGACACGATGACGGTGCCTGGCGACGACGGGGCGGCCGTGGCGAGGATCGCAGCCGAGGGGTCCGGCACCTCCTCGAGGCCGCCCTCCCCCATCGCGAAGACGCCGATCTCCTCGGCCGAGCCGAACCGGTTTTTGGTCGCGCGGAGGATCCGCAGCTCCTGCCTCCGGTCGCCTTCGAGGTAAAGCACGGTGTCAACGATATGCTCCAGGACCCGGGGTCCGGCGATCGAACCCTCCTTTGTGACGTGCCCGACCAGGAAGATCGGAACTCCGATCTCCTTCGCCAGCCGCATCAGGCGGGCGGCCGACTCGCGAACCTGGGTCACGCTCCCCGCACTGCCCTCGAAACCCGAGTCCGTGACGGTCTGGATCGAGTCGATGATCGCCAGTCGGGGCGCCTCGGTGCGGATCGCGTCGGAGATGGCGTCGAGATCGTTTTCCGGCAGCAAAAGGATGCCCGGCTGGAGCGCGTCGAGCCTCTCCGCCCGCATGCGGACCTGCTGGCCCGACTCCTCGCCCGAGACGTAGAGCACCTTGCCGGTCGCGGCGACCTGGCCGGCGGCGTGCATGAGCAGGGTTGATTTGCCCACCCCTGGCTCCCCCCCGATCAGGACCAGGCTGCCGGGCACGATTCCGCCGCCCAGCACCCGGTTGAGCTCGCCCCAGGCGAGGCGCTGGCGCGGCGCGTCTTCGGCTGAGATCTCGCTGAGAGGAAGGACCCGGGCCGGTTCCAGGGGCCGGCTGGATCTGGCGTCCTTCGAGGCCTTTTTGACCTGGAACTCCTGCAGCGTGTTCCAGGCGCGGCAGTGCGGGCACTGGCCCGCCCAGCGCAGGGTTTCGCCGCCGCATTCGGTGCACACGAAGGTGATCGTCGATCTGGCCATCAGGGAGACTGTGTACCCATGATCGGGGTTTTACAAGTACGGCCGTACCGTTTGACAGGCTGGGGCGTTTTACATGGTGAGCGTCAAGGCGCCGCCCTGACTACCCCCGGGGCGGCGTCGCGTTTTTGATCGGCAGCACGATCTCGGTCGGCAACATCCGGGATGCGGCGACGTCGATCGACCCCGTGTTTCTTCACTCCCCTCAGTTCGTTTCCGAGCCTATGAGCGAGCGGCTGGGCGCGGCGACGCTGCTCAAAGTAGAGACCGTCAATCCGATCCGCAGCTTCAAGGGACGCGGCACCGACTACCTGCTGCAGCAGATGCCTGGAGTCGATCGACTCGTTTGCGCCTCCGCCGGCAATTTCGGGCAGGGCATGGCGTACGCGTGCCGCACGCGCCGCATTGACCTCACCGTCTTTGCATCGGATGCCGCCAGCCCGCTGAAGCTCGCCAGGATGCGCGCGCTCGGCGCCAGGATCGAGCTCGTGGCCGGCGACTTCGACCAGGCGAAGGACGCCGCCCGACGGCACGCCGATGCGACGGGTGCCCTGTTTGTGGAGGACGGACTGCTCGGCCCAATCGCGGAGGGCGCGGGCACGATTGCGGTCGAGCTGAGTGAGGGGCAGCCGCTCGACTACGTTTTCGTCCCCCTCGGCAATGGCTCGCTCGTGAACGGCGTCGGCACGTGGCTGAAGCATCGCTGGCCGCAGACGCGGGTCGTCGCGGTGTGCGCGAAGGGTGCGCCATCGATGGCTCTGTCGTGGAAGGCGCGCGAGCCTGTGACCGCTCCGAGCGAGACGATCGCCGACGGCATCGCGGTCCGAGTGCCGGTGCCGGAGGCGGTCGAGCTCACGTCGAAGACGGTGGACGAGGTGATGCTGGTCGACGACGACGAGATGCGCGAGGCGATGCAGCTGCTCTTCCATGCCGGCGGGCTACTGGTCGAGCCTGCGGGCGCGGCCGGAGTAGCCGCGATCGCGCAGCGCGCCGATGAGCTGCGAGGCCGCAGCGTCGCCGCAATCCTCACGGGTGGCAACTTGACCGAGCAGCAGATCCGCGACTGGATCTACTGAACAGGCGGCGCTAGGTGGAGCGCTCGAGGTCGGCGAGATAGTCCAGCGCCGCGAGCGGGCCATGCTGCGCGAAGACATCCGGCATGGCGGCCTGTAGGTTCGACTGGACCTGGCCGGCCAGCTGTGCGCGCAGCGCCAGCGGCAGCTCGGGCCGACGGCGCGCGTAGGAGGTTATGAAACGCCGCAGCTCGGGGTCGAGGCGCCGGACGAGCAGCTCGGCCGGCGTGGCCGGAGCCAGAGGCGCGGCCGGCGGAGGAGGAGTCATGGGCTGCTGGCCGCCCGGCACCTGCCAGAGGGCCAGATGGTCCGAGTCTTTGACCACGATCGTGCCCGCCGCCAGGTCGCCCAGGCGCTTGCCCTTGCCGTTGATGAACAGGACTACGATGCCGACGCCGTACGCGTACGGCAGGAAGTCGACGATCCTGACGATGTTGCGGATGCCGGCCTGGAAGAACGTCATCGGCTCTCCGCGATCGCCGACCGCGCGCAGGCGGAAGACCTTCTTGCCGACGGTCTGGCCGGACCAGAACGCCTCGCAGGTCCAGAAATAGCCGAACACGACGAGGAATGAGCCGATGAGCCCCAGGAGGAAGGCGACGGTGTCGAGCCCGGCCTGGCCGATCGCGAGGGCGCCGAACAGGATTCCCAGCAGCACCCCACCCAGGATCAGCAGGTCCAGCAGCTGCGCTATGGCACGGGTCCCGAGCCCGGCGACCTGGTAGTCGAAAGAAACCCGCTCCGGCGTCGCAACGACCAGGTCGGTATCGGGAAGCGGCTGCTGCATGTCTTGTTAAGTTACTTCCCGGACCTTGCGAGCAGAGGATTTTGTGGCGATGCGGCGGGCGGACTGGAACCGCCTCGAGGACCTGCTCGCGCGCTCGGGTGCGGCCAGCCTGAACGCGCTTACCCCCGCGCAGGTGCTCACGATGGCGTCCCTGTACAGGCGAGCGACGGCTGACCTCGCACGCGCCCAGCGAGACTGGCCCGGCGAACCGGTGCACCGGTACCTGAACGGGCTGGTGGCCAGGGGACACGGGATCGTCTATCGCCGCGGCGGCCAGGTCTGGAGGCGGGTCCGCGCTTTCTATGTCGAGACGCTTCCGCGCACGTATCGCCAGTCGTGGCCTTACCTGCTCGCGGCAGGCGGCCTCATGTTCGTGCCCGCGCTCATCACGTTCTTCGTGGTCTTGGCCAACCCCGACGCTGCCTATGGCATCGCCAGCCCGCAGCTGATCGACCGTGTCCACCATCGCCAGCTGTGGACCAACATCCCCTCCGACGTGCGCGTGCAGGAGGGCGGCCTGATCATGGTCAACAACATCTGGGTCTCGATGCTCGCGTTCGGCTTTGGCCTGTTTTTTGGCCTGCCCGTGATCTGGGTGATGGTGAGCAA
>DATIOJ010000091.1:0-7561 GCA_035473355.1 Candidatus Limnocylindrales bacterium
CCTCCCCAGCAAGTGGGAAGGGGCAAAGGCTCCGCGCCGCGGGCCCGTCGCGGCTGAGCGGCCCTAGCGGCCGAAGCCGTTGTTACGGGGCCCGTCGCGTCGTCGTCGCGCACGTCAAGTGCGCTCCTCCTCGCGCCACCCGTGCCGCGGCATCGTCCGCTAGGACGGCGGTCTGGCGACCGCCTGCCACTCATCCATCGACGCGCCCACGGCGCGGAGCCTCAGGGTCGAAATCTTCGACCTCTTAGACTGGTTCCACTGAATACAAACCAGATTCGGAAAGGGGGGACCCGACATGCCATTTGAGCTTCCGCCGCTGCCCTACGCCTTCGATGCCCTCGAACCCCACATCGACGCGAAGACGATGGAGATCCACCACGACAAGCACCACGCCGCGTACGTGGCGAACGCCAACAAGGCGCTCGAAGCGCATCCGGAGTTCGCCAAGAAGACCGTGGAAGACCTGCTGTGGAGCATCAACACGGTCCCGGAGGACATCCGAACGGTGATCCGCAACAACGCCGGCGGCCACGCGAACCACTCGATCTTCTGGACGATCATGGGTCCCGGCGGCGGGGGCAACCCGCAGGGGCGCATCGCCGACGCGCTGAAGAACACGTTCGGCAGCTACGACGCGTTCAAGGAGCAGCTGCAGAAGGCCGCGGTCGGCCAGTTCGGCAGCGGATGGGCCTGGCTGGTCGTCGACCGCCAGGGCAAGCTCGCGGTCAAGGGGTATCCCAACCAGGACAGCCCATACATGGACGAGCTGACGCCGATCCTCGGCGTCGACATCTGGGAGCACGCCTATTACCTGAAGTACCAGAACCGGCGCGCCGACTACGTCACGGCGTGGTTCAACACCCTCAACTGGGACGCGATCAACGCGCGCTTCGGCTCCGTGTGGGCCTGAGATCGCTCAGTTTCAGTAGGTAGAATCTCCCCGGTTCCATGGCAAAGCTGCAGAACGCGCTCGTCATCGCGGAGGCCGTGCTGGCCGTCCTGCTGATGGCCGGCGTGTTGATCCAGACACCCAAGGCGTCTGGCCTCGGCGGCACGATCGGCGGCGGCGACTCGGGTCTGGGCGGCGGCTACCGCACCCGCCGCGGCCTCGAGCGGCAGATCTACTGGACTACGTGGGTCCTGGTCGCAGCCTTCCTGATCTGCTCCGTGGCCAACGTCTGGGTCACGACGCATCTCAGGTAGGTCAGGGCCCGGCTGGGCCCTCGTCGCCGCTGTGGCGGCCGTCCTAGCCCTGGTTGGGTGCCAGCCCGTCGCCACGGTGCCGAAGCCGGCGCGCGGCGGAACAGCGGTGGAAGCGCTCGTCGGCCAGGCGACGGTGCTCAACCCGCTCTTCGAGACCAACGAGAGCACGCGCGACGTCGACAACCTCATCTACCAGGGCCTGACGACGGTCGACGGGCAGCAGAACGTCGTCGGTCAGCTGGCCCAGTCGTGGAGCGTCTCGCCCGACCACCTCACCTACACCTTCGACGTGCGGAGCGACGTGAAGTGGGGCGACGGACAGCCGTTCGGCGTCGACGACGTTCTCTTCACGTTCCACGTTCTCCAGGACCTGGAGTACCAGCAGCCCGGGGCGGAGGACTGGCGGCAGCTCGGGATCGCCGCAGGCGGGCCGGGCCAGGTCGTCTTCAGCCTCCGGGCGCCGGACGCGTCGTTCCCGCTACTGCTCCGGGTCGGGATCATCCCCAAGCACATTTTCGTGGGCATGGCGCCGGCCCAGATCATGCAAAGCCCCTACAGCGGCATCCGCGCCTTCGGCACCGGGCCCTTCAAGGTCGGTTCCATCAACGACCTCGCGATCACGCTCGACCGCAACACGTTCGCCTCGCCGCAACCGTACCTCGACCATCTGGTGCTGCGCACGTACCCGGCCACCGATCCGCAGTCGGCGGTCCGGGCCGTCCTGAGCGGCGCCGCGGACCTCGTCGGCGGCATCCAGCCTCAGGAGGTGGACACGCTGATGGGACGCAGCGACCTGACGGTCCAGGAGTCGCGCATGTTCACCAACGCGTTCGTCGCCTTCAACAGCGACGGCGACGGGAAACAGTTCTTCAGCGACTCCAAGGTTCGACTGGCCCTTGTCCAGGCCGTCGACCGGCAGCGAGTCGTGAGCGACGTGTTCGCGGGCCGCGCCGACCCCGATCCCAACCCGATCCCGACCGCGGATTGGGCCTACTCGGCCTCCGCGGCCGCGCTCCATCCCTACGACTCGGTCGCGGCCTCGACGGCGCTCGATACGGCGGGATGGACCATCGACCCCTCCTCGAAGCTCCGGACCAAGAAGGGCGTGCAGCTGAAGGTCACGCTAGTGGCAGCGGACTCGTATCCGAACGTCGAGATAGCGAACTCCGTCTCGCGCCAGCTCGCCCAGATCGGCGTCCAGGTCGACGTGAAGCCGGTTGCGGCCTCGAAGCTGCTTCAGGATTACCTGCTGACCCACAAGTATCAGATGGCGTTGATCTCGGTCGACGTCGGCCCCGACCCGGACCAGTACGCGCTGTGGCACTCGGGCAGCAGCGCGGGCTCGCTGAACTTCGCATACTCGCGCGGGTGGGGACTGATCGACAAGGACCTGGAGGACGGACGCGCCGCGGTCGACCCTCCCTCACGGCTCGCCGCGTACCTGGACTTTCAGACGCTGATGGCGGACCTTGCTCCTGCGATCTTCATCTACGCAGGCCGTTACGAGTACGCGGTGTCGCAGCGGGTGCACGGCGTGCACATGAACAAGGCGATCGAGCCGTATGACCGGTTCCAGTTCGTGACCGACTGGTACGTGAATACGACGGGGTAACCAGCCCCTCCGGCGCTTCGCGCCACCTCCCCACTACTGTGGGGAGGATGGACCTGGGATTGAAGGATCGGCGGGCGCTGGTGACGGCTGCGAGCAAGGGGCTCGGGCGGGCTTGCGCCGAGGCTCTGATCGCGGAAGGCGCGCGCGTCTTCATCTCTTCGAGGAATCCCGAGGCGACCGCGCGAGAGATCGGCGCCGCCGGCTGGAAGGCGGCCGACCTGGCGCAGCAATCCGACATCGAATCGCTCGTCGAGGCTGCGGTCGAGAAGTTCGACGGCCTCGACATGCTCGTCGTCAACGCCGGCGGGCCGCCGCCCGGAACCTTCCAGGGCACGCCTCTCGACGCGTGGCAGGGAGGCTTCGAGCTGACCCTCATGAGCGCCGTGCGCCTGGTCAAGCTGGCGCTGCCTCAGCTCAAGCGGTCCGACCAGGGCCGGATCGTGTTCATCACGTCGATCTCGGTCCGGCAGCCGCTTCCCAACATCGCGATCTCGAACGCGCTGCGTGCGGGGGTCACGGGCCTAGCCAAGACGCTGGCGCGCGAGCTCGCGCCAGACCGGATCACCGCAAACTGCATCGCGCCCGACGCGATCCTCACCGACCGCACCCGCCATCTGGCCGCGGCAGGAGGTGGAGACGTCGAAGAAACAGTGAAACGCATGGCTGCGCAGGCGCCGATGCGGCGCATGGGAGATCCGGCCGAGCTCGGCGCGGCGTGCGCGTTTCTGTGCTCGCGCCAGGCCGGCTACATCACGGGCCAGACGCTTGGCATCGACGGCGGATCGCTAATTGGTGTCCACTAGCCCCTCCGGCGCCGCCCCATCCCCGCCTTCGGCGGTACTTCCCCGCAAGCGGGGACGAGCCACCTCCCCATGAATGGGGAGGAGGCCATTAGCATTCGACTCTCATGAGCACCGCGGTCCGTTTTGCGGAGCGGATGTCGCGCCTCGGCACCGAAGGCGCCTTCGAGGTCCTGGCCAGGGCGCGCAAGCTCGAGGCCGAGGGCAAGAAGATCGTCCACCTCGAGATCGGCGAGCCCGACTTCGCGACCCCCGACAACATCGTCGAGGCCGCGATCGGCGCCATGCAGAACGGTTTCACGCACTACACGCCGGCCAGCGGCATCTTCGAGGCGCGCGAGGCGGTGGCGGGGTTTGTTACCAAGATGCTCCACACCGACGTCGACCCGGCCGACGTCGTGCTCGTCCCCGGCTCGAAGAACGTGCTGCTGTTCACGCTCCTCGCGTGCGTCGAGCCCGGCGACGAGGTGATCCTGCCCGACCCGGGTTACCCGGCTTATGCGTCGCAGGTCAACTTCATCGGCGCCGTCCCGAAGACCGTGACGCTGCGCGAAGAGAAGGACTTCCGCATGGACCTCGACGAGCTGGCGTCGCTGGTCACGCCGAAGACGCGGATGTTGATCATCAACACGCCGCAGAACCCGACGGGCGGCGTGCTCACCGAAGAGGACGTCGACTTCGTCTGTGACCTCGTCATCAAGCACGACCTTCTTCTTGTGTCGGACGAGATCTACAGCCAGCTCGTGTACGGGTTCGACCACGTGTCGCCGCTGTCGCGGCCGGGGATGCGCGAGCGGACGGTCCTGATGGATGGCCTGTCGAAGTCGTACGCGATGACCGGCTGGCGCCTGGGTTACGCCGTCGCGCCAAGGCAGCTGGCGGCCAAGCTCGACACGTTGATGATCAACTCCTCTTCCTGCGCCGCCGCCTTCACGCAGATCGCGGCCATCGAGGCGCTGGGCTCGCCCGAGTCGGAGCACGCCGTGCGCCGCATGGTGAAGGTCTTCGAGCACCGCCGCAACCTCGTGGTAGACGGGATGAACGAGATCCCCGGAATCCGCTGCGGGCGCCCGCAGGGCTCCTTCTACGTCTTCCCGAACATTGAGGGCACAGGCTTCGACGAGCACGAGCTCGCAAGCCGGCTGCTGACCGAGGCGGGGGTCGCGGTGCTGCCCGGCACCGCGTTCGGCCACGCGGGCAAGGGCTTCATCCGCCTCGCCTACACGCAGTCGGAGGACGAGCTGAAGCTCGGTCTCCGGCGCATCAAGGAGTTCGTCGCGGCGCACAAGTCATAGGATTGGCCTGTACATATGGGTGACGGGCTTCTCCGTCTGACCGAGCCGCTGGTCAGGGAGGGCGGGCGTCTCCGACCCGCCTCCTGGGACGAGGCGCTGAGCAGAGCCGCAGCCGGTTTCGAGGTGGCGCGGCAGAAGGGCCCGCAAGCGTTCGGGATGTTCAGCTGCTCGAAGACCACGAACGAGATGAACTTCATGGCCCAGAAGTTCACGCGGGTGGTCATGCACAGCAACAACATCGACAGCTGCAATCGAACTTGACACGCCCCCAGCGTCGCCGGTCTGGCGACAGTGTTCGGAGCCGGAGGTGGAACGTCGTCGTACCAGGAGGCTGAGGACACCGGCGTCATCATCCTGTGGGGCTCGAATGCTCGCGAGACCCATCCGATCTTCTTCCACCATGTGCTGCGTGGGGTGCGCAACGGAGCGCGCCTGATCGCGGTCGACCCACGTCGCACCGGATCGGCGGAGTGGGCGGACACGTGGCTGGGTATCGACGTGGGCAGCGACATCGCGCTCGCCAACGCGATGGCCCGCGAGATCATCCACGCCGGGCTTGCCGACACGGAGTTCATCCAGCGGGCCACGACCGGATTTGACGAGTTCGCGCGCTGCGTCGAGGGCTACACGCTCGAACGCGCCGAGGCCGACACTGGCGTGCCGGCGGCAGCGATCCGCGAGGTCGCGCTCGAGTACGGCCGAGCGAAGACCGGCATGATCTGCTGGACGCTCGGCATCACCGAGCATCACAACGCGACCGACAACGTGCTTGCGCTCATCAACCTCGGCCTGCTCACGGGCAAGGTCGGGCGTTACGGATGCGGCCTCAACCCGCTGCGCGGCCAGAACAACGTCCAGGGCGGTGGGGACATGGGCGCGATCCCCGCGCGCATGCCCGGATTCCAGGACCTGGAGAATCCCGCGATCCACGACAAGTTTGCGACGGCGTGGGGAGGGGCGGATTTCCCGGCGAGGAAGGGCTGGCACCTGAGCGAGATGTTCGAGGCCATGGACCACGGCGACCTGCGTGCGGTCTACATCGTCGGCGAGAACCCGGCGCGGAGCGAGGCTGACCAGACGCGCGCGGTGCGGCTGCTCAGCGGGCTCGACCACCTGGTGGTGCAAGACATCTTCCTGACTCAGACGGCGGAGCTCGCGCACGTAGTGCTGCCCGCGGCCGCCGGCTGGGCAGAGTCGGAAGGCACGGTCACCAACAGCGAGCGCCGCGTGCAGAGGGTGCGCCGCGCGCTCGAGCCGCCGGCGGGCGCGCGCGACGACATCGACATCATCTGCGACCTGGCGCGGCGCCTAGGCCGCGATTGGGGCAGCCCGACGGCCGAGCAGGTATGGGACGAGTGCCGCAGCCTGTCGCCTATGCACGCGGGCATGGCGTACCACCGCCTCGACGAGCTGGGCGGCATCCAGTGGCCGTGCCCCGACGAGTCGCATCCCGGCACCCAGTTCCTGCACGGGCGTTTGTGGAAGGATCCGGTCGAAGGTCCGCGCGCGCCATTCCACGCGGTGGAGAACGATCCGCCGGTCGATCGGCTGACGGACGAGTTCCCGATTCGTTTGACGACAGGCCGCCGCCTCGACTCCTTCAACACCGGGGTGCAGACGGGCGAGTACACCTCGCCGCTGCGCAAGGGCGAGGCCCTGGTCATCTCGCCCGAGGACGGTGCGCGCCTTGGGATCGAAGACGGGGAGTGCGTGCGAGCGAGCTCGCGGCGCGGTTCGGTCGACGTGAACGTGCGCTTCGATCGCACGATGCGTCCAGGCCTCGCGTTCATGACGCTGCACTTTCCCGACCAGGTGGCGACGAACCTGCTGACCATCGACGCGACCGACCCGAAGTCGGGCACGGCCGAGTTCAAGGCGAGCGCCATCCGGATCGACAAGATCCCCGCACCGGTTTCCTAGTTGGACATTCGGACCACCGGAGGCCCGGCGACCGAAGAGGAGACGGCGGCGGTCGACGGGCTGCTCGGCGGGGAGGGCCCGGCCGACTTCCGAGTCGTCCACGGAGGGCGCGCCGTGAGGTCGCAGCGCCACCTGCTGCTGCCCGTGCTCCACGCGATCCAGGACAGGACCGGATGGGTCAGCCGCGGGGCGCTCGAGTATGCGTGCCGGCGGCTTTCGATCCCGCCCGCGGAGGCGTACGGCGTCGTCAGCTTCTACGCCCGCTTCTCGCTGGACCGACCCGAGCAGGTCGTGCGTCACGTGTGCGACGACATCACTTGCATGCTGGCCGGGGCGAAACCAGAACCCGGAGCGCACGCGGCGCCATGCCTGGGACTGTGCGATCGCGCGCCTGCCGAGCTGGTGGAACGATTCGGCGCCGACTACGAAGCAACGCAGCTTCCCGAGGTCGCGAACGTCTCACCGCAGACCCGTGGACGACTGCTCAAACGCGTTGGTGTGGTTGATCCGGACAGTATCGACAGCTACCTCGCGTACGGGGGATTCAGCGCGCTGAAGCGCGCTCGCGAGATGGGCGCAGAGGCAGTGATCCGCGAGGTGACCGAGGCGCGCCTTCTCGGGCGCGGCGGGGCCGCCTTCCCGACCGGCCGGAAATGGCAGTCGGTGGCCGGCGCTCCGGCGCGCCCGCACTACCTCGTGTGCAACGCCGACGAGTCGGAGCCCGGGACGTT
>DATIOJ010000092.1:0-1820 GCA_035473355.1 Candidatus Limnocylindrales bacterium
GACGAAGGCCAGAATCCAGCTGTGCGGTCGCTTCGTCGCCGACATCGACGGGTCCCGCATCGAGGACACGCTGCCTGGACGCATCGGGCGGGTCATGTTCGCCTACCTCGTCCTCAACCGTGGCCGCCCCGTGCCCCGCGACACGCTGCTCATGGCCGGCTGGGGAGAGGACGCCCCCGCGGAGACGAGAAACGCGCTGAACGTCCTGTTGTCCAAGCTGCGGCACGCCCTGGGCGCCGAGCATCTCCGCGGACGGACCGAGATCGAACTGCTCCTGCCGCCGGCGACCTTCGTCGACGTCGAGGCGGCCCTGGAGGGCGCCCACCGGGCGGAGTCCGCGATCGCCGAAGAACAGTGGGCGCGGGCATGGGGCCCGGCCGGGATCGCCTATCACGTCGCCACCAGGCCGTTTCTCACCGGTCTTGAGGCGCCCTGGATCGACGAGTGGCGGCGCAGGCTGGAGGAGGTCCGGTTGCGCGGGCTGGAGTGCTTTGCCGCCGCCAGCCTCGGCCTCGGCGGCCCGGCGCTGGCGCAGGCCGAAGAACGCGCCCGGATGCTGACCGAGCTTGCACCCTACCGCGAGACCGGACACCGCCTCCTGATGGAAGCGCTCGCGCGGCGCGGCAACGTCGCCGAAGCGCTCCGCGCCTACGAGCGGCTACGAGTCCTGCTCCGGGAAGAGCTCGGGATCACGCCCAGCCCCACCGTGCAGGACGTCCACCGGCGACTGCTCGAAAACGCCGACAGCTAGAGCTGTTCGGCCTGCGCGAGGAGGTCCTCCCGCGTCACGTTGCCAACCAGCTCGGGGTGCAGGACGCCCATATGGCCTTGCGCGTTCTTCCAGAGCTCGTCGTCGTTGTCGCCCTGGATGACATACCCGCACATGCAGATGATCCTCAGCGCCATCGCTAACCTCCAGGTCAACTCGCTGCCATCTTCACGCGCCGTCGCCGAGGACGCAAACACGCGGTCAGCGGGCATTGCCAGGGCTCGGCGCCTGAGTTGGCTCGGGATCGGTGGTGCCGAGCAGCGGCTCGTCGGCGGAGCGGAGGTCGGCTGCGGGCAGGCCACCTGGGTACAGCTGCCTGACCTTTTCGGTTACGGAGATGGCGATCTCGACGTGCTGGCGGCGGCTGGCGGCGTAGAAGTCCTGGGCGTCCGCGCTGAGCTTGGGCTGGGCGTGCAACGGTTTGTCGCTGACCGCCAGCAAGGTGGCGGTGGGGATCCTGTAGCGGAATCCGTTCGCGGCCACGGTCGCGGACTCCATGTCCACGGCGAGGGCGCGCGACTGGCGGAGTCGGTCTTCGACCAGTGCTAGGTGCAGTTCCCAGTTCCGGTTCGCGGTGGTGTAGACGATCCCCATCCGGCTGCGCAGGCGCCGGACTGACAACTCGCCGAGCAGCAGCGTGTTCAGCGTGTGGTTCGATACGACGGGAACGCTCAGCGGCAGTATGTCGTCAAGGACACGGTCATCGCGCACGTAGGCGGTCGCCAGCACCAGGTCTCCGGTTTCCTGGTGGTTGCGCAGGCCGGCACAGTGCCCGATCATCAGCACGAGGTCCGGGCGAAGCACAGCGAGGTGATCGGTGATTGTCTTGGCGTTAGACGGCCCGACCCCTATGTTCACCATGGTCACGCCCGAACGCCCGGGAAGCATGTGGTGCCACGCGGGCATCTGGCGGCCATCGGAATCCGGACCGGTGCAATCCGGCAGGGCGGCGCGAAACTCCTCCACATGCCAGGAGTAGTTCGTCAGCAGCACGTACCGCTGGAACGACTCGGCGGGTGTGCCGGTGTAATGCTGGAGCCGGTCGATTGAC
>DATIOJ010000093.1:0-5594 GCA_035473355.1 Candidatus Limnocylindrales bacterium
GATGACCAGCTCCGACTGCGTGCGAACGGAGGATTGCGATGCCGCCCAGCAGCGTTCATTTCAACGGATCGGTCAACCTGCCTGACGCCGAGACGGTGATGCGCGAGATCAGCTCGCGGATCCCCACGGGCGTGCGGCGGATGACCGACGGGGAGACGGGTGAGCGCAACTACTGGATCCACTTTCAGAACCAGAAGTTCCTCGCGATGCCCGAGCTCGAGACCGTGAGCAGCGGTCAGGCGTACGAGACAGACGACCAGAGCGCGCCGGCGATGCCGCAGCTTCGCCTCGCCGACGGGGTCTCGCCGGACGACGTGAACTGGCCGGACCTCGGATACGCGGATGCGTACATCGATTCGTTCCAGACCTTTCGGGCGCTCCAAGAGGACGGGACGATCCCGGCCGACGTCCGCTTCCAGGTTCAGTACCCGACGCCGATCGCGCCGCTCGCAGGTTCGATCGTGCCCGAGGATCTGCCACGGCTCGCTGTGTCTTACGAGGCCGCGCTCCTCGCCGATCTCGACAAGGCCGTGCAGACCATCGGCCACGATCGAGTCGCCGTGCAGTGGGACGTCGCGGTTGAGTTCGGGCTTCTGGAGGACGCGTTCGGTCCGGGCACGTCGCCCCCGCTCGAAGAGATCGCGGCCGGCCTCGCGCGCTGCGCAGACCGCGTCCCCGACGACGTGCCGGTCGGGATGCACCTCTGCTACGGCGACTACGGTCACCAGCACTTCAAGCAGCCCGACTCGCTCGACCTCCAGGTGCGACTCGTCAACGCCGTGCTCGCAGCCGCAAACCGGACGGTCAACTGGTTCTCGTTCACGGTGCCCCAAGGCCGCGGGGACGAGGACTATTTCGCCCCACTCAGAGACCTCCGAGCAGGGCAGGACACCGAGCTGTACTTCGCGCTCGTGCCCTATTACCCCGACGACCAGCCACCGGGCACGACCGCGGAACAGGTCCGGCTGATCGACGCAGCCCTCGGGCAGTCGTCGTCCGGGCCTCGCGAGTGGGGCATCTGTACCGAATGCGGGATGGGCCGGGTCGCGTCGGGCGATGTCCCGAAGTTGCTCGACCTGCACAGCGAGCTTCTCGTCAGCACCAACTGACAACCGGCGTGGGTCTCAGGGTCGAGGAGTTCGAGCCGGCCCCGGCGCTGCGCGGCGTGGTGCATCGCGCCGCGGACTTCCATGAAAACGCTTCCCCGCTGCGGCGGCTCGAGAGCCCGCTCGCCGGCGTGGTGCTGATCGTCAACCTCGGCCCGGACATGGAGATCGACGGTCAGCCCACGGGATCGTTCGTCGCAGGGGTTTGGGACCGGCCCACGCTCACCGGCCACTACGGCGAGCAGGCCGGCTACCAGCTCTACCTCGACCTGATCGAAGCGCGCCGCCTGCTGGGCCTCCCGGGGACCGAGCTCGCCAACCGGCTCGTCCGGCTCGAAGACGTCTTAGGGAGCCCGTTTGCGACAGAGCTACAGGAGCGCCTGGCGGACGCGAACCAGGCCAAAGACCGCCACGCCATCGCCCAACAGCTCCTCGCCTCGCGCCTGTCCGAGCAACCGGCGACTGCACCAGAGATCCACCATGCCCTGAACCGCCTGCGAGCCACCCGTGGATCCGCCAGCATCGAGACCCTCGCCGCAGAGATCGGCTGGAGCCGGCGGCATTTTGCCAGCCGCTTCCGGCAAGCAACAGGGCTACCGCCAAAGGCGCTCTCCCGCCTGATCCGCATCGAACACGCGGCTCAGCGCGTGCGTGCGGGGACGCCGCTGGCAGACATCGCCTACGAGAGCGGCTACGCCGACCAATCGCACTTCAACCGCGACTTCCGTGAGCTGGTCGGCTGCACGCCCACCCAGTTCCCATTTGTTCAAGACATGCCGGCCGCGGCGTGAGACCCTGACGACATGAAGCTCTACCCATCACTCCGTTACAAGGACGCAAACGCCGCGCACCAGTGGCTGCAGGACGCCTTCGGCTTCGAGCCCGTCGCTCTCTACGAGGACGACAGCGGTGACGTTGCCCACGCAGAAATGCGCTGGGGCAGCGACCTGATCATGTTCGGCACCGCACGCGAGGACCACTACGGCCATCGCATCGGACAGGGATGGATATACGCCACCTGTGACGACCCCGACGCGCTGTACGCCCGCGCTACGAAGGCCGGCGCCGAGATCACGATGGAACTGACCGACCAGGAGTACGGCTCCCGCGACTTCGGCGTGCGCGACCTCGAGGGCAACCAGTGGAACTTCGGTACCTACGAGCCGACGTGATCCCGCCCGGTTAGCCTAGGGGCGAGTGCTGCTCGCCACGATCGTCAGCGTCGATCCGTTCGGTCATCGGCCGCGGCCGGGCACGAGCGGGGCGTTCCTGGTGCTCGTCGCGTTCCTGATCTCGTTCCTGGCGATTCGGACGAGTGCGCGGCTGACGCGGAGCGTGTCCTGGTGGCCGGGCGGGGTCAAGAGTGGCGATGTGCACATCCACCACCTGGTGTGGGGCATCTGCCTGATGATGTTCTCCGGCTTCCTGGCGTTCGCGATGCCGCTGGAGGGCCCGTGGTGGCACATCTTCGCGATCGGGTTCGGCGTCGGTGCGGGTTTCACCCTCGACGAGTTCGCCCTCTGGGTGCGCCTGAAGGACGTCTACTGGTCCGAGGAGGGACGCTCCTCGCTGGATGCGGTCGTTGTCGCGGCCGCGTTCGCAGCGCTGGTCGTGCTCGGCACCAACCCGTTTGGGCTCGACGATCCGGCCTCGATCTCGGGCACCGCGGTGGCGGTGGCGGTGATCCTGGGCCTGGCCGTGACGTGCTTTTTGAAGGGACGCGTGCTATTCGGCGTGATTGGGGTGTTCATCCCGGTCGTCGCGTTCGTTGGCGCGGTCCGGCTGGCGCATCCGGCGTCGCCCTGGGCGCGCTGGCGCTACGGCGACAAGCGCCTCGAGGAGGCCCGCATGCGCTTTGACCCAGCCAGACGGGCAGGGCGCTGGCAGCGACGCCTCGGCGACCTGGTAGCAGGCGCGCCGACTCCGGAGGACGATTCGTAGCCGGCCTATCGCGGCAGCGTCCGCGGCAGCCCGAACTGCGCCAGCAGGCTGCGCTCGCCGAACCACGTGATCGCGGACACCTGGTCCTCTGCCAGCGTGAGCACCATCAGGCCGTACGCGCGCAACACCTCCGCCTGAGGATCGGGCAGGTAGCACCCGAACGCGGGTTGCCCGTTGGCGCGGGTCGCCACCAGCCGGAGGTTCGCGTCACGGCGCCCACTGCGCTCGGCGACGATGAACCCGGCGATCGCCAGCGGCCCCTGGTACTCGTAAGGCTGCGGGGGCATCGTCAGCCATGCGTCGTCGGTGAGCAGGGAGATCACGGCTTCGGTGTCGCCCTGCTCGACCGCCGTGGCGAACCGGCCGACGAGGTCGCGCTCGAGCAAAGAGCCCGGCATCGGGGCGCGCTGGAGGGCTCCGGCCGACACGCGCTGGTCGAGCGTCGCGCGGGCGCGTTGCAGCGCGCTCTTCACCGAGGTCTCGGTCGTGTCGAGCATCCCAGCGACTTCGGAGGTGTGAAAGCCAAGCACCTCGCGCAGCACGAGCGCCGCGCGCTGGCGTGGCGGCAGGTGCTGTAGCGCGGCCGCGAACGCCAGCCCGACCGACTCTCTGGTCTCGTAGCGCGAGGCCGGCCCGGGCGCGGTATCGACGATCTCATCGAGCAGCGCGTCGGGGTACGGGTCAAGCCACATCGGCTCGGCCATCCGGGTCGGCGTAGGTGGCTGCGCCATCGTCGGTACCTCCTGCGGTCGGCGCTTGCGGTCGCGGAGCAGGTTCAGGCAGCGGTTCGTCGCGATCCGATACAGCCAGGCGCGAAGCGACGCGCGTTTCTCAAAGCCGGCGAGGCCGCGCCAGGCCGCAAGCAGCGTCTCCTGGACGGTGTCCTCGGCGTCCTGCAGCGACCCGAGGATGCGGTAGCAGTGCAGATGCAGCTCGCGCCGATACGGCGCGACGAGTTCCTGGAACGCCGACTCGTCGCCCGCCCGAGCGCGGCCCAGAGCCCTCGCTTCGCGGTCTGAATGCTCATCAATCACGTGCACCTCTCATCCAGACACCAGCGCGGCCCGAAACGAATCGGTCCGTTCCTGCCGGGGCCGGTGTCTCATCGAGCGCAACCACGACTCGGAGGACAGATTGATGCAAACCACATTCGCAGGAAAGTCCATCTTGGTCACCGGCGCCAATCGCGGTCTCGGGCAGGCGCTCGTCGAGGAGTTGCTGAGCAGAGGCGCGCAGCGCGTCTATGCCGGCACGCGCCAGACAACTGCCGTGGGGGACCAGCGAGTCACGCCCGTGACGTTGGACGTGACCGACCCGGCGCAGATTCAGGCGGCCGTCGACGGCGTCCAGTCGCTCGACATCCTGATCAACAACGCCGGGGTATCCGTCCCGGATGACTTGACCGATCGTTCGGCGTTTGACCGACACCTGGCGGTCAACCTCTACGGCACCCTGGACGTCACACAGGCATTCCTGCCGCTGCTGACGCGCAGCCACGGAGCCGTGATCAACATCGTCTCGCTCGGCGCGGTGGCCGCGGTGCCGGTGCTCCCGGCCTATTCGGTCTCCAAGGCAGCCTCGCTGTCGCTCACTCAGTCGCTTCGCGCGCTGCTGACTGCCCAGGGCGTGAGCGTCTACGCCGTGATGCCCGGTCCGATCGACACCGACATGGTGCGGGCGCTCGAGATCCCGAAGACGCCGCCTGAGGATGTTGCGCGAACCACCCTGGACCTGATCGAACAGGGCGAGGAGGACATCTTCCCCGACCCGATGTCAGCCCCACTCGCGGAGCGCTGGCGGACGAGCCCTGTCAAGGACGTGGAGCGCCAGAACGCCGCGCTGGTCGCGCCCCAGCCGATCGCGGCATAAAGGAGACGAGAGCGATGGACACGACGACAACGACACACAGAGTCGCCACGCGAGACGAGTGGCAGGCGCAACGCGCCGAGCTGCTGGAGCGCGAGAAGGCCCACACTCGCATGGGCGACGCCCTCGCCCGCGAGCGCCAGGCGCTTCCCTGGGTCCGGATCGAGAAGGACTACACGCTGCACACGCCGGACGGCCCGCAGACGCTCGTGGAGCTGTTCGACGGCCGCTCGCAGCTCCTGATCTACCACTTCATGTTCGGCCCAAGCTACGAGGCCGGGTGCCCGGTCAACTCCTCGATCGCCGACACGTTCGACAGCCTGATCCCGCACCTGAGGGCGCGTGACGTGACGCTGATCGCCGTGTCCGGGGCGCCGATCGAGAAGCTCGCGGCTTACCGCGAGCGGATGGGGTGGAAGTTCAACTGGGCGTCGAGCTACGAGAGCGAGTTCAACACCGACATCGGCTTCTCCAGCAGCCCCGAGCAAGCGCGCGAGGCGGTCGGGCCGATTCTCGACCAGCTGCCGCCGGTCGCCTTCCGCAACGCCAAGGAGGCCGGCACCGACATCTACGGCTATCTGACCGAGCTGTTCGGCTTCACCGCCTTCAGCCTCGAGGACGGTGTCGTCTATCAGACGTACTCGACGACGGGTCGCGGTGTCGAGTTCCTGATGCCCTACT
>DATIOJ010000094.1:0-5403 GCA_035473355.1 Candidatus Limnocylindrales bacterium
GGCTCTGACCGTGGCCTCGGTGAGCGTGCTCCTCGGCAAGGCATTCGAACCCGCCGAACGGCGCCGCCTGGCCGGCTTCTTCGCCTCAGTGGGAGTCCTCCACGTCGCGGGCTGGAGCCTGCTGCTTGTCTACGGCGCGGGACATCCGGGATTTCTCGCCCTGGGCGGCCTCGCCTACACGTTCGGCCTACGCCATGCGTTCGACGCCGATCACATCTCGGCGATCGACAACACGACGCGCAAGCTTCTCCAGTCCGGCCGCAAACCGGTCGGGGTCGGATTTTTCTTCTCCCTCGGCCACTCGACGGTGGTGCTGCTGATCGCCGTGGCACTCGGCCTGGCTGTGCGGTGGCTGGTCCAGGGCGTCGTGGCCGGCAACGGCGAGCTGAGAAGCGTCGGCGGAGCGGTGGGCACGCTGGTCTCCGGTGGCTTTCTCGTCCTGATCGGGATCTTCAACCTGGTGATCCTCCTCGACATCATTCGCGTCTACCGCAACATGCGGCGCGGCCAGTACGACCGGGACGGCCTCGAGCACGAGCTCCTGTCGGGTGGCGTCATGACGCGGCTCTTCGGTCGGATCTTTCGCCTGGTCGAGCAGAGCTGGCACATGTATCCGATCGGGTTCCTCTTCGGACTCGGCTTCGACACCGCGTCCGAGGTCGCCCTCCTCGCCATCTCCGCAGGAGCCGCGGCCCAGGGATTGCCGTTCGCGGCTGTGATCTCGCTGCCGCTGATCTTCGCCGCCGGGATGTCGCTGATGGACACGGCCGACGGCGCGTTCATGTCCAAGGCCTACTCGTGGGCCTTCGCGAGTCCGATCCGCAAGGTGTTCTACAACCTCACGGTGACATCGCTGTCGGTGTTCATCGCCCTTTTCGTGGGGGTCGTCGAGCTGGCCCAGATCTTGATCCGGCTGGCCGGCCTTCACGGTGGAGTCTTCGACTCCATCGCGAACTTCGACTTCATCGGCAGGGCGGGCTACGTCATCGTGGCCGCGTTCGTCCTCACGTGGGCGGCCGCATTCCTCTTTTACAAGGTGCGCCGCATCGACGAGCGCTGGAACGCGATCGTCGACAGGGTGGCGTAGGCGCCCGATCCCACCTGCTACGTGGCGATGGTGTCGGCCAGCCCGTACACCCTCACGGCGGTGCCGCCAAATATCTCGTCGTCAAGGCCGACGATCTGCTGCATCGCATCCAGGACCTGGTCGTATTCTGCTGCCAGCAGGCACACCGGCCAGTCCGACCCGAACATGCAGCGCTGCGCCCCGAACCATCCCACCACGCGACGCACGTATGGCTCGAGGTCCTCGGGCGTCCACGACTTCCAGTCGGCCTCGGTCACCAGGCCTGACAACTTGCACGTGACGTTCGGCTCGTCGCTGAACGGCGCCAGCGCCTCCTCCCACTCGGAGTCCCACGTGCCGTGGGCGATCCGGGGCTTGGCCGCATGGTCCATCACGAAGGACATCTCCCGGTGCCGGCGGACCGTCTCGAGCGCGGCCGGCAGCTCGCGGGCCCGCACCAGGAGGTCGTAGACCAGGCCCGCCTCGCCCGCCGCCGCGATCCCGCGTTGCACGTCGTCGCGCAGGAGCCATCGCGGGTCGGGCTCGTCGTGGACCTGGTGGCGGAGCCCGACCAGGAGATCGCTGACGACGGACGCGAGCGTCTCGGCGATGGACGGCGACGTGACGTCGACCCATCCCACGACGCCGCCGATGAACTCGTTCGCGGCGGCGACTTCCAGGAATTCGCGAGTCTCCTCGACGCTCGAGACGGTCTGCACGAGGATGGTGCGATCAACGCCGTTGTCCGTCAGCAGCGGCCGCAGCTCGTTCGGCCCGAACGGCCGACGGATGGGGGCGAGCTCGTCTCCCATCCATGGGTATTCGCGCCGCGTGGGGTCCCAGAAGTGGTGATGCGCGTCGACGATCACTGTTCGAGCTCGGTCCACAGCTCGTCGGAGATCGGCGTGTTGACAGAGCGCACGTTCTCTTCGAGCTCCGCCACCGACCGGCACCCGCTCAGAACGCACGCGATCGCGGGATGCCGGAGCGGAAACTGGAGCGCCGCAGCTTTGACGTCGACGCCGTGCCGCTCGCACGCTGCCTTGATGGCCCGCGCCCGTTCGATGATCTCGGGCGGCGCCGGCTGATAGTTGTAGGTCGCGCGGGGACCGGGATCGGCCAGGATCCCGCTGTTGAACACGCCGCCTGCGATGACGGCGATTCCCCGCTCGAGGCAAAGGGGCAGCAGCTCGCGCGCGCCGATCCGGTCGAGGAGGGTGTAGCGGCCGGCGAGTAGGAAGCAGTCGAAGTCCGCTTCGCGTGCGAAGCGGACCAGCATCTCGGCCTGGTTCATGCCCGCGCCGATCGCCTTGACGGTCCCTTCAGATCGCAGGCGGTCGAGAGCCCGGTACGCGCCTCCGAGCGCCTGGTCGAAGTGATTGTCAGGGTCGTGGATCAACAGCATGTCGACGCGGTCGAGGCCGAGGCGGGTCAGGCTTTGCTCGACCGAGCGCATCGTCGCGTCATACGAGAAATCGAACACCGCGTTGCGCGGAGGCGTGCCCTTCCAGGCCTCGTCCGTTTCTGCGGACGTGCCCTCGCGCACGGTGCGGCCCACCTTGGTCGAGAGCACGAACTCGTTTCTCGGCCTGCTGCCGAGGACGGCCCCAAGCCGTTCCTCGCTCAGCCCGTACCCATACAGCGGCGCGGTGTCGAAGTAGCGGATGCCCGCCTGCCACGCGCCCTCGACGACGCGGTGCGCCTCCTCATCGGTGACGGCCTCGAACAGGCCGCCTAGGGGTGCGGTGCCCAGGCCAAGGCGCGTCACCTGAAGCGAGGTCCTGCCGAAGCGGATACGGTCGGAGGCGTTCAGAGCTGAAAGATCATCGGAAGGCGGTCGCTGCTCTGGCCGCTGAAGTCGTGTGCCTTGGCCATCATCGGCGCCATCTCAGCCTGCCATCGCACGTTGGTGGGGTCGCGCGCCAGCTCTGCGACCGCCCGGTCGTAGTCCTCGCACTCGATGTAGTGAAAGAGGTCGAGTCCGTCGCGAAAGATCACGTACTTCGTGATGCCGACGCGCCGGATCGCGTCGAGCACCTCAGGCCACACCGCTCGGTGATATTCCTCGTAGCGCGCCTCGACGCCCGGTTTCAGGCGTGTGTGCAGGCCGACCTCCATCAGCGCGTCTCAGCCGCGGCCAGCTGCGCGCGAAGCCAGCGTTCGCCGCTTGCGATGTGGGCGGTCGCGGCCGCCCGCGCGAGCTCGGGATCTCCGGCGATGATCGCCTCATAGATCCGCCGGTGCTCCTCGCGCGTCTCGTCGAGGGCGTCATCGGCCGCCCGCCCGTGCCATAAGCGCACGCGCATCGTCCGCGTGGAGAGGCTCGCCAGCAGCGAACCCAGCACGGCATTGCCGGCCGCCTTCGCGATCACGGCGTGGAACCCGACGTCTGCCTCCACCAGGTCCTCCACGGTCTGCGCCTGGCGCATGCGCTCCAGGCTTTCGGCCAGCTCTTGCTTTTCGGCGAGATCGATGCGGCCGGCGGCGAGGGCAGCCGCCGCGGCTTCCAGGATCCGGCGGACCTCATACAGCTCGACCTCGGTGTCTCCGAGCAGCAGGTGGCTGACAAAGCCGGTGCTCTCGAGCAGGAGGTCGGGCTCCAGGCTGCTGACGTAGGTGCCGTCGCCCTGGCGCACCTCGAGAACCCTCAGCTGGGACAGTGCGCGGACTGCTTCGCGCAGCGAGTTGCGCGAGAGGCCGAGCTGGGCGGCCAGGTCGCTTTCCTTGGGCAGGCGGTCGCCGGGTCCCCACGACCCGGTGACGATCCGCTCCCGGATCTTGTCGATGGCCTCCTCGGTCACGCGGGGGGCGCGGCCGGCGCGGCGGCCACGGCGGGCGGGTGGCGGCGTGCTCAACTCGTGAGGATTGTCGCCCAACCCGCGGCGTCTGCCAAGAGGTCGGACGTTCATGCCGCTTGGAACGCCACAGGCAGGGGCCATCCGTTCGATCCCTTGACAAACATCGGAGCTTTAGCATATAACTCCACAGCCAGGTGGGCACGCGCATCCTTCGAGCCACGGCGCTGGACATCCGTTTCCCCACCTCGCGCACCCTCGACGGATCCGACGCCATGAATCCCGATCCCGACTACTCGGCTGCCTACGTGGTGCTGGACACCGACCATCCCGACGGCCTCTCCGGCCACGGTCTCACGTTCACGATCGGCCGAGGCAACGAGCTCTGCGTCCAGGCCATCGAGCTGCTTTCGCGCCACGTCGTGGGCCACAGGCTGGAAGACATCGCCGCCGACATGGCCGGCTTCTGGCGCAGCCTGGTCGCCGACAGCCAGCTGCGGTGGCTCGGGCCCGAGAAAGGGGTCGTTCACCTCGCCACCGCGGCGCTGGTCAACGCGGTGTGGGATCTGTACGCCAAAGCGGAACGCAAGCCGCTCTGGAAACTTCTGTCGGACATGAGCCCGGCGGAGCTCGTCCGCTGCGTCGACTTCCGCTACATCGACGACGTCCTTTCTGCGGCCGAAGCCGAAGGCATGCTCGAGCGCCAGGTGCCAGGCCGCGCGGGTCGCGAGGCGCAGATGCGCAGTGACGGCTTCCCCGCGTACACCACGTCGGCCGGCTGGATGGGCTACTCGGACGACAAGATTCAAAAGCTCGCCCGCGAAGCAATGGCCGCCGGGTTCACGCACCTGAAGCTGAAGGTTGGGGGCGATCCCAGGTCGGACCTGCGTCGCGCTCGCATTTTGCGCGAGGCGATCGGCCCGGAGCGGCGGCTCATGCTCGACGCGAACCAGGTCTGGGGTGTCGATGATGCGATTCGTTTCGTCGACGCGCTTCGCGAGGTGAATCCCTGGTGGATCGAGGAGCCGACAAGCCCCGACGACATCCTCGGCCACCGCCGGATCCGGGACGCGGTTCGCCCGATCGGGGTCGCGACGGGCGAGCACGTTCAGAACCGCGTCATCTTCAAGCAGCTTTTCCAGGCCGAGGCGATCGACTTCTGCCAGGTCGACAGCTGCCGGCTCGGCGGCGTCAACGAGGTCCTGGCGGTGTTGCTGCTCGCAGCTAAGTACGGAATCCCGGTCTGCCCGCACGCGGGTGGGGTGGGCCTGTGCGAGTACGTCCAGCACCTGGCCCTGTTCGATTTCATCGCGGTGAGCGGCTCGCTGCACAACCGGGTCTGCGAGTTCGTCGACCACCTGCACGAACATTTCGTCGACCCGGTTCGCCTCCGCGGTGGCCATTACCTGGCGCCGGAAATGCCTGGATACAGCGCCGAGATGAAGCCGGAATCGCTCCGGCGGTACGCGTACCCGTCGGGCGCTTCGTGGGCTGAACATCCGATGCCTGAGGGTAAAGAAGTGGGCACTTGACACTCGAACC
>DATIOJ010000095.1:0-13424 GCA_035473355.1 Candidatus Limnocylindrales bacterium
GCCCGCGTCCGACTCGGGCGCGGCGGGGGCCGCGGCGAGGCGCCGAAACGCGTTGGAGCGTCTTGCTGCACTGCGAGACGAACTGCACCTCGATGCCGAACTCGTGTACGTCGAGGCGCGGAGCGTGCGACAGGGTCTGCACGACACGGCCCGAGCGCGGAGCGCCGATCTGCTCGTCGTCGGCGCTAGCCGCTACGACGTGATCTACCGCGACCTCGTCGGCGATGACGCGCGTGAGGTGCTCGAGAACGCGCCGTGCGCGATCGCCGTGGCGCCCGTCGGATATTCGAGTCGGCGGGGTCCATTGCGAACGATCGGTGTCGCTTACGACGATTCGTCGGAGAGCGCGCGAACTCTCGTCGTAGCAAAGGACATCGCCCTGGACTGCCACGCCAAGGTCTCGGTGTTCCAAACCGTGTCCGGCCTGCAGCCGCACGACCCGGTGCACCTCGAGGACAGCATTGAATACGCCGAGTGCGGCGACCCGGCCCAGGAACTCGGGCGCTACGGGCAGTCGGTGGACCTGCTGGTGCTCGGCGCCGACAAACACGGGCCGGGCGCTCGCTGGCTCGGACAAGGCACCGTGCGGCGGCTTGCTGACGAACCGCCTTGCCCATTGCTCGTGCTGCCTCGGGCGCAGCCCACGTCCTAGTCCCCATCGAACAGATCGAACAAGAGAAATCAATGAGCACTCGCTCCGCAACCAAGCCCCCTGATCTCGCGAGTATCGAACGAACGCGCTGGAGGATTGATCCCGCGCGCTCGAGTATCGAATTTCGCACCCTCACCTTCTGGGGCCTGATGATGGTGAAAGGCAGGTTTGACCGCTACGAGGGCACGCTCGACCTGGAAGACGACCCGGCGATTGAGTTGAAGATCGAGGCGGCCAGCCTCGACACCAACAACAAGAAGCGCGACGCGCACCTACGCTCGGCCGATTTCTTCGACGCCGAGAATCACTCGCAGGTCCGATTTGTTTCCGAGAGCGCCATGCTGTCCGGCGAGCATTTGAGGAGTCGCGGCCGACTGTATGCGGCAGGCCAGACCATGCCGCTCGACCTAGAGGCCACGGTGCAGCGCGTCGACGGTGAGCTGCAGGTGGACTCGACCGCCTACGTCGACTATTACGCGCTCGGCATGAGCCACGGCAGGTAGGGCATGATCCAACCCCCCGCCGAGTTGATCGTTCGCGCGCGGCTGGTCCAGGGCGCTGAGCACGAGATCGAGACGTCGCAGCCCGGTTAGTCGCAACCAGCGCGACTAGCCGTGCCGCCGGCCGCCACGGGCCCAGTGCGATTGGTGCGAGCGGCCAACTCGGGAAGCGCCAGGGCGGCGGCGACCGCCCGGTAGACCTTGCGGTTGAAGATGAGTCCGATGTGGCTGCCGGTTACCTCGATGCAGTCGGCCTGCGGAATCACCTGGCATTGCCAGTGGACCACGCCGTCGCCTTTCGAATAGATGCTCGTGAGGCGGACCTGATCGAAGGGGAACGGCCGGGCGTAGTCGCGACTGAACGGACATCCGCAGTGGCCGGTGAGACAGGTTTCTCTGCGCGCCCGTCCGGTGGCGTGAACGGCCCGTCGCGCCACATCGACCGCGAGCAGCGTGGGAGCGCTGGCTCCGAACATACCCTGCAGGTCCGCGCCCATCGAGATGGCGTGCGAGACACGGTCGGGGCGACGGGCGGCGAGGGCACGCGCGAAGTGCCCGCCACGGCTGTGGCCGATCAGCGCCACAGGCCGGCCGTAGGACCGCCACAGCCCCTCGACCCTCTGCTCCAGCCTGTCGAGCGTGCGGTCAGAGCAACCAGCATTGGTGACGAAGCCGCACAACTGCGGCCGATAGCCGATTCGCTGCAGCCATGCCGCGATGATCATTAGCGTCTGATCGCCGGCAAGGAACCCCGGCATCAGCACGACCGGGCGCCCGTCGCCGCGCTGGACCCCCACGCCGTACAGGACCGGGTCGGCCAGAATGCGCCCGAGCTCGAGCCACCCTCGTGTTTCGGCCAGCGGTCGGCCCATCCACCGCTCGCGCACCGGGTCGGCGCCGAAGACGAAGCGCTCGCTGTCGGCGTAGCCGGGGCCGTTGGCGTCCTCGCTCGGCTGCGCCGGGCGATCAGTGGGCATGAACGTAGCTGCCGGGCGCCTTGGCCGTCGCCTTGTGCTTCCGGCTCCCGAGCGACTTCGGCGCGGGCTTCAGGTCACCGGCGCGTTGGCTGAGCCATTCGCGGTAGTCCGTCCACCAGCTGCCTGGTGTCAGCCGCGCGTTGTCAGCCCATGCCTGAGCCTCTCCCTCGGGATCATCGCCGAGGCGAGCGCTGGCGCGGCTGTCGGGGCCGGGCGGATTCACGAGAGCCTGTATGTGGCCGCTGGTCGAGAGCACGAAACGCTTCGATCCGCCGAGTAGCTGCGCGCTGCGGTACGCGTTCTCCCACGGGACGATGTGGTCGCGCAGACCGGCGACGCTGTAGCTGTCGACCTCGACAGCACCGAGATCGACCGGCGTGCCGAGTACCTCGACCTCCCCGGGGTGGGTGAGCGCATTGTCGAGTGCCATCCGGACGAAGTCGCGATGCAGGCCGGCAGCGAGCCGCACGGAATCCTGGTTCCAGTACAAGATGTCGAACGCGGGTGGCTCCTTGCCGAGCAGGTAGTTGTTGACGACGTAGTTCCAGACCAGGTCGTTGGGACGCAGCCACGCGAACACCCCCGCCAGCGCGCGGCCATCGATGTAGCCCTTGCGCGCGGATTCCGCCACGGCAGCGGCGGCGAGTTCCCGGGTCGCCAAGGCCCCCGGTGTACCCATCCGGGCCTGATCAAGCGCGCAGACCATCATCGTCAGCGATCCCACCTTGTCCTGCTCACCGTTGGCGGCCAGGTGAGCGACGGCGCCCGCCGTGATGATCCCGCCCGAGCACGCGGCATTCAGGTTCACCGCCGGCTGGTTTGTGATCTCCGACACGGCCTGCCGCGCCTCCAGCACCGCCTGCGCATAGGTGTCTAGATCGAAGTGACCCTGCTCGGTGTCGGGGTTGCGCCACGAGATGGTGAACACCTGCTGCTGCTGACCGAGCAGCCACTCGGCCATGCTGCGCCCGGGTGAGATGTCGAGGATGTAGTACTTGTTGATCGTCGGCGGTACGAACAGCAGCGGGATCTCGTGGACCTGCTCGGTAGCGGGCCGGTATTGGATCAGCTCGAACACGTCGGTCCGCAGGACCACCGAACCTGGGGTGACGGCCAGGTTTCCGCCCACCTCGAACTTGGCGACATCGACGCTGGCGGGCAGGTGCGGCGAATGCGTCACGTCGTGCAGGAGCCGCCGGCCGCCTCGGACGAAGTTGGCGCCACCCTGGTCGATGCTCTCCTTGAGCACCGCGGGGTTCGACCACGGGAAGTTCGTCGGCGCCAGTGCGTCAAGCAGATTGGTCGCCGCAAAGCGTGCCTGGCGCTCAGTCCGCCAGTCAAGGTCGGCGTCCGAGATCAGGCGGTCGACGGTGTCGTTGGTGGCGAGGTAGCTCTGCATCAGCCGACGCAGAAGCCAGTTGTGCTCCCACGCGCGGTCGCCGAATCGCCGGTCGCCCTTGGGTGGCGCGACCTCGGAGCGTCCTGCGGCCACGCGTGTCATTTCCAGGCCGAACCCTGCGGCGTCGCGCGCGGCCCGCTGAGGATGGCGCGCCAGTCCGGCGATCGTGCGCCCGGCGGCGCGAGGGTTGAGGAACCGGCCGACGGCGCTGTCCTCGAGCACCGCGTCGGTGAGCATCACGTCCATGCCCGCCTGAGCGGCGCGCCTGAGCCCTGGCTTTGCCGTCGCGCCGCTGTCGCTGCTGTGCGGTTGCTTTGACCGGGCAGTGCTGTGATTGCGGTTGGGTGTGCTGGTCTGGTTCATGTTTGTCACCTGAAAGCGCTCACGCCGGTGATGTCTCGCCCGACGATCAGCGTTTGGATTGTCTCGGTGCCCTCGAACGTGTGGATGGCCTCGATGTCGGCCATATGGCGGATCACGTGGTTCTCGAGCAGGATTCCGTTGCCGCCGAGCAGATCGCGAGCCTGCGCGATCACCTCGCGCGCCCGGGTCGTGTTATTCATCTTGGCCAGCCCCGCGACGGTGTCGCGCAGTTGATCACTCTCGCCCAGCCGGCCGACGCGCAGGCAGTACAGCTGCATCGCCGTGACTTCGGCCAGCATCTTCACCAGCCGCTCCTGCACGATTTGAAAGCCGACCAGCGGTTTGCCGAACTGGCGGCGCTGGCGGCAGTAGGTGAGGGCGGCATCGTAGGCGCCGACGGCATGCCCGAGTGCCGCAAACGCACAGGTGAGGCGCGTCGCCGCGAGGACTCGACCCACGTCCTTGAAGTTGTTGGCCCCTGGGAGGCGGGCTGCGGCCGGGACGCGAACGCCGCGCAGCTCGATCTCGGCCTGCCACACCGCGCGCACGCTCCCTTTGCCCTCAATCACGCGGGCGTGGTAGCCGGGGTTGTCTCTCTCAACCAAGAAACCCTTGACCTGCCCGTCGGCGGTATCGCGCGCCCACACTACCGCCACGTCCGCGATCGTGCCGTTGCCGATCCAGCGCTTGGCCCCGTCGATCACATACTCCGGGCCTTCACGGAGCGCGGTCGTCTCGAGTGCGACCGAGTCCGAACCGTGATCAGGCTCGGTCAGCGCAAACGCTCCGAGCGCCTCCATCTGCGCCATGGGGGGCAGCCATCGTTGTTTCTGCTCCTCGCTTCCGAACGCCGCGATCGAGCGCATGGCCAGGCCCGCCTGCACGCCCAGCAAAGTTCCGAGGCTGCCATCTCCGCGGCTGAGCTCCATCTGGATCAACCCGGCGGCCACGGCGCTCATTGGCGGGCAGCCATACCCGTCGATCCCGTCCCCGACAAGGCCGAGTTCTCCCAGTCGCCGGACCAGGCCAAGCGGCACCTCGGCGCGCTCCCAGTAGCCCGCCATGACGGGTAGGACCTCCTCGTCGACGAACCGCCGCGTCCGCTCCAGGTAATCCAGCTCATCATCGGTGAGCTCCTGTCGCAGCAGGAGGTAGTCGGTCCCGAGCCCGCGACCGATGTCGGTTTCCGTGTCCGCGGTCATTTGGCTAGGTCCAATCGGCGCTTGTCAGTCGGGGTCTGCGACCAGCCGGCCGTGCACGTTCAGCTCGCTGGGGGTCCGGATCATGCCCAGGGTGCTGTGCGTCATCCCGAGCTCGCGGTGGTCGACGTGCGTGCTGGCATCGATCTCCAGCTCATCGCCGACTCGCCGCAGCGTGGCCCCGAGCTCGATTGGCATGCTGCGACCCCCGGTGCTGAGGCGGCCACGGACCTTCAGTTGGTCGCCCTCGAGCAGCACGCTGGAAGAGACGAAGCGAACCTCGGGATGGTTGGCGGCATCGAAGAAGTCGGCGCCTCGCAGGTGCTTGTCACGGAACTTGTTATTGGTGTCGACACTGGCACCGTCGATCGCGAGTTCGATCGCCGGCTCGCGGCGGAGGTCGAGCGTTCCGTCGTAGCGTTCGAAGTGGCCGTTGACGATCGCCCGCCCCCAGAGGGTCGGGGTCTGGAAGCTCACGCTCGAGCGCGCCGGATCGATGCGCCAGCGCGTCGCCTCGAGGGCACGGCTGGAGGTCGGTATGGGTGTTGCGGCTGTGTTCATCGTTGTTCTCCTTCGTTGGTCAGCTTCCATCGCCAGGCGTACTGCGAGAGCATCGCCTGGACCTCGTCGTCCTGGCGTGACTGGGGGACGCGGATCTCGATCTGGCCGTCGATGAGGATGGCCTTCACGGTGTCGCTTAGCCCGGTCTCGGCGAGCGCCGCGCGCGCGGCCTGCTCGGCGGCTCGGCGGCGCAGCTCAGGCTTGTATTGCTTGCCGACTGAGGTGAGCGGGATCTCGTCGACGATCTCGATGGCCTTCGGCGCGGCGGCGCGCTCAGGTACCCGCTCGGTCGCCCACCCGACCAGCTCGTCGGCCGTGAGCCCGCTGTCGGCTCGGATCGTGACGAACGCAACAGGCACCTCGCCAGAGTGTGGGTCGGGCCGGCCTACGGCGGCCGCATCTGTGACGCCAGGATGCTCGAGCAAAGCATCCTCGATCGTGGCCGGGTCGATGTTGTGGCCGCCGCGGATGATCAGGTCCTTGGCGCGCCCCGCCAGCCGAATGAACCCGTCGGCATCGACCGCGGCCAGGTCCCCGGTGTCAAGCCAACCGTCCCTGACCTTGCCGTCAGCGCGCACCTGCGGGCCGGAGTCACCGCCCACCAGGTAGCCGGCGAACACGTTCGGGCCGCGCAGCACGAGCGTGCCGACCTCGTTGTCGGGCAGGAAAGTCCACTCGCCGGTTGCTTCGTCGACTGCGACCGCGCGCGCCTCCTGATAAGGCAGCCGCTGGCCGACGGTGTCGTGGCGCGGGGCGTCAGGCCAGCCGAAGGCGCTGGCGCATGTCCCCTCGGTGAGCCCGTAGCCCTCGCACAGCGCCACGCCCGTGCGCGCTTCAAACGCCGTCGCCACCGCGGCCGGAAGCGGCGCGGCCCCCACGATTGGCAGCCTGAGGCTCGAGATATCCGCGTCGACGGGCATCTGCGCCAGCACCGCGTAGACGGTCGGAACGCCGGATAGCGCCGCGATGCGGTAGTGCTCGACGATCTTCCAGAAGTTCTGGAACAGGGGGACATCGCGGTAGCCGAGCGGTCCGCCCCAGACGACGTGCTGGCCTTTGAGCAGTGGGGCGAGCACTGTCACCAGAAGAGCATTGGTGTGAAACAGCGGCAGGGCCGCGAACAGCACGCTGTTCTGGTCGAGGACGTCGCGCGCGGAGATCATCCACGCGTTGGAGACCTCGTTAGCGTGCGTGCGGACAGCAAGCTTGGGGGTGCCGGTGGTCCCGCCGGTGTGCAGATAGCTCGCGATGTCGTCCGGTGCCGGGGGAGGACCGGCCAGCTTGGTGCCGTCCGACTCGGCCATGCGCTCGGAGAGGTAGGCCACCTCCACGCCCTCCAGCGGCTCGAGCGCTGCAGGCACCTCGGGCGCGACCGTCGGGCGCAGCGCCAGCAGCGCGCGGGCTCCAGTGGCAGCCGCGATCGCCTGCGCGTGGACCCATAGGTCTGGGTCGAGCTCGGGCCCGGACGCGACGACCACCGCAGCGCCCGACAGGCGCACAAGCTCGATGGCGTGCTCGGGCGCCAGTCCCGGGTTGATCGGCGCGTAGATCCCAACGGCCTGCGCCGCGAGCAGCACCGGCAGCAGCTCGCCGCAGTTGACGGAGATCACGGCGACGGCATCTCCCCGCTGCACGCCAAGTCCGGCCAAGACGGCCGCGGCCCGGTGTACGTCCTCGGCGAGCTCGGCGAACGTCGAAACGCGCGGGGCGAGAAACCGGTCGGCGTCGGGCAGGACGGACACGGCCGGACGGTCTGGCCATAGTTGTGCCGCGCGCGCCACCAGGCCGTAGGTGCTTTCCGGCAGCCCTCGCTCGTCGAGCGGGACGCGCTCGACCGCATCAAGGTCGCTCGGGGCGCTGAGCCGCGGCCACAGCTTGTCGGTCACAACGCCCATGCCGGTGCCTCCTCGTGTGCGCCGACCATGAACCCGTCTGGTTCCTCGACGACGGTGTTGGAGAGTTCGCCGATGCCGTCGATCTGGACTCGAACGACATCGCCCACCTTGAGCAGCCCTTCCGGGAACGGCTGGCGCACGGCGCCGATGCCGGCGGGCGTGCCGGTCGCAATCACGTCGCCCGGCTCGAGGGTGAAGGCCTGGGACAGATGGGAGATCTGCTGGTAGCAGTTGTAGATCATCTCGCCGGTGTTTCCGTCCTGGCGGAGCTCGTCGTTGACGAAGGTTCGGATCGTCAGGGCGTGGGGGTCGCCCAACTCATCGGGCGTGACGAGCCACGGTCCGAGCGGGCCGTGCGTGTCGAACGACTTGCCCATCGTCATCGTCGGGGTGCGTATCTGCCAGTCGCGCACCGAGACGTCGTTGGTGATCGTGTAGCCGGCGATCACCTTGTGTGCGCGGTCTTCGTCGACGTGGCGACAGCGGGTGCCGATCACTAGCGCCAGCTCGCCTTCGTAATCGAGCAGGTTCGAGACGTGCGGCATGTGAACCCCGTCGTTGGGGCCGACGACACACGTCACCTGCTTGTTGAAGAACACCGGGTACTCCGGCGCCTCCATGCCTGACTCGGCGATGTGGTCGGCGTAGTTGAGTCCGATGGCGAGGAACTTCCTCGGCAGCACGGGAGCCAGCAGCCGGACCTGCTCCAGCGGGTGGCGCTCGGACGAGTCCTCGCGGTCGACGACCTCGCCGTCCTCGACGATTCCCCGACGGGGGCCCTCGCCGGCGTCATAGCGGCACAGCTTCATGACGACATCTCCGGAATATCGACGGGCGCCTGCGCAGGTGCGTAGCCGCCGGCCATCGCCTTGGCATGGATGTCGGCGAAGGTCATGCCTCCCGCTTGATCCGCCGCGACCAGCGCTGGGTCGACGAACTGGCCGATGGGGTTTGCCTTGAACTCCTCGGAGACGCGCATCCACTCCTTGGATTTGGCCCAGTCGCCAAAGCAGTCGACCTGCAGCTCGATGTTATTGCCGTCGGGATCGGCGTAGTAGTAGGAGAACGTCATCCCGTGATCGAGGCACAGCGCCGGTGTGATGCCGGCGTCCCGAAGCCGCAGGTAGCTGGAGTTCAAGTCCTCGAAGCTCCCGTACTCAAACGCCGAGTGGTGCATGCCCGTGCGCGTGTCCTTCTCCGGGTCATCGGCGAAGTTGGGGAAGGCGAGCAGCGCGATGCGGTGGTTGGCCTGGTCGTTTGTCAACCAGGCGCCGACCTGGTCCTGGAAAGTGACCTCGGCGCCGACGAGCGTGCGGTAGAAGTCGATCATCTCCTGCAGGCGCGTCGTCTTGAGGTTGACGTGGTGGAACTTGGGACGGATGACTGCCGTGTCGGTCATCGAAGGACTCCTGAACTCGCGGGTGTAGGGGTGATGTGCAGCTGGGATCGGAGGTCATCCAGCAGCGCAGGTAGATCCTCCGCGGCCGGAGCGCTTCCGAATACGTAGAAGTCAGGGCGCACGAGCACCGCATGAACCTCGTGCTCTTGCAGCCACGCCGTGAGGCGGCCATCGACATCGCGCACTCCGCACGGGGCGTTCGCCTGCAGAGAAGCAACGGTCATGTCGAGCGTGTCGATTAGTGCGCGATCAGCGGCCGATAGCTGCTCGCCCGGGTCGCCCCCGGCGACGATCAGTTGAAAACCGCCACCGACGACGTCGTCGAAGCGCCCTTCTCGTCCGGCGCGCGCGACCAGGCCCTGGACACTCAGCGTCCCGGCGAGCGGGTCACCGCCAACTGTCACTGGCCGGTGAAGCGCGCCGCCGGTGAGTGGCGCAAGCTCCAGCGGCGGTGGCGGCCCGGCCTGCCGCAGCATCGCGTCACGCTCGGCGGCCGCCTGTGGGTCAAGCTGGCAGAGGACTTTCCCGAGCTCCACGGCCAGCCGGATGACGGCCTCGTTCTGTGGCTGGCGCTCCTCGTCGACGGTCTCGAGCAGCTGATCGGTGGCGAGACCGCGCAGCACCAGATCGAGCTTCCACGCCAGGTTGACGGCGTCGCGCACACCGGAGCACATACCCTGGCCCAGGAACGGCGGGGTCAGGTGGGCGGCGTCGCCGACGAGCAGCGCGCGCCCCTTGCGCATCTGGTCAGCGAGCATCGAGCGGAATTCGTAGACCGCGCTGCGGGTCAGGGGGCCGTCCTGCGGCTTGTACCACGGCTCCAGCAACGACCAGACGCGCTCGGGATCCTCGAAGTCCGATGCCTGCTCGTCGGGCAGGAGCATGAACTCCCAGCGGCGGTGACGAGGGCCGCTCTGGACCTGAGTCATGGGGCGGCCCGGATCGCACCACTGGCCGGCGACCGGCAGGTGGGTGAAGGCCTCCATGTCGTTCGGCTCGGCGTCAACGACCAGCCACCGCTCCTGAAAGCCCAGGTCACGGCGAGTGATACCGCTCGCCTCGCGGACGAACGAATTCGCCCCGTCCGCCCCGACCACCCACGATGCCCGAACGGTCCGCGTGTCACCGGTCTGGGCCAGCCGACCCGGCTCCGGCTCGGCAACGCGATGCAGGGTCAGCTCCACTGCAGTCTCCAGATCGACGACCTTCTCGGCGACCCACCCACGTTCGACGGTCACGCCAGGCTGGGCACAGCCTGCGCGGTCAAGCGCCGCCTCCAGCTCGGGCTGGAAGAACATGTAGGACGCGTCCCACCCCGAGCGTGCTGGCACGGGGAGCGGAAAGCGCAGCAGCAGCTCACCATCGGCGCCGTACCACTGGTAGTCCCGCACCGGGATCATCTCCTCCGCGAGGACCTCGGCCAGCCCGATGGACTGCAGTAGCCGCATGATCTCGTGATCGAGATGTACGGCGCGGGGGAGCCGGTATATCTCCTTGAAGCGTTCGAACACCGCCACCCGGTGACCGGCCCGGCCAAGCAGCGTCGCCAGGGTCTGGCCGACGGGGCCGTAGCCGACGATGGCGACATCCACGTCCAGCGCCGCGCTCATCGCACACCTCCGACCGGGATCTCGGCTGTCAGGGGGCCGGCCAGGATCTGGCTGAGAGCGCGGGCATCGCCGCTCGCGCCGGTCTGGCACAGGAGCATCGAGCCAGTCAGCCCGGCGCCGCCGTCGCCGACGATCAGAACAGGAACTGCAGTTTCGAGAGGTGCTGTGGATGTCATTCTTTTCTCCAACATCAGGAATTGGAGTGCACACTACAAGACTTGAATTGGAGTGTCAACTCCAATTCTTTTGATATCGTGGGTCCATGGCCGCTCGCCCCGACGTAACGCCCAACCGCCGCGGGCTCAGGTCCCGCGAGCTCGTGCTGGACGCAGCCGAGCGCATCATGGCCGCCGACGGGTTCGAGGCCGCGACCATCGCCCGCGTCGTCGACGAGGCCGGCATCCCGCTGAGCTCCGTCTACCACTACTACGGCTCGAAGGACAGAATCCTGCTCTCGGTCATAGAGCGTGGCGCTGAGCGTTTCTTCGCCGACCTGCCCGACTGGGACAGGCGCATCGGCCGTCCTGCCGAACATCTGGCCAGAGTGACCTCGACGGCCGTTCGCACGCTCGAGCGCCACCCGAGCTTCCTGCGCCTGTTGATCGTCTTCGCCGTGCAATCGCGCGCCGCGGGCACCACCGACGAAGTGCGATCCGTCGTCATCCGCGTACGCGAGCTCGCGCTGGAGCGCCTGCGGGAGCAGCTCGCCCTCGCCTTCAGCGACGACCCGCGCAACCCGATAATCGAACAGCTCGCCCGTTTCGCTCTGGCAGCGGTCGACGGCGCCTTCGTGGCCTCCCAGGCAGACCCCGGCGCCACCCTGGAGAGCATCCTGCAACCCCTCGCGCCGGCGCTCGTGGCAGCGCGCCGAGCGTTGCTGGTCAAAGCGTCCTGACCAACTCTTGAGCATCGCCCCAGAGTGCCCGCGCAGTGGGTGACTCGTCGTCACTCAGTCTGCGTGATTGGCTCCATCCATCGCCAGACCCCCTTCCTCGTCGGGTCGACGACCATTTCGACTCGGTAGCAAGACCGGACTCAGGCGAGGGTTCCGCGTGGCGCCAGCCAGTGGACCCCTTGCCCGGTGATAGCGGCGATTCGGTCGTAGTCTTCGTCGTAGTGCAGCACCGGAATGCCGGCGCCTTCGGCGGCCGCAGCGATCAGCAAGTCCGGATGACGGACTGCACGATGGTGGAGGCCGCCTTGCCGGGCGAGTTGCTCATACACGTCGAGCGCCCGCTGCCACTGTTCGATACCGATCGGGCAGTTTGGTAGCGCGTCGAGCTCGCTACGCAGGGTGCTGAACTCAGTTGCGTTGCGAGCGCTGTAGAGGAGCTCGAGCCGCACCATGTCACATGTGGCGACTTGACCTTGGATGAGGTCTTCGTCGAAGCCGGCGCGTAGTTCTCCGCCGACGGTGCGCGTCCACACCCAGACGCTCGTGTCGGCCAGCTTCACTTAGCGAGCTGTCGCGGGCGGCGGAGTTGCTCCAGCGCGCCAGGGGTGAGGTCTGCGAAGTCGCGCTGCGCGAGCCGGTCGCGAGCGGCACGATCGATGACCGCGCGCAGGGCGGCATGGACCGTATCCGTGGTGCGTGCAGTGCCGAGCACGGCCGCCGCCGCGTCGACGAGCTCAGCGTCCAGGTTGATGTTCGTGCGCCTGATCTTGGTCTCGCTCACCTAGCCCCTAGGATACACCTTCGCAGGGCGCACCGATACACACCGATGTCAGGGGAGGGCGATGGGATCTGTCGGCGTCGTGATCTACGGTGCAGCTGGGCGACCTTTGACTGGAGGCGTGCGACACGGGCGGACAGGCGACTCGTGCAAGCGCGAACGGATCGGGACCGGCGATGCAACTCAAGCTCAGCCTGCGCGGCGTATCCAGGCCGCCGGTATGGCGCCGCCTGCTCGTACCGGCGGAGATGCGTCTGGACCGGCTGCACGACGTCATCCAGACAGCGATGGGTTGGACCGACACTCACCTGCACGTCTTCTCCACATCAGCCGGCGACTACGGGATCCCCGACCCGGAGCTTGGGTTCCGAAACGAGCGAAGCGCGCGGCTCGCACAGTTTCTCAAGCAGCCGGGCGACCGCATCCAGTACGCCTACGATTTCGGTGACGGCTGGGAGCACGACATCGTGCTTGAGGCGCGGCTCAGTCCCAACCAGGGCCAGCGGTTCCCGATTTGCCTTGCGGGAAAGGGCGCCTGCCCACCGGAGGACTGCGGAGGTCCTTGGGGCTACACCGATTTGAAAGAAGCCCTCGCGGACCCACGCCACGAAGACCACCAGGACATGCTCGACTGGCTCGGTTTCGGCAGCGCCGAAGATTTCGACCCCGCCGCCTGCGACGTCGTCGAAATCAACGATGTGCTCGACGTGACGATCGCCGCGCGCCGCTGAACTCTCGCCCAAGCGGGCCGATGAGCGACACCCGTGGGCACCGTGCCTGCGCGCAGCTCAGGTAACCCGTTCGGACGGTCGACAGCTCGGGAGCTCGCGGCCCTGCCTTGGCCAGACATCAACGCTCCTCCGCCCGCGACCGCTCCGAGGCGGATTCTTGCCGATACCTGAAGAGACCGAGGTTGCTGACCTCTTCCTGAGTGGGGCAGCGTCGGCTATGGCAGCCGCGCGGTTGCGGGCCGGGCACGAAACCAGGACGATGATGTCGTGGGCTTCCACTCAGCCATCTGTCGAGAAGGCGCTCGTAGCCGCGCAAGGGCTCGGGATCCCGGTCGCACGATGTCGTGCTCCTTGTTCGGCTTGTCAGCCCCGGGCAGGACGGATTTCCGGACGAGATAAGGCACGCCGGGTGGCGGAATCCGTGCGCCGTAACGATGCCGTACGACGAAGTCGCAATCCCGGCGT
>DATIOJ010000096.1:0-3075 GCA_035473355.1 Candidatus Limnocylindrales bacterium
TGCGCGTCCAGCGCGGTGGAAAGGCCCACTGCGATTCGCACGACACCAGCGTGCCCCAGAATCGGCGGCAACGGCCGGCCGCCGGCGACTCATTCGCGACGCCGCGACGACGGATGCAACCCTCGCCGACACCTGCTCGGCGGTCCTAGGCTAGGCGTGGCCGGCGTCGGCGATGGCCGCTTCGAGGTTGTGGCCGCGCAGCGGCGGTCTGGTCCAATTGGAGCCGCGAATGGAACTCGCTGCGATCCGTATCGAAAGCCCCGATGATTTCAACGTCATCATCGGGCAGGGGCATTTCACCAAGACACTCGAGGATCTGCACGAGGCGCTCGCGGGATCAAGTCCGCACCTACGTTTCGGGATCGCGTTGTGCGGGGCGTCCCCGCAGCGCTTGGCGAGGCAGAGCTTGAGGTGAACATGGCTGGCGACCCGCAGCACAGTCGTCTGGTTGCCATCTCGCTCGCTGAAGTACGTCGCGGATGAGCGAGCCGGTGGTCTGCGCGGCCAGGGGGTGTCAGGCGATGGCGTTGTACGCGGTGGTGTGGAACAACCGGAAGATCCACCCTCCCGAGCGGAAGAAGGTCTGGGTGGCCTGCGAGGCGCACCGCCGGTGGCTCGCCGACTATCTGGACGTGCGCGGGTTCCTGCGCCGGGTGGAGCGGTTGTAGGTACTGGCTCTCGCCGGGTCTCAGGTCGTCGCGCGCGACGCCCTACCGCGGACGTTTTGAACGCCAGCCTTGGGCTGGCCCCGAGTGGGTCCGAGTCAACTTATGTCGCGCGTCTATCCGACTGCTCGACCCGCCCCAACCAGACAGAACGACTTCGTCGGGGGATAAACGGTGAGGCAGATCTAATGAGCGTATTGATGCCATCCGGTGGCGAGTCTGGCCCCGACCGACGATGAGGTCGCGCGCCCCTGAAGACCCTGAACCTGCCGGTGGGTGTGCTCGGCACGCACCACCCCGGAGTGTTCTCGGTGCGGATAGATGATGTGGCCGCGTCGAGGCTTGCGGTGAATCATCTGCTCGATCTCGGCCACCGCCGGATCACCGCCGCAGGCGCCAAACAGTCCGCGATCCTGAACGCGGAGGGCCAACGACAGGCACAGGTCGTCCTGGCCGAGGGGCAGGCGAAGGCGATCGGAATCGTGTTCTCCGCGATCCACGACGCGCGTCCCGCCCCGACCTGTTGGCGTACCAGTACCGACAGGTCCTGCCCAAGATCGCTGAAGGCCACGGTGGCCTGCAACATCAGGCGGGCGGGCCTCAGCCGCCGAGGTAGGACATCTCCGGCTTCGGGAGATCGGCAGTGCCCAGCCCCCGCAGCTCGGAGTAGCGGTCGTCCCGAGCGCGCCAGCTAGCGGCGATCGCGTCATGCAGCGCCTCGTCGTCGACCCCGCCACGGAGCAGGCCACGCAGATCGCGCCCGTGCGTGGCGAACAGGCAGGTGTAAAGCTCGCCGATCGCGGTGAGTCTGGCCCGCGTGCAGGTGCCGCAGAAGGGCATGCTGACCGAGGAAACGAGTCCCAACTCTCCGCGTCCGTCGAGATAGCGCCAGCGTTGGGCGACCGCACCCGGCCGCCCCGCCGCCATGGGTTCGACCGGGTGCACCGCGGCGACCCTGTCGAGCACCTCGGCCGAGGCGACGACCTCCGATCGGTCCCAGCCGTTAGTGTTGCCCACGTCCATGTACTCGATGAACCGCAACACATAGCCGCCGTCGCGGGCGAACTCGACCAGGTCGAGCAGGCCGGCCTCGTTCATGCCACGGCGCAAAACAGCGTTGAGGTTGACCGGCGCCAACCCTGCCTCGGCCGCCGCGGCGATGCCATCGAGCACCTGCGACAGAGGCACCCTCGTGTCGCCCATCGCCGCGAACACTGTCGGGTCAAGGCTATCGAGGCTGACCGCCACCCGGCGCAGCCCCGCACCGCGCAAGCGCTGCGCCCGGCCGGCGAGCAGCGAGCCGTTGGTGGTCAGCGCGACGTCGCTGATGCCCGGTGTCGACGCGACCAGGGACACCAGGACTTCGAGGTCGCGGCGCAGCAGCGGCTCACCGCCGGTCAGCCGGATCTTGCTGACGCCCAGGTCGGCGAAGACCCGTACCAGCCGCCCGAGCTCTTCGTGGGACAGCAGTTCGCTGCGCGGTAGGAACGCGTGGTCGGCGCCAAAGGCCTCGCGCGGCATGCAGTAACCACAGCGGAAGTTGCAGCGATCGGTAACCGATATCCGCAGGTCGCGCAACGGACGGGCCCGGCGGTCACGAACCGCCAGCCTCACCGGGTCCCCTCCCGCATTCCCCGCTGCGCTGGCCATACCACCAGCGTAAGGCGTTCCAGAGGATGGACCTGTCCGTGATTTTGTGTGACGGTCACGGCTAGTTGATGTCGAGTCGGTCGCCGTAGTTGATGGCCAGGGTGTTCAGGATGCTCTTCCAGGCGGGGATCGTTCCGGTGGGTTGCTGCGGCTGGGCCGGCGCTCGCGCACGGTGAGGTAAGGGATTTTCATCGCGGCCTGCTCGGTGGGGAACTGCAGTTACCCCGCCGGCAAGGAACCAAGAACGGCTCGCAGACGCCGTACGCTGCGCGGATGAGCGACGACGGCGACCACGAGAACGAGAAGACGTCGAGCCTGCTGTGGCCCGCGTATGTGCTCGACCACGAGGACGGCACACGGCTGGTGGTGCTGAACGTCGCCGACCTGGGCGAGTGGCGCATCCGGGACGTTCGGGTCGACGAGGCGGAGGATGAGACGCGGCTGTTGATCACCCTGCGACCCGGACGCGAGCCCATCGACCCCGGAGGCGCGGGCCGGGCTACGGTGCCACGATGAGTGCCGCGGACGACGACGAGCGGCGGCTCGTCCCATTCCTCGAGGCGCTCGGTGCCGTCACCGCGACCTCAGGCACGCTGGGCTACCTGGTGGGCGAGGTGTTCGCCACGCTGATCGGATCGCGGATGGGCGCGGTCGTCGCGTCCGGCCAGAACTTCGACACGGTGCTGCAGGCGTGCCGCGCGATCCTCGATCACACCGAGCACGAGTTCAACGGCGACCTCCGCGCGGCGCTCGACCGGGC
>DATIOJ010000097.1:0-2844 GCA_035473355.1 Candidatus Limnocylindrales bacterium
GCCCGGCGCCGGAGGCGCTCGCGGGTCTCGTGCATGAGTGTTCGCGCGGTGTCGACTTGCGGTCCGGCAAGACGTCCGTGGCGCTTGACGATGTCACCGCCGACGATCATGGTCTCGACATCGGCTGGTCCCGCGTCGAGCACCATGACTGCAACCGGGTCCCCGAATCCGTCAAGGTGAGGCGAGCCTAGCCTGGATTCGTCGGTAGTGCCCGGGGTGGTGGGGCGGCGAGTGGTGTGAAACGTCCGCCTGAGCAGGGAGGATCCGAGTTGCGAATTCGCCGATCCCCCCGCTCAGGAGGTTCACCGTGAAGGTGATGGGACGTTGGAGTGTCAGAACCGTAGATGTGCGGGCGGACGGCACGGGTTTGTGCTCTCGGGCGGGCACGTCGCTGTTGGCGCTGGCCGCGGATCGGCTCGGCCTGACCGGTGGGTTGAGCGCGGCGTTGGCGGGCACTCGCGAGCGGCTGGGTGGGCATGACCCGGGGCGGGTGTTCTGCGATCTGGCGGTGATGCTCGCTGACGGCGGCCGGTGCGTGTCGGATCTGGCAGCGCTCGCTGGCCAGGAGTCGCTGTTCGGGGAGGTCGCTTCGGTGTCCACGGCGCGGCGGGTGGTCCGGTCGATCGGTTCGCTGGAGCTGACGGCAGTCCGGGCGGCGAGGGCGCGTGCTCGCGCTCGTGCTTGGGCGGCAGGTGCGGCGCCTGAGCGGGTGATCCTCGACTTTGACGCGACCCCGATCGTGGTGCACTCCGAGAAGGACCAGGCGGCCGGGCATTACAAGGGCGGGTTCGGGTTCAACCCGCTGATCGCCGCTTGCGGCCGCGAGATCATCGCGGGGATCCTCCGGCCCGGGAACGCGGGCGCGAACAACGCGGAGGATCACCTCGCCCTGTTGGATCTCGCGCTCGAGCAGCTGCCTGCGCAAGCACTGGACGGGGAGATCCTCGCGCGCTCGGACTCCGCGGGCGCGAGCCACGATCTGGCTGACGCCTGCCGTGAGTGCGACATCCGGTTCTCGTTCGGCTACCCGCTCACGGAACCGGTCCGTCAAGCACTGCTGGGGCTGGCAGAGTCGGCCTGGCAGCCCGGGATCGACCAGGACGGCCAGCCGCGTGACGGGGCGTGGGTGAGCGAGCTGTCCGGCAGGGTCACTCTCCCCGACTGGCCCGAGGGCACAAGGTTGATCTGCCGGCGCGAGCGCCCGCACCCCGGCGCGCAGCTGTCCTTCAGCGACCTCAACGGTCACCGCTTCCAGTGCTTCATCACCGACCAGACCGACCCCGACCTCGCCCAGCTGGAAGCGCTGCACCGCCAACACGCCGTCGTCGAGGACCGCGTCAAGACGCTGAAGGCGACCGGCGCCAGCTACCTGCCCTTCCACAGCTTCGATGCCAACGCCGCGTGGTTCGAGCTCGCCCTCTGCGCGCACGACGTGATGGTCTGGACACAACTGCTCTGCCTGGAGGACGAGCACCGCATCTGCGAACCCAAACGACTGCGCTACCGGATCCTGCACGTCGCCGGGCACCTCACCCGCCACGCCCGCCGCCACACGCTGCACCTCCCCGCCGACTGGCCCTGGGCCCACGCGATCCTCCACGCCTTCAGCCGCCTCCGAGCGCTCTCAGCACCCGGCTGAGGCCAACCGCCGCCCGACGAAGACCAGCCAACCCCCCGCTCGAGCCCGGCTGCCGAGAAACAGCCCGCGCGGTCCACCGTCCAGGCAACCACAGACCAAAAATCGCCTCCGAGCACACCAACCGACACCCACGCGACAGCGATCTCACCATTCCTCACCCCACCGGCGCCCCGCGACTACTAATGACGAATCGAGGCTAGCCCGCCGACGCTGTCGAGGGCGTCCTGAAATCTGTGTAGGCGGGTGAGCTTCTCTTAACTCTAAAGTTTGGGTTGAGGGTTGTCTAGGTGTGGGTGTCAGCTTGCGGTGTCAGGGACGCGGTCGCCGAACTGGATCTTGAATGCGAGCAGCGCCACGGTCCAGTTCCGCGTCCGGGTCCAGGCCGGGACGGCGTTGGTGACGGCGAGGTAGATGAGCTTGCGGGCGGCATCTTCGTTGGGGAAGTGCCCCTTGGTCTTGATCGCCTTGCGCAACTGGCGGTTGAGCGCTTCTATGGCATTTGTCGTGTAGATCACGCGACGGACTTCTGGGGGGAATGCCAGGAACGGGATCACGTATTCCCAGGCGTTCAGCCATGCCTGGGTGATGACCGGGAAGCGGCCGCCCCACTTCTCGTCGAAGCGCTCGAGCTCATTCTGGGCGGCGTCGGCGTCCAGGGCGGTGTAGATCGGTTTCAGGTCGCGGGCGACCTGCTCGCGCTCGCGCCGCGGCACGTATTTCAGGGAGTGGCGAATCAGGTGCACGATGCACGTTTGCACGGTTGTCTGGGGGAAGACCGCCTCGATCGCCTCGGGGAACCCCTTCAGCCCGTCGACGCAGCAGATCAGGATGTCGCGGACGCCGCGCTGCTTGAGCTCTGTGAGGACCTGCATCCAGAACTTGGCGCCCTCGGTTTCCTGGAACCACAGGCCGAGCACGTCGCGATCACCCTCCAGCGTGATCCCCAACGCCAGGTAGCAGGCACGGCGCTGCACCGATCCGTTCTCGCGGATCTTCAAGACGAGCGCGTCGAGGAAGATGACCGGGTAGACGTCCTCAAGCGGTCTGGCCGCCCACGCGCGGGCATCGTCCATCACGGCGTCGGTGACCTTCGAGATCAGCTCGCGTCCGACCTTCACGCCGTAGATCTCCTCCAGGTGCGCCTCGATATCCCGCGTCGACAGGCCACGGCTGTACAGCGCGAGGATCTTGTCGTCGAACCCCAC
>DATIOJ010000098.1:0-2179 GCA_035473355.1 Candidatus Limnocylindrales bacterium
CATCCCGCGAACGGCCGGCTGGGTCGCGCAGTGGGAGGAAATGCTCCTCGACTCCGAGCAGAAGATCGCACGCCCCCGGCAAATCTACACGGGTCCCCATCAAAGGGACTACGTTCCTAAGGACAAGCGAACGTAAGTCCCACGAATCTGGTCATTTAGTCATCTGATCATCTGGTCGTTGCTGATCAACTGAGCAACCTGCTCAATTGCCCAACAACGACCAGACGACTAGATAACCAGATGACCAAATTCGCCGGCTCATGGCCCAGAACGCCCAAGGGCCAACGTTTTGCCCCTGAGTCCGTCTAATCCGGCAGATGGAAGCTGAGATTTCGACGGTCCTGGCCCGGGCCCGGCAGGGCGACAGCGAGGCCTTCCGCACCCTGGTCGAACGCCACAGCCGGAGCGCCTTCCGGCTGGCCTACCGCATGACCGGCAACGAGCACGACGCCGAAGACGTGGTCCAGGACAGCTTCCTTCGGGCCTACCGGCAACTGGCCCGGTTCGAGTCCCGGGCGCATTTCGGCACCTGGCTCCATCGCATCGTGGCGAACTGTTCGGTGGACCTGTTGCGCGCGCGCCGGTCGCGCCAGGACTTCAACCGCGCCGAAGACCTCGACGCCATCGTCGAACAGCCATCAGAGGATGAGCCCGGCCCGGAGCGGCTGGCGCGCAGCGCCGAAATCGACCGGTTCGTGGGGGCGGCCCTGGCGCAGCTCAGCCCGCTCGAACGCGCCGCGTTCACGTTGCGACACTACGAAGGCCGGTCGATCGCGGAAATCAGCAGGACTCTCGGGCTCAATACCAGCGCTGCCAAGCACAGCGTCTTCCGCGCGGTGCGGAAGCTGCGTGCCGCGCTGGCGCCCATCCGGGGTGAATCGTGAAGCACTATTCAGAAGAGGATCTGATCCTCCACTACTACGGCGAAGCTGAACGCTGGAGCACAGCGGCAGGGCGGCGGCGGCGGCGCCACGAGATCGAGCAGCACGTGGATCAGTGTCCCGCGTGTGGAGAGCTGTACCGCAGCCTGGTCGGCGCGCTCCGCCAGATGGAGGCACCAGAAGCTCCAGAACGCGGCGATCAGTACGGCCTGGAGGTCTGGCAGCGTATTCGCGCGCGCCTGCCCGAGCCGGAGGCGCCCTGGTGGGCGCAGTGGCTCAGGTGGAATCGCCTGGCCGCAGCCGCGGGGGTTGCGATGCTGGTCGTCGCGGCGTTCGTGGCGGGCCGCTCGTGGTCGAGCGCGGAGAACCCGCTGCCCGCGCCTCTGTCGGCTCCCGCGACGAGCGCACAGGCCGCCCCGGCGAGCGACGGCCGCCAGCGCATTCTGCTGACCTCGGTTGCGGAACATCTGGATCGGTCGGAGCGGATTCTGACCGACATCATGAACACGACCAACGGCGGCGACATTTCCACGGAGCAGCACTGGGCCGAGGATCTCGTCTCGGCCAGCCGTCTCTATCGGCAGGAGGCGGTCGACATCGGCGAACAATCGGTCGCCAGCGTGCTGGACGAGCTCGAGCGGAACCTGCTCGAAGTCGTCCACAGCCCATCGCATGTCACCGCCGCGCAGCTCGACGATGTGCGCCGGCGCATCGACGCGGCGGCGTTGCTCTTCAAGGTGCGCGTGCTCGGCGACGAGCTGAGGCAGCGTGAGCTGGCCATGCCGTCGGCCGCTCCGCATGCGCGTGCTGTCACATCTCAAATCAGCTGAGGAACCATGGTCATCCAACGCATCGCTACCATCTCGACGCTCGTGCTCGCGCTCGCGGGACCGCTCGCCGCGCAGACGCCGGACCCGCCTTCGCCGGACCCGGCGCCGGAGGCACGCCCGGCGCGTCCGCCGCGTACGCCGCGCGGCAACATCGAACTGCACCTGCCGCCGCTGCCGCCCCTGCCGCCCTTCGAGCCGGAGGCGCTCTACGAACAGGCACGCAATGCGATCGAGAACAGCGAATTCGATCGTGCCCTGAGGGAGCTCGATCAGGTCATCGGCCAGACGAACGGGCGAGCCGACGCGGCGATGTACTGGAAGGCGTACAGCCAGTCCAGGCTCGCGCTCAGCAAGGAAGCGCTGGAGACGATCAAGGAAATGGCGAAGCAGTTCTCCACGAGCCCGTGGGTGAAGGACGCCAAGGCGCTCGAGCTCGAAATCAGGCAAGCCGCCGGGCAGCCCATTTCC
>DATIOJ010000099.1:0-26448 GCA_035473355.1 Candidatus Limnocylindrales bacterium
TTACGTGAAGAACCATTCGCTTTTCCTCGACCTGCTGGTGCTGGTCGAAACGGTGAGCGTGGTGTTGTTCCGCGAGGGAGCGCACACCCAGGTCGGACACCACCGGGTGCATCGGGCCGGTCGCGGGCATGAAGGGCCACAGCACCGGCTCGCCATGCATCTCGCGCACGCTCTCGATGACCGTCCGCGCCACGGCGGAGCTGGGGTCGGACCGCGCCGGCTTCTCGCCCTCGCCCGCGACGATCTCGACCTTCCCGAAACCGTGCCGGTCGAGGTGCTTGCGCAGGAGCTCGAGGACGTCGGCCGGGTCCTGGTCGGGGATCAGCCGAAAGTCGAGCTTGGCGGTCGCATCGGCCGGCAGGACCGTCTTCGAGCCCGGGCCGTTGTAACCCGTCGACACGCCCGCGATGTTGCACGTCGGCAGGAACAGCATCTGCTCGATGACCTGCTCCGGCTTCGGGTCGCGGACGAGCTTGTCGAACCCGATCAGCTGGCGGCGCTTCTCGACCTCGGGGTCGATGCCCGCCATCATGCGGCGGTCGCCCTCGGTCGGCTTGACGACCTTGTCGTAGAAACCATCGATCTTGATGTTCATGTCCTGGTCGCGCAGGCTCGCCAGCGCGCCGATGAGGTACATCGCGGCGGACGGATAGATGGACGCGAAGCCCGAGTGCTGGTCGAAGTTGAGGAGCTTGACGCGCAGGGTCACATAGACGAGGCCGCGGCAGCCGAACTGCAGCGTCGGCCGTCCGGCGTCGTCAAACGACGTACCCGACTCCCACAGACAGCCATCCGCGCGCAGCTTGTCGGCGTTGTCGTGGGCGATCTTTTCGAACGTCTTGGAGCCGATCTCTTCCTCGCCCTCGACGAGGAAGCGCAGCGTGACAGGCACCTCGCCCAGCTCCTTCAGCGTCTCCAGCGCGTGGATGCGCGCCATGACGTCGGCCTTGTCGTCGGCCACGCCACGAGCCACGATCCTGCCGTCCTTCTCGGTGGGCTCGAACGGCGGCGAGTCCCAGAGGTCGACCGGGTCGACGGGCTGCACGTCGTAGTGCTGGTAGAGCAGCAGCTTGCGCCGGCCCGCACCCTTGACCTCTGCATAGAGCGCCGGCATGCCGCCCGCCTCGAGCGTCTCGACTCGATCCGTGAATCGAGTGAGGCGATTCGCCAGCCAGTCGCGCGCCGGATGGATCGCATCGCGGCCATGGTTGGAGATGCTCGGGAAGGAGCACAGCTCCTTCAGCTCTTCGACGAAGCGGCGCGAGTTCTTCTCGATGTACGCGTCGACGGCGCTGGTTGAGATCACAGCCTCATCGTAACCTTGTGCCGATGTCAGAGGCTGCGGCCGAATTTCACTTCTCGCCGCGGCCCAACCGGGCGGCTGAGATCCACTGGCACCCCTGGTCCGCCGAGGCTTTTGACGAGGCGCGCGCGAACCGCCGGCCCATCCTTTTGTCGATCTCAGCCGTCTGGTGCCACTGGTGTCACGTGATGGATGAGACGACGTACTCGCATCCCGGGGTGATCGACCTGATCAATCGCGAGTACCTGCCCATACGAGTTGACAACGACGTGCGGCCCGACATCAACCAGCGCTACAACATGGGCGGCTGGCCCACCACCGCCTTCCTCACGCCGTCCGGCGACATCCTCACCGGCGCGACATACCTGCCGCCGGACCAGATGACGAGCGCGCTGACGCAGATCGCGAGCTACTACCGCGCCAACCAGGCGGAGATCGCCGGCCGCGTCCTGGAGGCGCGCAAACGCGCGGCGTCTGGGGTGGCACGCAGCGCCGGCGATCTCAATCCGAGCCTGGTCGACGTGGTCGTCGACGCGGTCAGGTCGTCGTACGACCCGGAGTACGGAGGATTCGGGGGCGCGCCCAAGTTCCCGCAGACCGACGCGCTGCTCTTGTTGCTCGAGCAGGCGGTTCTCCGCTCCGACGGCGAGCTGCGGCGCATGGCTGTTCACACGCTCGAGCAGATGACAGGCGGAGGCACCTACGACCACGTCGAGGGCGGCTTCTTCCGGTACTCGACCACCCAGGACTGGAGCGTCCCGCATTTCGAGAAGATGCTGGAAGACCACTCGGGGCTGGTCCACGCGCTGGCCCTCGCCGGCATGCAGGATGCGCTCGAGAAGACGACCGGATACCTCGATCGCGTGCTACGCGACCCGGAGACTGGGCTGTACGCGGGCAGCCAGGACGCCGACGAGTACTACTACTCGGTGGGCGCCGACGATCGGGCGCAGCTGACCGCGCCATACGTCGACCGGCGGGTCTACACGGCGTGGAATGCGGCCCTGGCCATCGCGTACCTGGAGGCGGGACTTCCGGTCCGCGGGCTGCTCGAATCTCTCTTCGCGCGGGCATACCGAGCGGGCGAGGGAATGACGCACACAGATGGCGTGAGCGGGCAGCTCGGCGACCAGGTGTGGTCGCTGTGGGCCGCGCTCCGCGCGTATCAGCACGGCCTGGGCGATGTGTGGTTGCAGATCGCGCGCGACCTGGCGGTGCACATCGACGAGCGCTACGGAGACCCCGACCACGGCGGCTACCTGGATCGCTCGGGGGACGATGAGCTCGGGCGCCTTGGGGAGCGGATCAAGCCGCTGGCGGAGAACTCGGTCGCGGCGATGGCGTTGATCGAGCTGGACATTGTGGTCGGGGATCCGTCAGCCCCGTATCGGGAGCGCGCCCGGCGCGCCCTCGAGTCTGTCGCCGCGCTGCCGAGGCAGTACGGCCTGATGGCGGCGGTCTTCGGGCGAGCGCTCGACCGCCTTTCCCACGCGATCAAGGTGACGACGCGAAACCCCGCGCTCGCCGACGCCGCCCGTGCGGCTCATCCCTACGCCGTGATCGATCCAAACGGCGACGAGCGTGCCGTGGTCTGCGTCGGAACCATATGCTTGGCGCCGGTGTCCACGCCCCACGCAGTGGCAGAAGCGATCCGAGACGCCAGCCCAGGCGCGCGATAGCCCGTCCCTTTGAAAGAGTCGCGAGGCCACTTCTCCCGCCGCGTCAACCAGGCGCTCGACGACCCGAAGCTCCAACAGGCGCTGACCGGGGCGATGACCGGCCTCCGCGGCCGCCGCAACGTCGCATTCGCGAGCTTCGACTTCGAGAAGGGACGCGAGGACCTCAAGCGCCGGCGCCGCGCCAACCTCGACCGCCTGCCTGAGCTTCTCGAGCTGTTCACCGAGCGGCTGGCCGCGGTGGGCGGCGTCGTGCACATCGCGCAAGACGCGGCCGAGGCGCGCGAGATCATCGGCCAGCTGTGCTGGAATGCAGGCAACGGCCTTCCCGCCGGCACACGGATGGTCGTCACCAAGACCAAGTCGATGGCCACCGAGGAGATCGAGCTCAACCCGTACCTCGAAGGCCTGGGCATGGAGGTCGTGGAGACGGACCTGGGTGAGCGGATGGTCCAGCTGACCCACACCCATCCGTCACACCTGATCGCGCCGGCGATCCACCTCACGAAGGACGATGCCGCGCGCGTGTTCGGCACCGAGCCGACGGTCGAGGCGATTCAGCGACACGCCCGTGAGTCGCTGCGTCAGAAGTTCATCGAGGCGACGGTCGGCATCTCTGGCGCGAACATGGCGATCGCGGAGACCGGCACCATCGTGCTCGTCACCAACGAGGGCAACGCCGACCTCACGACGACGCTGCCGCCGGTGCACATCGCGCTGTTCGGGATCGACAAGCTCGTGGCGACCCTCGACGACGCGGTCGCGGTGCTGCGCATGCTCCCTCGCAGCGGGACGGGACAGATCATGAGCAGCTATGTCAACTGGATCACCGGACCATCGCGGTCGGCCGACATCGAGCAGTCGCTGACGATCGGCGTGCATGGTCCGCGTGAGATGCACTGCGTGATCATCGACAACGGCCGCGAGAAGATGCTCGAGGATCCGCTCTTCCGCGATGCGCTCACATGCATCCGGTGCGGCGCATGCTCGAACGCGTGCCCGCCCTTCATGGCGGTCGGCGGGCATCGCTTCGGCGGCCATATCTACAACGGACCGATCGGCCTCGTCCTCACGCCTTTCCATCACGGCCTCGAGGACGCAGACCTGGCCAACACGCTCTGCGTTCAGTGCAATGCGTGCCAGGAGATCTGCCCCGTCGACATTCCGCTGCCTCGACAGATCCTCGAGCACCGGCGCGCGGGCCGCAAATCGCTGCGCAAGAAGGCGGTGGTGGCTGCGTGGCGAAGGCCGGCCCTCGCTGACCGCCTTCTGCGCACAGCGGCGCCGTTCAGCGGCCTCGTCCCCGGAGCGCCACGGCTCGCCCGAACCCCGTACCGCGACCGGTCCCGAGCGAGCGAGGTGGACGGGGAGCCGCTCACTGTTTTCGCCTCCTGCATGGGCGATCGGATCTGGCCGCAGGCGGTCGTCGCCCTCGGCGACCTCGCGACCGCCGCCGGCTTCACGGTTGGTTTTCCCAAGGCTCAGTGGTGCTGCGGGCTGATCGCTGCGAACGCCGGCGATTTCCACGCAGGGGCGGAGCTGGCCGACCAGCTGACCGCATCTCTTCGAGATTCCAAGGGGTTGATCGTGACGCCGTCCGCCTCGTGCTTTGGCGCGGTCACGGTGGACGCGCCGGACTGGGGCGCGCGTCCGGATCGAGGCGTTTCGGGCCGGATGCGCGACTCGACCCGATTTGCCCTTCAGCTGCTCGAATCCAACCGCCGCCTCGTCGACGTCGACACGATGAGCCTCAAGATCGCCTACCACGACTCCTGCCAGTCGCTGCGCCAGCTTGGTTTAAAGTCCGAGCCGCGCCGCCTTCTCGAGCTGGCCGGCTACGAGGTCGTCGACCTGCCCGACATCGCAAACTGCTGCGGCTTCGGCGGCACGTTCAGCCTCGAGTGGCCGCGCGTAGCCGACCGCCTCGCAGAGTGGAAGCTCGACGCGATCGCCAAGACCGGATGCGCGGTCGTGGCCTCGGACAACCCGGGCTGCTTGATGCACATCGAGGCGGCCGCTCGCAAGCGCCGAATGAAACTCCGGGTCGCGCACGTCCTCGAGCTGGTCGCGGAACACCTGGCTTGAAACTCAGGCCCTTTATCTACGCTTAGCAAGCCGTGAAGATCAGCCTGGTCTCGGCGGACGCCGCCGAGCTGAACGTCGACGCCCTCGCGGTGCCGGTGGTCACCGGGCAGAAGCTGGGCGCCGCCGCGGCGGACCTCGACCAGGCGATGGGCGGCGTCCTGAACGAGATGGTGATCAACGCCGAGTTCAGGGGCCGCATCCACGAGGTGCTGCCCATCCCGGCGCAGGGAAGGATCACACCCCGCCGGGTCATCCTCTATGGGCTCGGCGCAATCCACGACCTCGATGGGCAGCGCCTCAGGTCCGCCCACCATGAGCTGGTCCGCGCCTCGCGCACGTGGGGCTACAAGCGCATGGCGATCCTGCGCACCGAGCCCCTCGGTCCGGACAGCCTGAAGGCGGTCGTCGAAGGCTGCGTGATGGGCACCTTCGAGCGGCGCTCGAGACAGACCGGGGCCGCGCCCGAGCGGCGCGAGATCGACGAGATCGTGCTCGCCGGATTCGGCGCCGGGCGCGAGGCCGAGGTCGTGGCCGCGCAGGAGAACGGTGAGGCGACCAACCGGGCCCGTGAGTGGCAGAACGCGCCGCCCAACGAGCTGACCCCGGACGCCATGGCGCAGGAGGCGAAACGCATCGCGCAGCGGCACAACCTCGAGTTCGAGGTGCTCGGCCCGGCGGAGCTGAAGAGCGGCGGCTACAACCTGCTCCTGGGAGTCGGTTCCGGATCCGCCAAGCCGCCACGCCTGATCAGGGTTCGGTACCACGGCAACCATCAGGTCCAGCAGTCGGCGAGTCCGGTGCTGGCGCTGATAGGCAAGGGCATCACGTTCGACACGGGTGGAATCTCGCTGAAGAACCCCGAGAACATGAGCCAGATGAAGGGCGACATGGCAGGCGCCGCGGCCGCCCTCTCGGCCATCGACGTGATCGCGTCGCGCAAGCTACCGCTTGACGTGATGGCGGTCGTCGCCGCCGCGGAGAACATGCCCGGGCCCACCGCGCAACGCCCCGGAGACGTTCTCGTCAGCGCCGACGGCAAGACGGTCGAGGTCGTCAACACCGACGCCGAGGGCCGCCTGGTCCTGGCCGACGCCCTGACCCACGCGCTCCGCAACGGGGCGACCCATCTGATCGACCTCGCCACGCTCACCGGTGCGGCCACCATCGCGATCGGCCACGCCGCCAGCGCGGCGGTGAGCAACGACGACGAGTTCTGGAAGATCGTGGACCAGGCTTCGCGTGAGGCGGGTGACCGCGTGTGGCGGCTTCCGATCTACGCCGACTACCGCATCCTCCTGCGCAGCCAGATCGCGGACCTGCGCAACGCCGAGTACGGCGAGGCGGGCACGATTATGGGAGGGATGTTCATCGGTGAGTTCGCCGGCGGCAAGCCGTGGGCTCACATCGACATCGCCGCCTCGTCCTGGAACACCAACCTCGAGCTGACCACCGTCCTGCGCGGCCCGAGCGGCGCGGGCACGCGGCTCTGCATCGAGCTTGCCGAGCTCATGGCCCCGCGCTCGACCGATTCGTGGCCGCCCCCGCTCGCGGAACGCACCCGCGGGGCTGAGCGTTAACGAAGAGTGGCAATCCTCGAGACGCTCCACACGCCTGCCGACCTCCGCGCCCTGCCCGCCGACCGCCTCCCCCAGCTCGCCGACGAGATCCGCGCCTTCCTCGTCGAGCAGACATCGCGGACCGGCGGCCACCTCTCCCCCAACCTCGGCGTGGTCGAGCGCACGTTCGCGCTGCACCGGGTCTTCGAGAGCCCGAAGGACGCGATCGTCTGGGACACGGGCCATCAGGCTTACGTCCACAAGCTCGTCACCGGCCGCGCGGCCGAGTTCAGCAAGCTGCGCCAGGCCGGCGGGCTCTCCGGATACCCGTCGCGCAAGGAATCTGAGCACGACCTGGTCGAGAACAGCCACGCGTCGACGTCGCTGAGCTACGCCCTCGGCATCGCCGAGGCGAGGCTGCGCAAGCGGGTCGGCGGTTTCGTGGTGGCGGTCATCGGTGACGGGGCCCTGACCGGGGGCATGGCTTACGAAGCGCTGAACCAGATAGCGCATCTGCAGCCGCCCAACCTGATCATCGTGATCAACGACAACGGCCGCTCCTACGCGCCGACCGTGGGCGGCCTTGCCCGCCATCTTTCCCAGCTGCGCGTGGATCCCCGTTACGAGCGGATCAAGGACGACATCTCGCGCCTGCTGCGCGAGCTGCCGCTGGTCGGTCACTCGGCCGACCAGGCCGCGTACCGAGTCAAGGAAGGTCTGAAGCAGCTGCTCCAGCCGTCGACCATGTTCGAGAGCCTCGGCATCAAGTACGCAGGCCTGGTCGACGGCCACGACGAGGCGGCGCTGGAAGAGGTGCTGACGCGAGCCAAGAAGCTGCGCGAGCCGGTGGTCGTGCACGTCGTGACCGAGAAGGGCCACGGCTACGGACCGGCAGTCGAGGACGAGGTGGACAAGCTGCACGGCGTGAGCGCGTTCGATCCGCTGACCGGGCGCCCTCGCTCGACAGAGCTGACCTATACCGACGTCTTCGGCGAGGCGCTGATGACCGCCGCGGCGCGCCGGCCCGAGGTCGCCGCGATCACCGCAGCGATGGCGTCGTCGACCGGTCTGCTCAACTTCGCCAAAGAATTTCCGGATCGTTTCTTCGACGTCGGCATCTGCGAGCAGCACGCGGTGACGTTCGCCGCGGGCCTGGCGATGGCCGGCATGCACCCCGTCGTGTGCATCTATTCGACGTTTCTCGCCCGCGCGTTCGACCAGACGATCATGGACGTCGCGCTGCACAAGCTGCCGGTCGTGTTCGTGATCGACCGCGCCGGCGTGACCGGACCCGACGGCGCCTCACACCACGGGATCTTCGACCTCTCGTACCTGCGCCTCATCCCCAATCTCAAGATCGCCGCGCCCCGGGACGCGACTGAGCTCTGCGCCCTGCTCGAGACGGCGCTCGCCACCGACGGGCCCGTCGCCATCAGATATCCGAAGGGCCCGGTCCCCGCCACTCCCGATCTTCCGGTGGAGCCGCTGCCCGTCGGCCGCTGGGAGGAGATCCGCAAGGGCGATGATGCCGTGATCTTCGCCGTCGGGAAGATGGTCGAGGTCGCGCAGGAGGCTGCGGAACGGCTCGAGCTGCAGGGCGTTTCCTGCGCTGTGGTGAACGCGCGTTGGATCAAGCCGGTCGACCCGCGCATCGTCGACTGGGCGCGCGCGCATCGGGTCGTCGTTACCGTCGAGGACAATGTGGGCGCCGGAGGCTTCGGCGGCGCGGTGCTCGAGGCGCTTGCGCCCCACGGCCTCGCGGGACACGTGCGCACGCTGGCCCTGCCCGACGAGTTCCTGCCCCAGGGCAAGGCGTCTGACCTGCTCCGCGAGCGCGGCCTCGACGCAGCCGGCGTGGCCCGCTCGGTCTACGAAGCGGTCAAGGGTCGCGTCCCCGAAACGAGAGCGGAGACGACCTAGAGCTTTTTTCGGCCCCCGAATCCCTCTCCGATCCGATGCCAGTGCTCGACCCGCTCCTCGCCCAGCTTCCAGCACAGCTCGACGAGCTCTCCATCGCGATACGACGGAAAGTCGATCAAGCCCTCCAGCGGGCCCTTGAGCTGGATGCCCATGCTGTTCAGGTTCAGCACGGCCTTGAGCAGCTCCTCCTCCGCACCGTTTACAGCGTCGCGCGCCTGCTGCTGCCGCTCACGGTCCTCGCCGTTCGCGCTCGGCCGCTGCGCCGCGTACTCGGCCATGCGGAGCTGCTCCTCCAGGTCGGGACGAAGCGCTGACAGCTCCGCGATCTGAGCCACGATCGGGCGGACGCGAGGGAGCTCGCGGTTTGCCTCGTCGACCGTGTACGTGCGGAGCCTCTGCACGGCTCAACGATACTTCCTTCGATGGACGCCACGGCGATGCGACGGCGCATTCTGGAGTCGCGCGTCGCGCGCCTCGCGACGGCCGATATCGCGAGCCGGCCGCACACCGTGCCGATATGTTTTGCGATGGAAGACGATCGCCTTTTCTTCGCGGTCGACGCCAAACCCAAGCGCACGACCGACCTGAAACGCCTGCGCAACATCGCGGCCAACCCCAGCGTGTCCGTCCTCTTCGACCACTACGAAGAAGACTGGAGCAGGCTGTGGTGGGTGAGGGTCGACGGCGCGGCGCGGATCGTCGAAGGCGGAGAGGAATCAGAGCGCGTGATCGACCTGCTGGCCGGACGGTACGAGCAGTACCGGCGCGCGCGCCCAGCTGGACCGGTGGTGGAGATCTCTATCGAGCGCATGTCAGGCTGGTCGGCAGGTTAACAAGCGTCCTGTGCGACTGGAAGCCTGCCTGTTAAGGCTCGATCAGGCCGCCGCCTTGGTGCAGTCCCAAAGGCCGTTGGAGCCGGAGATGCCCGAGCCGTCCGCCGTCAGGTCGGTCGACCAGGTCCCGGTGAATCCGTACGTCCTGCTCCCGTCCACGGTCAGGATTGCCTTGCAGGTTCCGTTGGCCTTGGCCTTGTTGGTGTCCGTGAGCACGATCGACACACCGGACATCACGTCGGGGTCGATGGTGTAGCTGTACGTCGTGAAGTAGACGTTTCCATAGCCCGCCAGCGACCAGTACCAGACATCGCCGGGATCCTGTGCGGTGTAGGTGTGGTCCGGGCACCAGTTGTGTGTGCTCGCGTCGCATCGCGTGAACCAGCCGTGCACGATGTCGGCGACGGCAGCCTTCGCGCTGGCGCTGATCCCGCCCGTGAAAGTGACATTGGGGTTGGCGTCGACCGCATTCGCGATCTTGCTGTCTCGATCGACGAAGGGAGTCCCGACCATCGTCACCTGGTGATAGCCCTCGATGACCTGGACGGGAGCGGCGGAATCGCCCGACCTGCCGAACACGCCGTCGACCGTGAACGCTCCCGAGTGAGGAGGCATCGCGACGCTGATGGTCGCGTACGGCACGTCGACCCGCCACGAGTCGTAGAAGAGGTAGTGGACCTGACTGGGGTCCCTGTGGACCTTGTAGGTGGCCGTGCGGTCGACGCCGGCCCACGTCATGGAGATCTTGACGTTTGCGGTGGTGGAGTCGACAGAGTTGCTCGACACGACACTCACATGGTTGATGTCGGTGTTCGACTTCAGCAGCAACATGCTCGTCACCGCCTCTTTGCCGAAGAGAACGTCGTCGGTCCCGGCGCCGCGGAGGAACGTGGCGTTCGCCATCACGCCGACCGCGTCGCCGCGCTTCATCGCGGCGAAGTAGTCGAGCGCGGCCTGGCCAGCGCTGTACCGGCTGCTCAGCGATCCGTTGGCGTAGGCGGCGAGCCCACCGGCCGCCAGGACCAGAAAGGCGGTCAGCACGCCGGCGACCAGGCGCCGGCGCGCGCGCGACCTCCGCGCGACCTCGGGCGCGAGGGCGGGCGGCGATGTTTCCGATGGGGCGGGTGCGTCGGCGGTCGCCATCCAGTTAGCCGCGCGGCACCATACCTCAAGAATGAGAATTTCAGACCCACATTGTGACTTGACAAGATAGGACGTCTCGTCTAGTGTCGGCCCATCGCGGTCAAGGAGCGCATCCTGACGTCGGCCCGGGTCGTGCTCGCTATGGGCGGCAAGCCCACGGTGGCCGACTTTGCGGCCGCGGCCGGGACGTCCCGAGCGAGCTTCTATCGGCACTTCGGCTCGCGCGAGGCGCTGTTCGCCGCGCTGGCGGTCGTCCCCGAGCCTGCCGCCCGCGACCGCATCCTTGCCGCAGCCGTCGACGCGGTCGGCGCCCAGGGACTGGCCGGCCTCTCGATGGACGAGCTCGCCGATCGCGCCGGGGTGTCCAGGGCCACGCTGTACCGCCTGTTCCCAGGCAAGGCGGCCCTTCTGAGCGGGCTGATCGCGTCCTACTCCCCACTCGACCCGGTGCGCAAGCTGCTGACAGAAAGGCACCACGAGCCGCCGAACGTCCTCATGCCGGAGCTGGCTCGGACGGCCTACCGCGCCGTCTACGCCGGCGGGGAGAACCGGATCGGCCTCGTCCGCGCCCTGTTCTTCGAGGTCAGCCGGCTGGCGCCCGAAACCGCCGAGGCCGCCACCGACGTGATCGTCGGCGTGGTCGGCATGCTCGTGATCTATCTGAGGTCCCAGATGTCGGCGGGCAGGCTGCGCGAAATGCATCCGCTGCTGGCGCTGCAGAGCTTCATCGGGCCGGTCCTGTTTCACATCCTGACGAGACCTGTGGCCGAGGGCGTGCTCGGCCTGGACATCGACGGCGAAGAAGCCGTCACCCAGCTTGCCGAGACATGGCTGCGCGCCATGTCCAACACGGAAGGAGCGAGATGAGCGAGACATACGCCGTCGACGTGGAAGACGTGTCCAAATCGTTCGGCGCGTTCAAGGCGCTGAACGGGGTCACGCTCCGGGTCCGAAAGGGCGAGATCTACGGGCTTCTCGGGCCCAACGGCGCCGGCAAGACGACGCTGATCCGCCTGATCTGCGGGCTGCTCGAGACGCACGCCGGGACCGTCACGGTGCTCGGTCAGCGGATGCCCGACGTCGCCGTGCTCCGGCACATCGGATACATGACGCAGCAGGCGGCGCTGTACCCCGCGCTTTCGGTCGAGGAGAACGTGCGGTTCTTCGCCGCGATCAACGGCGCGGAGGAGGGCGTGAAGGACGCGCTCGAGCTCGTCCAGCTCTACGACCGGCGCGCGTCGGTGGTCGCGACGCTCAGCGGCGGCATGCGCCAGCGCTGCTCGCTCGCGTGCGCGCTCGTGCACCGGCCCGAGCTGCTCCTGCTCGACGAGCCGACTGTCGGCGTCGACCCTCAGCTGCGTGTGCAGTTCTGGGATGCGTTCCGGCGCATGGCCGCGGAGGGCACGACGATGATCGTCTCCAGCCACGTGATGGACGAGGCCGACCGCTGCCAGCGCCTCGGCCTCATCCAGTACGGGCGTCTGCTGGCCGAGGGCTCGCCGACCGAGATCCGGGTGCAGGGAGGCAGCCAGAACCTCGAAGAAGCCTTCCTCGCCCTTGCCGGCAGGAGGGAGTCATGAGCGGTCACCGGATCCGCGCCATCACGCGACGGCTTTTGCAGGGCTTTCGCCGCGACCGCCGCACCCTCGCGCTGCTCTTCGTCGCGCCCATCATCATCCTGGGCCTGCTCGGCTACCTCCTGCGCGGCTCCTCGAGCGCGCCGTCGGTCGGCATCGCCAACCAGGACTCGGGGCCGCTCGGCGCGACCGTGGCCGACGCGCTGCGCTCCTCGAGCCGCATCAAGACCGTCGACATCAACGCGTCGGACGGGGACGCGAAGCTCAAGGATGGATCGCTCGTCGGCTTCATCGTGCTGCCGGCAGACTTCAGCCAGCAGGCGCAGTCGGGCAACGTGGCGCCCGAGGTCCACCTCGAGGGGTCGCAGCCCGGAGAGGACACGCCAGTGGTCCAGGCGCTGCAGCAAGCGATCCTGAACCTCGCCTCTCGCGTGGCCGGAAGAAACGTGAGCTTCCAGCCCCGCGTCACCTACCTGTACGGCGGCGCCGGATACGACACCCTTGACTACTTCGGCGCGGCGTTCATCGGCCTGGTCGTGTTCTTCCTCGTCTTCGTGATCACGATCGTGTCGTTCCTCAATGAACGCACGCAGGGCACGCTCGAGCGCCTCATGGCGAGCCCGCTGCGCCGAGGCGAGATCGTAGTCGGATACATGCTGGGGTTCACAGTCATCGCGTTTGTCCAGGCGATCGAGGTGCTCGTGTTCGCGCTCGCGGTGCTGCGCATCCATAACCAGGGCAACGTGCTCCTCATCTTCGGCATGGAGGCGTTGATGGCGATCGCGGCGGTGAACCTCGGGATCTTCCTGAGCATGTTCGCGCGCTCGGAGTTCCAGGCCGTGCAGTTCATCCCCCTGGTGGTCGTTCCGCAGGTGCTGCTGTCCGGGATCATCTTCCCCGTCTCCAGTGAGCCGAAGCCGCTGCAGCTGCTTTCCGACGTCTTGCCCCTCACCTACGCGGTCAACGGCATGCGGGACATCATGGTGAAAGGCGCCGACCTCACGTGGTCTTCGCTCCAGCTCGACGCGGGGGTGGTGCTCGGTTTCTGCATCCTGCTCATCGCCGCTGGGACGGCAACGCTTCGCCGGAGGCTTGCGTAGATTTGGTGTGTCAATGCTTCTCATGTGCTCACAGAAATGCGGTAGCCGCCTTTTCCGCGCCCTCTTCGCGGAGGTGGAGATCGATTCCTCCGGCGAGTACCAGGACTTCCGCGTCACCCAGCCCGGATACGTATGCCTGAACTGCGGCGCGCCGGCGCTCGACCTGGCAGAGGTGCCGGCAGCGCTGGACGCGGAAGCGCGCGAGGACGAAGCTTCCTCAGCGCCGATCGCCGACGTCCTGTGCCCGGTCTGCGAAACGATGGTCCAGCTCGACCGCAACATGGAGTGCCCGAACTGCGGCTCCCCGCTCGAGGTCGCCTGAACCTGCGCTAGCTAGGTGAGCGAGGCGGTCCCGACGAGAATCGCCAGCATCGCCCGCACCGCCGATGCGTCCTTCTGAGCCAGCGCCGCGCGCAGAGCACGCACCGCGCGAGGCGTGTCGAGGTCGTCCGCAAGCGCAGCGTTGAACTCGGCCATGAGTCGACGGCCCGGTGCGTTATTGGGCCCGCCTTCTCGCGCGTCGTCGGCGAGGAGCTTGCGAAGGCGCTCCACCAGGCGCGCTGCTCGAGCCAGACCTCCCCACTCAAAATCCCAGTCGCTCCCGTACCGATGCGACACCAGGTAGAGGCGCACCGCCGCGGCCGGCGCGCGCTGCAGCGCCTGGCTGACCTTGACCAGGTTGCCGAGCGACTTGCTCATCTTGCGGCCCTGGTAGCGAACCATCCCGGTGTGCACCCAGGCGCGCGCGAACGGCCGCTTGCCCGTGAGCGACTCGGATTGCGCGCGCTCCGACTCGTGGTGGCTGTACTGCAGGTCGCGCCCTCCGCCGTGGATGTCGATCTGCGGCCCGAGATAGCGCATCGCCATAACGGAGCACTCGATGTGCCAGCCGGGACGGCCGTCGCCGAACCGTGACGGCCACGCAGGCTCGTCCGGGCCGGACGGACGCCACAGCGGGAAGTCGAGCGCGTCGCGCTTGGCATCGGGGCCGACTTTCCCGAGCAGCCCCTCGTCGCGCAGTTTGGCCAGCATCGAGCGCCTCGATCGGTGCGAGAGCTTTCCGTAACCGCGGTACTTGCTCGCCTCGAAATACAGCGCGTCGGTCTTGTACGCGTAGCCGGCCCGGTGCAGCCTGGTCGCTGCCGAGACGATGCCCGGCATCTCCTCCGAGACGCGAGGCATCCGATCCGGCGGGCGCCAACCAAGCGCGGTCATGTCGCGGATGTGAACCTTGGTCTCGCGGTCGGCGAGCTCGCGCCAGTCCTCGCCGTCGCGCCGCGCGCGCTGGAACAGCGGGTCGTCCACGTCGGTGACGTTCTGCACGTAGTTGACGCGCACGCCGTTCGCCTCGAGGAATCGCACCAGGACGTCGAACATCGTGAACGTGAAGGCGTGGCCCATGTGCCCCGAGTCGTATGGCGTCACGCCGCAGACGTACAGCGTCAGCGGTTTTCGCGACGGTTCGAAGCGAACCCTCCGCCTGGTCAGCGTGTCGCGAACGCGGAGCCGGACCGTGGTGGTTCTAGCTCGGGCGGGCGGCGACCGCGGCGTCGGAGCGCAGCGCGTCGACCTTGTTGGTCATCTCCCAGGGCACGCCGAGGTCGTCGCGACCGAAGTGCCCGTACGCGGCTGTTTGGCGGTAGATGGGCCGGAGCAAGTCCATGTGGGCGATGATCGCGCCCGGCCGCAGGTCGAAGTGGCGGCGGACCAGCCCCAGCAGCTCCTCCTCCGACTTCGTGCCCGTGCCGAAGGTCTCGACCGCGATCGACGTCGGGTGCGCTCGACCGATCGCGTACGACACCTGGACCTCGCAGCGGTCGGCCAGGCCGGCTGCCACCAGGTTCTTGGCCACGTGGCGCGCGGCGTATGCCGCGGAGCGATCGACCTTGCTCGGGTCCTTGCCGCTGAAGGCGCCCCCGCCGTGGCGGGCCACGCCGCCGTACGTGTCGACGATGATCTTGCGTCCGGTCAGTCCCGCGTCGGCCGCGGGCCCGCCCAGGACGAAGCTCCCGCTCGGGTTGACCATGATCTTGGTCGACGCGTCGACGACCTGGCCCTTCAGGACCGGGTCGATGACCATCGCGCGCACGCCCTCGCTGATCTCCTTCTGGGTTGCGCTCGCCGCGTGGTGGGTCGAGATGACGATCGCCTCGACGCGCTTGGGTTTGCCGTATTCGTATTCCACGGTGACCTGTGTCTTGCCGTCGGGCCGCAGGAAGGGCAGCGATCCGCTCTTCCGCACCTCTGCCAGCCGGCGCGCCAGGCGATTGGCGAGCGAGATGGTGAGCGGCATCAGCTCCGGCGTTTCGCGGCACGCGAAGCCGATCATCATTCCCTGGTCACCGGCGCCCTGCATCTCAAAGGGGTCGGTCTCCTGCGCGTCCGCCCGCTCCTCGAGGGAATGGTTGACCCCGGCTGCGATGTCGGGCGACTGCTCCTTCAGGTACACCTGGATGAGCGCGTGGTCGGCGTCGAAGCCGATCGCTTCGTTGTTGTAGCCGATCGCCCCAATCGTGTCCCGGATGGTGCGCTGGATGTCGAGCTCGGCGTGGGTCGTGACCTCGCCGATGACGACGCACAGGCCCTTGGTGATGGCTGTCTCGCAGGCCACCCTGGCGTGGGCGTCCTGGGCGAGCATTCCGTCGAGCACCGCGTCCGAGACCTGGTCGCAGACCTTGTCGGGATGGCCCTCGGTGACGGATTCGGAGGTGAGCAGAAAAGACCGCGAGGAACTGAAGGATGTGGTCACAAGGAGGGATGATAGCTGCCCGTCCTTCCCATTCATGGGAAGGTGCCTGGCGCAGCCAGGCGGTGGGACCTAGGAACCGTTGTGGTGGCGGCTGTCCTCCGGGTCCTGTCCCAGCAGCTGGGCCTGCAGGGCGAAGATGTCGTCCAGCACCCGATCGATCCGCCGTCCTTCGAGCCGGTGGTCGGCGATGACGCCGGCGCGCTCCAGGTGTCGCCGCAGCAGAGTGCCCAGCGGGCCGTCGATCCGCGCCTGGCCCCGGACCTGGGCGTCCTCCAGCAGCTGAAGGCACCTGTCGAGGGCGAGCTGCCTCGTCCTGTGGGCCTTGACGTTCATTCCGTGCCGAGCACCTCCACCCGGCCGAGCGCCGTCACCCGAACGTGCACGGTATTGAGCGCAGGCAGGGAGTAGCCTTCACCCGGCCGGCCGTCAGCCTGGAAAGCGGCTGGGTGGCACGGACAGGCGAGGTGGGACTTGCCGCCGTCCCACCACAGCTCGCACGGCAGGTGCGTGCAGATCGATGAGACCGCCGTGACGGTATCGCCCCGCCGGAAGACAAACGCGCGGACGCTGCCGGCGACGACGTGATTGCCCTGCCCTTCGATCAGGTCGCTGAGGGCGGCGACGTCGGTCCAGCGCCCTGCGGCCTGAACTGGTTCGATCGGCTCCCCGCCGGCCAGAACCGGCTGCTGCGAAGCCCGGCCCAGCACCGCCCCGCCGGCCGCACCCGCCGCGAGGCCGAGCCCCGCCACAAGCGCCGCCCGCCGGGTCATCCAGCCCTGTCGGGGCGCCTCCTCGAGCATCCGCTGGAGGTGCTTGCGAAACGCCGGTGACATCCTCTGCGGGCCGTGCCGGGTCCCGGCAAGGCGCGCCGCGGCCGTGATCGCGGCCTTATCCTCGGCGTCGCCGCCCCGCAGCTTCAGGCGCCGGCCGTGCAGAAGGTCCGAGATGATCTGCTCGATCCGATGCTCGGGTTTGCGGTTCATTCGTCGAGCCGGACCTTTGCCGCGGCGCGAAGGGCGCGCAGCTGCATCACCTTGATCGCGCCCACCGTGGATTTCATCTCAGCTGCCACTTCCTTTAATGAATACCCGTGCAGGAAACGGAGCTCCAGAACGCGGCGGTAGTTGTCGGAGAGCTTGGCCAGGATGCGCTGCACCGTCTCCGCCCCTTCTTCGGATGGCGGGTCGGCCGGAGGCGGCGCCAGCGCCAGGTCTTCCCGGAGCTCGGCCTCTGAAAGACCCAGCCGCGTGCTCCAGAACCCGCCCAGGACCGACCGCGCGGTGGCGAAGAGGTAACCCCGGATGGCGCTCGCTGGAGCGCCCTCGCGGAGGCGCGGAATCGCCTTCAAGGCGACCTGCTGGGTGAGGTCCTCGGCGTCCGCCCGGTTGCCGACCCGGGCGTAGATGAATGCGTAGACCAGCTCCAGCTCATCGAGCGCGATGTCCGTCGCCCGCGCCGCCACGGGGAGCTCTAGGATCGCGGCCGGTTCGTTGGCCGGCTGCTCCGGCATCACCTACCCCCTACGCGAAGAGGTTTCCGCACAGGAGGTAGTTCGCGCTCGCCCCGACCATGTCCGGGCCGGCGTGGACCACGACGTACCACGTCCCGCTCGAAGGCGGATAGGTCAGGCTGAGCGTCGTCTTCGTGTCCGCGGCGCCCTGTCCATCGGCGACGACGGGGTTGAGCGAGAACGCGATCCCGCCCCGCGTCTGGCAACTGCCGAGATGGATGTGGGAGACGTGGTGCGAGTCCGCGCCGAGGCCAGTGATCTTCAGCTCGAGGCTCACCGTGCCCGAACCGGTTGTCAGTGTGATCATCCCGCTCGCCGTCACGCCTGGCTCCGGCGCGAGCTTGAACACCTGGCCGAGCGGGCTGGGCGACTGCGATGGGCTGCTGGTGGGCGGCGGGGTCGGGGAGGGCGAGGTGGTGGCGGCCGTCGGCGTGCCACAGGCGACCGCGCACAGAGCGACGGCGGCCGCGACGACCCATAACCTGTGCATTACCGCAGCAGGTTACTGGAGCCGTCCTCCGCATTCATGGGGAGGTGCCCCAGCCCGCCATACGGGCTGGGGCGGTGGAGCTGTTATGCGTGCTTCGGCCTGGGCGCGCGCCTGCGCCGCCAGACCAGGAAACCGACGAGAAGGATGACCAGGAACGGTCCGATCGCGCCGAGCCCGGTGACGACGTAGTCGATGGTGGTCACGAAGTTGTGCGCCGCCGCGTTGAGCGCGGTCGCGAAGCCCCAGCTGTCGGCCGGCGTGGCCTGCAGGGGCGCGCCCGCCTCGGTCATGGTGACCGAGATGTTGCTGAAGGAGGTGTTGTCGTCCAGGTACTTGATCTGTCCCTTCAGCTGTTCGATCTGGGCGGTGATCTGCCCGATCTGGTTCTGGACCGCGATGATGTCGCTGATGTTCTGCGCCTTCGCGAGCAGCGCAAGCATCGCGTTGTGCTGCGCCTCGGCGTTGACCAGGCGCGCGTTGAGGTCGACGTACTGAGCGCTGACGTCGGTCCCGGAGATGTGCTCGCTCTGCACCTTGCCGACGCGTGACAGCTGGTCGATCGTCTCGTCGAAATGGGCCGCCGGAACCATGAAGCTGATCACGCCCGTGCGGATCTGGCCGCCCTGGTTGTCGGTCTGCGGCGTCGCCTGCGCGTCCGTTCCCGCGATGTAGCCGCCTTCCGACTCAACCAGCGTTCGGACCTGCGCGAGCTTGGAGTCGAAAAGCCCTGACCCGACGGTGAGGTTCAGCTGCGCCTGGCGGATGACTGGCGGCCCCTGGAGCGCGGGCACCGGGTTGCCGGGCAGCGTGGCGCCGCCGTCGGTCGTGCCGTTGGGGAGGCCGACGCTCTTGGAAGGCTGGCCGGTGCCCGAACCGGCCTGGGCGGGCTGCGCTCGCAGGTTCGTGTTGGACGTGCTCGACGCCGTCGAGGCGCCCCCGCAGGCTGCCGCCAGCGCGAACACAGCAAGGATGACGAGGACCTTTTTCATTTGGGAACGGCCTCCTCGGCGCGAATTTGACTGACAGAACGCGCCGCCGCGGCTTGTCGTAACAATTGACGGATGTCGTTGCAGGTTCGTGGTCTGGCCATCGACGTCGTCGCGCGCCGGGTTCTCTCCGACGCGAGCTTCACCGTGGCCGCCGGCGACAAGGTCGGTCTGGTGGGCCGAAACGGCGCGGGCAAGACGAGCCTGCTCAAGGTTCTGGCCGGCGAGAACGACGCTGCGGGTGGTGTCGTGCTGCACCGCGGGACGCTCGGCTACGTGCCGCAGAACCCGCGCCCCAGGGCCCAGGCAGACCGGACGGCGCTGTCGCACATCCTTTCCGGCCGCGGCCTGGACCGGGCTGCGGCCAGGCTGGCCGAGCTGCACGTCGAGCTGGAGCACGACCATTCGCCGGCCACGCTCGAGAAGTACGCCGACGCTGAGGAGCGCTACCGGATGGCCGGCGGCTACTCGAGCGAGTCGGAGGCGCGGCGAATCGCGGGCGGGCTCGGCCTGCGTCTGGACCGCGTCAACCTTCCATTGAGCGTGCTTTCTGGGGGCGAGCGGCGCAGGGTCGAGCTTGCGCGCGTCCTGTTCGCCGACGCCGACCTGCTGCTGCTGGACGAACCCACCAACCACCTCGACAGCAACGCCAAGTCCTGGCTGATGGAATTCCTGCGTGACTACCGCGGCGCGGCCATCGTCGTCAGCCACGATCTCGGATTGCTCGATGCGTCGATCACGCGCGTGCTTCATCTCGACGCGGGCCGGCTGATCGAGTATCGCGGGACGTACTCCCAGTACCAGGCCGCGCGACGCCTGGAGGAGAGAAGGCTGAGCTCGCTCGCTCATCGGCAGGAGGCGGAGATCCAGCGCCTGAGCTTGCTCGCGGAAGTGATGCGACGCCAGACCGCCAAGAGGGCCAAGCAGGCGCACGCCATCTTCAGCCGCGTCGACCGTTTGAAGGCGCAGCGCGTGGTGGCGCCGCGGCGGGAGCGCAAGGTGAAGATCAGCTTCCCGGAGCCACCCCACAGCGGGCGCATCGTGCTGCACTCGAACGGCCTGGCCAAGGGCTATGGCGGTCCGCTCGTGTTTCGCGACGTTTCCTTCGAGGTGGAGCGCCACGAGCGGCTCCTGGTGATGGGCCTCAACGGGGCGGGCAAGACGAGCCTGCTGCGCATACTCGCCGGTCAGAGCGAGCCGGACGCCGGATCCTTTCGCCTCGGCCACGGCGTTTCGCTCGGCTACTACGCACAGGAGCACGAGGGGATCCGCGCCGGGGTCAGCGTCCTTGCGCACATGCGCGAGCAGTCGGACGCCGAGGAGCGCGTGCTGCGCGCGCTGCTCGGGATGTTTGCCCTGACCGGCGACATCGCGCGCCAGGACGCGGGCACGCTCTCCGGCGGTGAGAAGACCAAGCTCGCGCTGGCCCAGCTCGTGGCGGGGCGGCACAACCTGCTGCTGCTCGATGAGCCGACGAACAACCTCGATCCGCCTTCGCGAAGCGGCGTGGCGCGGGCGCTGGCCGAGTGGCCGGGCACGATGGTCATCGTCAGCCACGACCCGGAGTTCGTCGAGGCGCTGCAGCCGGGTCGGGTGCTCTTCATGCCCGAGGGCCGGCTGGACTACTGGGAGGAAGACCTGCTCGACGTCGTGTCGATGGCCTGAGGACAATAAGCCCATGGGCGGCGACGCGAAGGACATCGTGATGCCCGACCTGCAGGGCGCCGAAGAGATCACGGTCGGCGCGTGGACCAAGCAGCGCGGCGAACACGTCGGCGAGGGCGAGACGTTGATGGAGGCGCACACCGACAAGGTGAATGCGGAGATCCCCTCGCCGGTCGCAGGCGTGGTCGACGCTCTGCTCCTCGACGTCGGCGACCTGGTCGTGCCCGGGCAGCCGATCGCGCGGATCACGCCGGACTGACGGGTGAAGGTTGCCGTGGTGGGCGGCGGCGTGATGGGCGCCGCCACCGCCTGGAGGCTCACTGCTCGCGGGGCTGAGGTCGTGTGCTTCGACCGCTACTCACCCCCGCATACGTCTGGGTCGTCGCACGGCGAGTCGCGCATCATCCGGACCGCGTATTTCGAAGGGGCGTTCTACGTCCCACTGCTGCAGGAAGCATTCCCGCTGTGGCGGGAGCTCGAGTCGGTCAGCGGCGCGCGCCTGCTGACGATGACGGGCGCCCTCTACATCGGCGCCGCTGATTCAAAGGCGGTGGTGGGTGCGCAACGATCTGCCGTGGAGCACGGGCTCGACATCGACGTGCTGACTGCGCCGGACCTGCGCAAGCGCTATCGAGGCCACGTCGTTCACGAAGGCGACGTGGCGGTCCTCGACCGGCAGGCCGGCATCCTCAACCCCGAAGGCGCAGTCACGGCCATGCTGCAGCAGGTGCCCGACGTGCGGCGCGAGCATCGGGTCGAGGCGGCCGACTCGCTGCTCAGCGATTTCGACTCGGTGGTCGTCGCCGCCGGCCCCTGGACTCCCGAGCTCGCCCCGTGGATTCCGCTGCGCGTCGAGCGCCAGGTCCACGCGTGGCTTTCGATCTCCCGCGACGCCGACTGGTTTCCGCCCGACCGTTTCCCGGTCTTCATTCGACAGACGGAACAGTTCGGCGACGTGTACGGCTTTCCGACTCTCGACAGCGGTTCGGTGAAGGTGGGCCGCCACCATGACGGCGACTTCACCGATCCAGATCACATCCGGCGGCAGGTCGGCGACGGGGACCTCGACCCCTTGCGGCTGATGGCTGCGACATATCTCCGCGGCGTCAGCGGTCACGTGCGCCGGACTCTGACATGCATGTACACCAACACGCCCGACCACGATTTCGTCATCGACTTTGCGCCCGGCGAGCGGCGCATCGTCGTGATCAGCGCGTGCTCAGGTCACGGTTTCAAGTTCGCGCCGGTGATCGGCGACATCGCGGCAGACCTCGTGTGCGACGGGAAGACCCGCCGCGACATCTCACGCTTCGCGGCTGCGCGGTTCGCGACCCCGCACATACCAGACGATCACGACCACAACGACGACTAGGGCGATGCCGATCGCGGCGGTCTGCAGGGGCCCGCTGATCCGGTCGTAGTTGCGGCCGAGCTCAAAGCCGACGAGAGCGAGCGCGGCGCACCACGGAAGGGCGCCGACGAACGTGAGAATCGAGAACCGAACAAGGTCGATGCGCGCGAGGCCGGCCGGGAAGGAGATGTACGTGCGGATGACCGGCAGCACGCGTCCGATCAGCACCGCCCACAGGCCCCATCGCCGGAACCATCCGTCCGCGAGCTCGAGGTGGTGGCGGCGGATGCCGACGTAGCGGCCTGGACCGAGAAGCAGGGGCTCACCGAATCGGGCCGCGAGCAAGTATGCGATGAGCGAGCCGACCAGGTTGGCGACAGCACCCGCGATGATCGCGGCCACCAGATTCATGTGGCCGCCGGCCGCGAGCAGTCCAGCAGTCGGCATGATCACCTCGCTCGGAAACGGCAGTCCGCAGCTCTCGCCCACCATGAGGAGGAACACGGCGACCAGGCCGTACCCGGCGATGAAGTTGCCGAGGGCCGCGGTCAAACGGTCTGGACCGCGGCTGCTTTGACCGCGCGGAAGGGCAGCGTACGCACCTGCTGATCGTCGACCAGGATCTCGAAGTTGTAGAAACCGGGGCGCTCGATCGGCACCGCTGTGAGGTTGATGACGATGCTCGCCGCGAGGTCCCAGCCATGGGGGTAGTCATGTGGCACCTGTCGCGCGGGCAGGTGCAGAACGATCGGGTTCGGCAGCACAGCCCTGCCGTCCTCATCGCTGCAGTGGACCTCGACCTTGTGGGGCCGCTCGGTCTCCAATCGCGTCGTCTGCAGCCGGAGCACGATGACGCCGCCGAACGGAGTCGGGAACTGGTCGCGGACCAGGGTGTCGAAGCCCGCGCCGAGGATGTAGACGAGCCCGTTGGGGGGCGATTCCGCGGCGTTGGCGAGCAGCGCCCAGTCGAGCCTCACGACTTGACGACCTCGCCGCCTTTGACCACGAGCTTGATGTTCTCCGGCTTCGCGAGAAGCTCGAGGTTGGCGACAGGGTCGCCCGGGACGCCGATCACGTCGCCCCACGCACCGGGGTCGAGCGTGCCTACGCCCTTCATGCCGATCGTCTCCGCGGCGACGGTCGTGGCGGAGCGGATGCAGTCGAGCGGCTGCATGCCGAGCTCGCGCATGAGCAAGAACTCCTCGCCGTTCGAACCGTGCGGCCCGACGCCGGTGTCGGTGCCGAACGCGATCTTCACGCCCGATTCGATCGCCTGTCGGATGCTCGACCTGTGGTCCTCGATCACGGCTTTGGCCTTCGTGATCGCGTAGGACGGCATCTTGCCGGCCTCGGCGTGGCGGATGACCCAATGCGGCGCGACGAGGGTCGGGATCAGCGCGTTGTGGCCGTCGAGCATCATCTCGATCGCGTCGCCGTCGAGCCAGATGCCATGCTCGATCGTGGCGACCCCGGCCTTCAGCGCGTTCTTGATCCCGGCGTTGGCCTGGGCGTGGGCCATGACCTTGCGGCCTTGCACCCCCGCTTCGTCGACGGCCGCTTTGATCTCTTCGAGCGTCAGCGCGGAGTGGTGCGGCTGGTCGCCCGGCGATAGCACCCCGCCCGAGGTGCAGAGCTTGATCCAGTCCGCGCCGGCCCGAATGACCTCACGCACCCGCAGCCGCATGTTCTCGACGCCGTCGACCACCATGTACGGCCTATCGGGAAGCGGAATGTCGAGGTCCGCCCCGCACATGAAGTGCGAGTCGGTGTGGCCGCCGGTCTGGCTCAGCGCGCTGACGGTGACGAACATGCGCGGACCCGGAAAATAGCCCGCGTCGATCGCCATGCGGATGCCGGCGGGCGAGCCGGCCGCGTCGCGCACGGCGGTGAAGCCGGCGTCGAGGGTCTTCCTGGCCGCGCGCACGGCGCGCATGAGCTCGAGCGTCGGGGGTGTCGTCAGCTCGCGCGCGAAATCGAGGCCTTCGCCGAGGTTGGTCAGGTGGACGTGACAGTCGATGAGACCGGGGAGAAGCGTGAGACCGGCGGCGTCGACAGTCTCGGCATCACGCGGGACCTGGGTGCCGTTGCGCTTGCCGGACTTGGTCACGTGACCGTCCTCGATCAGAACGACGGCCTCTCGCGTCATCTCGCCCGTGGCGGGATTGAGGAGGGCGTCGCCGAAGACCGCGCGGATCACCAGCCGATGTTAAGGCCGGGCCGGATCCGGAAGCCTGCAGGCACGTGACAAACCGGCATTGCTTGACAACAGCTCCAGTCCGAGCTTGACTTGGCACCTGCCGTCCCTCCGGGCGGTATGGGAGGTACAGCGAATGCGCCGAATACTGTTCTCGATCTCCCTCGCGGCAATCACCGCCATTGCTACCGCCGCGATCGTGCTGGCGGACAGCTGGCCGTCCGGCCACTAGGCACAAAAGAGACCAGGGCCAACAAGAGTGGGCCCGGGTGGCCTCGATCCACCGACCAGCCGATTATGAGTCGGCCGCTCTAACCAGCTGAGCTACGGGCCCTGACGGCTGAGTCTATCCACCGTTTGAGGCGCGAGGTCGGAGGGAAGTCCATGTGCATGCACCGGAGTTTCTCGGTGCGGAGGTGAGTCGCTGACATGGCTGCGTTTGGATTGTTGATTCTTCGTCTGGTGATCGGGCTGACTCTCGCCGGCCACGGCGCGCAGAAGCTGTTCGGCTGGTGGGGCGGGCCTGGCATGACGGGATGGACCGGGGCGATGAACCGGATGCGAATGCGTCCGGCGGCAGGCTGGGCGTGGTTGTCCGCGCTGGCCGAGTTCCTCGGAGGGCTCGCGCTGGCTGCCGGTCTCCTCTTCCCCATTCCCAGCCTCGCCATCGCCGGCTCGATGCTGGTCGCGATCGCCCTCATCCACCTGCCGAAGGGCTTCTGGAACGGGAAGGGCGGATTCGAGTTCAACCTCGCGATCCTCGCCGCCGTCGCTGCGCTGGCCTTGACCGGTCCCGGCCGTTACTCGCTCGACTCGGTACTACGGATAAGTCTTCCCGAGCCGGTCACGCTGGTCGTGCTCACTTTGCTCACGCTCATCGGGGTCGCGATCGCGCTCCTGACGCGAGCTCCCGTTCCGACTACGGAGCCGAAACCCCAGACGACCTGAGCGGACGGATCAGGCGGGGCCGATCACCTCGACCTCGTTCCCGTCCGGATCGTCAACGTAGAAAGTTCGCACGTTCTTCAGCACCGGGTGCACGCCGTGCCGGACCTCGACGCCCAGCTCGAGGAATTGGGTCTCGAGCGCGTCGTACTCGTGGCGACTCACCCGAAACGCCAGGTGGTGCAGCGTCCGCTTTTCCTTCTCGCGATGTGTCGGGAAGTACGAGTCGGGGTGTGGGTGCGGAATGAGCACGATCATCTCCGGGATCCCGCCTGGCTTGGCCACCTGCAGAAACCTGTTCGGCATCTGCGGCGCCGAGATGACTTCGAACCCGAACTGGTCGCGATAGAACTGCAGCGAGGCCTCCATGTCGGCGACCCAGAGCACGATCTCGGCCAGCCCCTCGACCCTGCTCATGCCGCCACCGCCGTGACCATCGCGGCCAGGTTCGCGTTCCGCACGTGTGGCGGCACCGAGCACCCAGGCGCCAGCAGCAGCCCGCGGCCACCGGTCTCGGCCACAGCGCGCCGCGCCTCGTCCTCGATCCTCGGCGGCGGACCGTAGATCAGGGTGGCGCGCTGGCTCAGGCCTCCCATGACCGCGCGTCCGGCGATGTCGCGGCCTTCGGCCAGCGACGGGTTGCCCTGGTTGTGGATCGACCAGCTGACCGCATCGGACGGAAGGTCGCGCGCCAGGCCGAAGTTGAGGTTCGAGCCACACAGGTGGAGCACCTTGAACCACGCGCCTGCCGGCATCCCATTCAACACGGCCTGGTCATAGGGCAGCACCAGGTCGCGATAGAGCTCCTCATTCATCACGTTGCGACCGGCGTATCCGCTGATGGCGTAGAAGATGCCGGCCGCACCGGCGGCAACCGAGCGCCGGCTGAAATCGACCAGCGCCTCGGCGATTCGATCCAGGGCCGGTCGCACCGTCTCGGGACTCTTGCGCAGCTCACGAAGGATTCGCGACTGCGACTTTCCCACCAGGTAACCGCCGACCGTGATCGGGCTGAACACCGTCTGGATGACAGGGATGTCCAGACCGAGCTCCCGCGCGACGATTCCGATCGATTCGACCTGGTCGTCCAGCGCCTTGCGGGTGACCAGCTCCACGGCAGGCCACGAATCGAGCTCTGGCACGGCCGCCTTGATCAGGATCGGTCCCCGCAGCCGGTGGCCGGACGGGTGGTAGACGGAGCCGAACGCCTCCGCGAAGCAGCTCGCGCGCGGCTGAAACTTGACGAAGTCCCAGCCCAGCGCTCGCGCCCGCTCCACCGTCACCCCCGCGAGGGCCTCGGGCGACCATTCCTCGCGGTAGGTGTGCCCCCACGCGCCGACCGGCGGCCGGTCGGCGACACCCATG
>DATIOJ010000100.1:0-5319 GCA_035473355.1 Candidatus Limnocylindrales bacterium
CTACGACGGCGGCGCGCTCAGCAACAGCGGCGTCGACTCCGGCGTCCTGCACGCGCCCTCGGCCGCCACGCCCGGCGGCAACGGCGTCTACAACTTCAGCTCGAGCTCGACCTTCCCCAACCAGACCTACCAGGGCGCCAACTACTGGGTCGACGTCGTTTTCACGACCCATTGAGGCTCGCCGCCAGTTTCCGGTTTGTCCCGGTGATGGATGCGACGGGGCTCCCACGAGTATCTGTGGCGGCCCATTTACTGGAGTGCGGCGCAGGCCTAGCTTCGACCAGGAGATAGGCATGACTCAAGCCGTACGACGTTTCTTTGACTACTATCGGGCGCCACGCGTCCTCGGCCTCGACGTGCTGCGCATCGTGGCTTCGCTGACCATCGTGGCGTACCACGGCAGCACGCAGGCGTCCTTCTACAACCGTGGGCTGCTGCGCCACGGTTACCTGGCGGTCGACATCTTCTTTGTGCTCAGCGGATTCCTGCTCACGCGACAGGCGCTCAAGCTCCGCACCAACACGCGTCTGATGTCGTTCGCGACGAGGTTCTGGACGCGGCGCTGGTTCCGAATCATCCCGGCGTACTGGGTCATGCTGGGCCTGATCACTCTGGGAGTCGCCTACCTGCCGATCCGGGCGAACATGAGCCTGGCGGACCTACCGCGCCACCTCCTGTTCCTGCAGACCCTGTTCCCGCCGAACCGGTACACAGTGACCTGGTCGCTCGTCACAGAGGAGTGGTTCTACCTCGCCCTCCCGTTCATGCTCGCCCTGTTCTTCCTGGTCCCGCGGCGAAACGTGCGGGTCGCCGGCGTGCTGCTCATCCTCCTGATCCCAAGCGTCGTCCGCGCGATCATGGTCCAGCACGGCGAGACGCCCGTGCTGCCGCAGGCACGCTTCGATGGGCTGGTGGTCGGAGCCGGGCTCGGTGTGATCTGGAGCCTGGTGCCCCAATGGAAGGGTCGCCTCCACGACAGCCGGAAGTGGCTGCTCGCGGTCGGCGTGTTGGGAGCGGTGTTCATGTTCGTGGCCACCACCAGGCTCAACGACGGCCTGGTCTACTGGACGGCTGGCCTGCTCGCGTTCAACCTCTTCATCGGCATGACCATCCCGGCCATGACGGTGCTGCAGTGGCCAAGGTTCCTGCCGATCGGCCTCGCGGCCTTCGTCACGTTCCTCAGCGACCTGACGTACCCGCTATACCTGGTGCACGACATCGGCTACACGATCGTCGATGCGACCGGCATTCACTCCAAGGCGCTGTACTTCGCCGTCGCCTTACCTTTCATCTTCCTGTGCGCGGTCGTCCTCCACTTCGCCGTGGAGCGCCCGTTCCTCGCGTGGCGAGCAAGAATCGATTCCAGCACGAAGCGGACGGTCGCTTCGCCGGGGCAGGTGCACTCCGGGCTCCAGGCAGCAGGCGCGGAGGCGGCCGCCTAGCGGCTTTCGACCGGCTCGGTGCATACTCGCGCCATCGAGGACGCCGAAGCGATCCAGACCGACGACTGGGCGCGGACCCGCGGCATGCGCCGGATGCGCGCGGCGCTCCAGTCGGGCCTCTTGTTCCCCACGCTGTCGAGCTTCTGCCGTTTGACCGTACGCGAGCGCGAGGTGCTGCGCGCCCTCAACGGTCCCGCCGTGTTCGTCTCCAACCACGTCAGCGCCCTCGATGCCGTCGTGATGGCGGAGGCTCTGCCGCCGCGCTACCGCCACCGCTCGGTCGTCGTGGCCGCGGCCGATTCCATCTTCAAGAGGCGGTGGGAGGCTCGGTTGGCCCAGGTCACGGTCGACGCATTTCCCATCCCGCGGGGTGGCGGCGCCCGGCCCCACCTCGAGTACCTGAAGCAGCTCCTCTCCAGGAAGTGGTCGGTGATCATCTTTCCGGAGGGCAGGCTCACCGCGACCGGGAACATCGGCACGTTCCGCAAGGGCGCGGCCATCCTGGCCATGGATTCCGGCGTGCCGGTGGTTCCGGCCTACATGGACGGCATGTTCGACGTGCTGCCGAGGTTCAGGCGCGTGCCCCGGCCCGGCAAAGTCACCGTGACGTTCGGTCCGCCGCTGCTCGCCGGTCGCGATGAGGACTACGACGCGTTCACGGCGCGCATCGAGGGAGTCGTTCGCGAGCTGGCGGGCCCGAAGGGCGTGGCGGTGGAACCACCCGGCGGCTCGAGGTCAGAAGGCCCGACCTACTGGTACTGAGCTATTCTCTGACTGAAGTCAGAGAATGGCGCCTTCATCGCAGATCAGGCAAGTGCGGTCGTTCAACCGTACGGTCGCCGAGCGGGTCGGCACGTACACCGATCAGTTCCTCGGCCGGACACGCTCATACGGGGAGTCGCGGACGCTATGGGAGATCGGGCCGGCGGGCGCCGAAGTCCGTGAGCTGAGGGACCGCCTCGGCCTCGACTCCGGCTACATGACGCGCCTGCTGCAGTCGCTGGAAAGGCACCGGCTCATAACGATCGCGGCCAGCGCTGATGACGGGCGCGTGCGCCAGGTGAGATTGACCCGGTCCGGACGCGCCGAGCACGCGGAGCTGGAGCGGCGGTCGAACGAGCGGGTGCGAGGCCTCCTGGCGCCGCTCGGTGCGCGGCAGCGCGACGAGCTGGTGGCGGCCATGAGCACTGTCGACCGGCTGCTGCAGGCGTCGCTCGTGACGTTCGCCGTCGAGGACCCTCGCACGGCCGATGCGAGATGGTGCATCGCTCAGTACTTCGCCGAGCTGAACTCGCGTTTCGAGGCCGGATTCGATCCGGCGCGAAGCATCTCCGCCGATTCGGACGAGCTCACACCTCCGGCTGGGGCGTTGATGATCGCCAGGCTCCGGGGCAGGCGGGTGGGTTGCGGCGCCCTCAAATTCCACGGGCGTGCGCCGGCCGAGCTGAAGCGAATGTGGGTGGCGCCTGAGGCGCGCGGCCTCGGCGTCGGACGGCGACTGCTCGAGGAGCTGGAGCGGTACGCCAGGTCAGCGGGCGCTCGGGTCGTCCGGCTGGAGACGAACGGTTCGCTGACCGAAGCGATCGCGCTCTACCGTAGCGCCGGCTACCGGGAGGTGCCCGCGTTCAACGACGAGCCTTATGCGCACCACTGGTTCGAGAAGGCGCTGGGGCGCCGCCCCAATTCGATTGCTTAGGACTTGCTGAGGGAGAGGCGGTTTCCCGCGTAGCCACCACCGCCGGCGCGTTTTCGATCGATAGGAAAGGCGGTTTAGGAAGTGAAGTTCGTGAAGCGGGCACGGACGCTCGTGGCGGTGCTCACGTTGGGCGTTGGTGCGTGCACGGGCGGCACAGCCGGCGGCTCGGTCGTCTATTCGCCGCCTCCCCCACTCGCCCTGGTCGCCCTGGTCGACCCATCGTCGGGTCAGATGCCGGCTCAGCTCCAGCAGCTCGAGGATGTGATCCGCGCCAGCGCCAGCCCAAACGAGGCAGTCGTCGTGATGATGCTCGCGCCGGGCTCACGTTCGTACGCGGTCCGGCCCGGGGACAGCCTGAGCTTGATCGCTTCAGCCAACGGCCTGACTCTGTCTGAGGTCGAGGCGGCCAATCCGCAGCTCGGCCCGGTCTCGGGGCGCAACTGGAGCCTGATCCACTCCGGCGAGCGAGTCACCCTGCCGGATCGATCTGCGCCGAGCCCCTTGTTGCTGGTATCGAAAGCTCCGGCCGGGCCACCGCCACCGGCTCTCGTCCGCCTGCCTCAACAACCGAACAACCCGACCGATTATCAGAAGGCTCAGTACCAGCACGCGGTCACCGCGGGCAATGCGACCAACGCGGCCCGGATCGAGGCATGGCGGGCGAGCGCGCGGCAGGCGCTGGTCCCGTGGCAGAGCCAGGTGACGGCGCAGCTCGAAAGCAAAGCAGGGTCGGCCAACAGCGTCGACGGTCCGTCGGGCGGACAGGCGGTGGCGGCCTCGATCGGCGCCGGCCTGGTGACCCTGGCGGGCTTGTCCGGGCGCAGGATGCTGCTTTTGCTGGGCGGTGGTGGCGTCGTGCCGGCGCCGCTGGCCCCCCGCAGCATGGCCGGCGTCACCGTCGTGGTGGCGAACGTATCGGACCCCGCGGCCGCAGCCGCATGGACCGCGGCTGCAAGGAACGCCGGCGCCGCAGGGGTGAGCGCGCTGGACCCTGCGCTCACGCAGCTGCAGCTCGCGCAGGTCGTCAACAGCTAACCGGAGGAGGACACATGGAATCCATCGAAAGAATTTCGACGCCGCAGACGCTCGAGCTGCCGGCCGCCGACGGCTACATCGTCACGATGCGTGACTTTCTTGCCAAGCCGCGGATCGCGCGGGAGTTCCAGGACCTGAAGACGGACGCGCAGCGTCTGCGCGCGGCCGAGCGCGACCGCCACACGCTGAACGAGCGGGCTGCCGAGGCGGAGCTGGATGCCGGACGCATCGCCCGTACTCGCGAAGAACACCGGCAGCATCGGCTGAGCTTCGGCGTCGGAGTTTTTCTTGCGACATTGCTCGTGGTGCTCGACGCGCTGCCCGCGAACCTCGCGGCGCAGACCTTCGGCCTCGACCCGCTGCCGACGTGGGGCATCACGGCGGTCATCGTCGGTGCGCTGGCGGCGGGAATGTGGGCGGTAGCTCATTACAGGAATGGCTGGCACAGGACGACGGCGATCGTCGCGCTGTCGGTGGGGCTGGTCGCGATCGGCGCCTTGCGCTACTGGTTCATGTGGGTGACTGCGGGTGACGCGCTAGCGGCGGTGCTCGAAGCCGTGGCCCTAACTGTGTTCACGACCATGATGGTGTGGCTCGGCGTGCTGGTGCTCTCCTTCACCAAATCGCGCGATGTGTCGAAGGCGGAGCGGCTGGCGCGCAGCTTGAGGCGCCGGGCGGAGAAGCAGGCAACGCAGGAGGTCGGGTTGACCAAACGCCTCGAGGCGGCGAAGACGGAGTTCGTCGCGGACGCGCAGCTGTTTTCATTCCACACCTTCCAGAACGACAGCCGGCGGAACCAGTTCCTGGACTACGTGCGGGCGGAGCTCGAAAGATGAGCGGCGCGACCGGCTGAGAGAGCCCGGCCGCGGGCGCCAGGCGAACCGGCGGTTGGGCGCGATCACGACCTAGAATTCGTGGTCTGTTCCGGGATAGCTCAACCGGTAGAGCAGGCGGCTGTTAACCGCAAGGTTCAGAGTTCGAATCTCTGTCCCGGAGCCACGCCCTTGTGCTGATTCGGCTGAAGCACGACAAAAGCGTCCCGCATGATGCCTGTCGTTGGTTCGGCTGATGCCTTACAGGCGTCCCGGCTGATACCTGACACTCCCGCGCATGAGGGAGCTGAGCGTGACTGAGCAAAGGTACAAA
>DATIOJ010000101.1:0-13722 GCA_035473355.1 Candidatus Limnocylindrales bacterium
GCCCCCCACGCGCGCCGCGCCCTCGCTCGCGGCCGCCGCAACGCCACCATACCCGCCGTTGATGACGATCGCGCCGGATTGCGCAAGCAGCCTGCCGACCTCACGCGCCGCGTCGAGCTGCGATGGCGTCGCCTCGGTCGCGCCGCACACGGCGACATATCTGCGAGGCATCGGGGAAGAAGTTTATTCGGTACACTTTGCGGCGAAGTTCAACGCCCGTGGGGCAAAGGAGGTGAGGCGGAGCTTGGATAAACCGAGTCGTGGTGCCAGCCGCCTCGTTTGCCAGCCGGGAGCTCGGGAGGAAGGCAGCTTCTAGCCTCTAGGGCTTCCACATCCGGATCCGGCTCCTGGAGTCGGAGGCGGTAGCACTGCGAACGTAGACGCTGTAAGGGCCGAGTCCTCTCGGCCCTTACTTTTTTCTCTCACTACGATTCACTGTCGTGGCTGAGGACTTCGCCGATCGCCTGAACGAGATTCCCGAGGGATGGGTCAGCGCGATGGGTCTGATCATCACCCATGCCACGAAGGACGAGGTCCGCGCGGAGGTCACCGTCGGCACGCAGCACCTGCAGGGCTACGGCATCGTGCATGGTGGCGTCCACTGCGGGATCATCGAGACCCTCTCTTCGATGGGCGCGTACCTGTCCGCCCGCGAGCGCGGGCAGCACGTGGTTGGTCTCGAGAACAACACGAGCTTCGTCCGCGCGGTCCGCTCAGGCGCGAAGCTTCGGGCCGTCGCGACGCCGCTCACCCGAGGACGTCAGACGCAGGTCTGGCAGGCTCAGATCGTCGACGAGCACGACCAGCTTGTGGCGACCGGCCGCGTGCGGTTGCTGTGCCTCGCCTCGGATCAGTCGCTCGCGGGCGAACGGGTCAAGGGAGCTCTCTCGCCGGACGCCTAGACGGCGCTATCGCCCCGTCGCGTAGCTGAAGATGATCTCGTCGATCAGCCGCTCCACCGGAGCGAGGTCGTCGGTGAAGACCTGGTCGTGATACGGCGAAACGCGCAGCGTCCCCTCGCTGACCACGCTCTGCGCCACCTCCTGCGCCACCGGCTCGGACACGAGCGACAGGTTGTGCTCCACATCGATCAGGGAAACCGGCTGGGTGGTGCCGTAGATCAACGTGTTCGAGAACTCGGGTACGTCGACGAGAAAGACGGTCGGATAGACCGCCGCCATCGTGCTTGCCAGCGCATCCACCAGCCGATAGTCGGTGGCGGTGCGTCCGGCGTTGACGACGGCCACTCCTCCTGGACGGAGGTGGTCACGCACCTCGGTGAAGAACTCGCGCGTGGTCAGGTGAAACGGGATGTACGGCTGCCGATACGCGTCCATCACGATGACGTCATATCGCGCAGCTTGCGTGTCCAGCCAGTAGCGCGCGTCCGCGACGACCGGGTGCACGTTGGGCTCGTCGAGATGGAAGTAGCGATGGGCCACGTCGAGGATCGTCGGATCTATCTCCACACCGGTGATCTGCACGGTGTTGCCGTACGCCGCGACGTACTGGCGGGCCGCGGTACCGCCCGCAAGACCGAGGATCGCCACATCCTGCGGCCGCGGCTCTGCGGCCTGCGCGGGACGGAACGAGTTGGCGACCAGCATGTAGTCCCACGGACCGCCGGTCAGCAGCCGGCCTGGATCGTAGATGGAGTGGATGGCCTCACCCTCGTTGAGGATCAGCTCGGTCCGGCTCCCGTCCTGCACGACCTGGATGTAGCCGTATGCCGACTCCTTCTCGTAGACGAGGCGCCCCACCTGCGGCGGCTTGATCCCCGACGGCAGAAAGATCCACGCCAGGATGACCGCCACCGCAAACGACGCGTACAGACGGAGGCGCGGGCGCGGCCACAGTCCCGCGACCGAGACCACCACCAGCACGAGGCCGAACGCTTCGAGCGTGGGCCGCGTGCCGTAGGTCGGGATGAACCAGAAGACGGGTAAGAAAGTGCCTAGGATGCTGCCCGCCGTCGACAACGCATACACGCGTCCCGCAGTGTTGCCTGCGCTCTCGACGTCGCGGAGTAGCAGGCGGATCGCGAAGGGGCTGACGCAGCCGAGCAGGATCACGGGCGCCGCGAACAGCAGCACGACCGCGAGCAAAGTGCCGAGCACCAGACCGACGCTGAGCTCCTTGAAGCCCTGCTGCGAGGCGAGCAGGATCGGATAGCTGACCAGTGGGATGAGCCCGATCCAGAGGCCGGCCCACGCCGTGATCTGGAACAGGACCTCGTCGCGCGGATAGCGGTCGGCCAGCCGGCCGCCGATGACGTAGCCCGCCGACAGATAGATGAGGATCAGGCCGATCAGCACGCCCCACACGTACAGGCTGGTCCCGAAGTAGGGCGCAAGCAGACGAGACGCGCCGAACTCGACCGCCAGCGACGCCATGCCGGAGATGAACACGAGCGGCAGCAGCAGGCGCCGCGCCAGGGGCGTCGTGCTCACCGCGCGCGTTCTGTCAGCTCGGTTGCTCTGCCGCCCACTTGCGCGTCTCTTCGTCCATCGGGACGGGAAGCTGGACGCGCACCTCCGCGTACATGTCGCCCGCGGGTCCGCCCTTCGGGTCGGGCAGTCCCAGGCCGCGCAACCGGATCTTGGTGCTGTTCTGGGTCTCCGCAGGGACCTTGAACTTGACCTGGCCGCCCTTGATCGTGGGCGCCGCCACCTCGCCGCCCAGGAGGGCGACCCGCAGCGGCACCGGCACAGCGACGCGGAGGTCTTTGCCTTCGCGCGTGAAGATGGGATGCGGCGCCACCTTCACGGTCGCGCGGAGACCCGGCACGCGCAGCACCGTGCCCTCCTTCACGCCGGCCGGCACCTTGACCTCGACCCGACGGCCGCCCGGCAGCTCGACGGTGCGGCTCGTGCCGGTATAGAGCTCACTCAGGCTCACCTCTATCGGAAGCTCGACATCGATCGGCTGCTGCCGCGCGGGGCGCCCGCGCTGGTTGCCGAATATCGAGCCGAAGATGTCACCGAACCCGCCCCCTTCGCCGAACAGGTCGTCCATCTCGTCCGGAGTCACCGTCCGGTACTGGACGCGCGGCCCTGCCTCGGGACGGAACCCGCCGCCCGCGGCGCCAGGCTCCACACCGGCGGCCGCGGCGCTGGCCCAGTTCTCACCGAACTCGTCGTACAGCTTTTTCTTCTTGCTGTCGGACAGCACCTCGTGTGCTTCGGAGATCTCCTTGAACCGCGCCTCCGCCTGCTTGTCGCCGGAGTTCAGGTCGGGGTGGTATTTGCGCGCCAGCTTGCGGAAGGCGGCAGAGATCTCTTTCTGCGTGGCCGTCCGCGGGACGCCGAGCACGTCGTAGAAGTCCTTGGTCTTAGGCATTCGTCAGGTACTTACCCGTTTGTGGTGCTCGACGAATCCAGGCCTCAGCTCGTAGCCGAGCGCCTGGTTGATGTGCAGCATCGGCGCGTTCTGGGAGTCGTTGTCCGTGTACACGGCGGGGATGCCCAGCTCCACCGCCTGGGCCAGGCTCTGCAGCTTCACCGCGCGCGCGATGCCCCGGCCACGGTACGCCGGGTCCGAGCAGGTGTAGCCGGTGAAGACGACCCCGCGCACGGGCGGAAACTTGAGATAGCTCATCGCGACCGGCCGGTCGCCGTCACATGCGATCCACCAGCGATCGCTGCGGCGGTCCGGCGCCTGCAGCCGCCGCTCGAAATCCTCGAACTGCTCGGGCACGATGGTGAGCGTGTGCGGCACGTCCTGCACGGTGCGCTCGTTGAGGTCGAACAGCTTGCGAACCCCGCCCGGCTCCTTCCACTCTGACAAGGTGACCAGGCGGATTCCCTCCGCCTCCATTCTGTCGCGAGCGGACGCGGCCTCCTCGAGCAGGCCGGGACCGCGCTTCACGAGATCCAGCACCCAGAACCTCTCGGCGCGCACGCGTTCGTAGGCGAGGCCGGCAAGCGCGGCCAGCGTCTCGGTCTCGTCCTCGGCGCAGTAGGTGAGCAGCACCCGCGAGCCCTGTCCGACGGCCTTGGCCTCAATCCATTCGTAGAGGGACCTGATCAGCTCATCGCTCAGCTCGGCCCGGTCGAGCCACACCTCCACCTCGCAGTGCCTGTCGGGGAGCTTTTCCCACGGCGCGTGGACGCTGGCCACGTAGGCGATCGCGCGGCCGTCGCGGTAGGCGAGGAAGCGCCTGTACTCATAGCCGATGCGAGGGTTCTCCCATCGATAGCGCGTGATGATCGGGTCCTGCGCGAGGGACGGGTACGCGGCCGTCATCACGTCAGACGCGAGCTCAGCATCGTCGAGCGTGGCCGGCCGGTACGTCACCACAACGACGAAATGCTAGAGGCCTCAAAGACCGATGATCCGAGGCACGACTCCGTCCTCGTCGATGTCCAGGATGCCGACGGACGGCGGCTCCCGCCGTCGTATGTGACGCGCGAACTGCAACCACGTCCACTCGAACCACCCAGGCTTCTGGGCCAGCCGGCGCCGCACGCTCTCGCGATCCCATACGTGCACAGCGCCCGGGTTGAAGAGCAGCGCGCCGTCGAGCTTCCACATGTGCGTGCGATGCGTGTGGCCGAAGACGATCACGTCGGCGTCCGGAAACCTGCGCCGCAGGGCGCGGGGCAGACCGGGATGCGGGAGGAAGTAGCCAAGGGTCAACGTCCACAGCAGCGTGTGCGGCTCCTCGAGCCAGCGCGACCGATTGCCGTGGACCACGACGATCTTCTTGCCCCCGACGGTGAGCTCGCGCGTCAGCGGCAGGGACATCAGGTCGCGGTCGTGGTCGCCACGCACGGCGTGCACAGGAGCGATGCGCGACAGCTCTTCGAGCGTGCCCGCGCCGTTGATATCACCCGCATGGAGGACGAGCTCCACGCCCTTGAGGACAGTGAAGATCCGGTCGGGGAGGCGGTCGATGAACTCCGGGCAGTGTGTGTCGGCGATCACGCCGACTCGCGTGCTCATCCGGCCCGCGGCTGCGCTCGCAGCGGCGCCGACGCGATGAGCACGATGGGCGGCGCGAGGCTCAGTGCGGCCGCGATCGCGAACACCGCCATCTGGCCCGCCCTGAAGGCGGCGCCTCCGATGACGGGGCCGATGACTCCGCCCACGTAGAACGGGAACAGGATCTGGCCGAGCACCGCGCCGCGCCGCTCCGGGCTCACGGTCGCGGCCATGATGGCCATCGCCGACGTCAGGATCGCCGCGGCGCAGACAGCATTCACTAGCAGGGTGAGAGCGAGGACCGGAAGCGATGCACTGGCTCCCGCGATGAGGAGCGCCACGCACGAGCCGGCGGCGGTCGCGCTGATGACCTTGAGGTGCCCAAGGCGAGGCACGACCAGTCCCCACACCGCGGACGCGACGGCCTGGCCCAGACCGAGCATCGACAGGACGACTCCGACCGCCGTGACGCTGTTCCCCGGCGCAAGGCGCGCTATGAAAAGCGGCACGTAAGGAAGGATCGTCCACACGCCGACCTGGGTGATCGCCGTGGCGAGGAACAGCCGCCACACGAGCGGCTGCCCGGTGATCTCCGTCACCGCGCCCCGCAGCAGGCTCAGTACCCGGACGTCCGCCGGACGAACGTGCTCGCCTTCGCGCACCAGGACGGTCAGCAGCAAGGCCATCAGCGCTGACAGCCCGGCGTCGAAGAGAAGCATCCCGCGCACGTCCACCACGTGGATCAGCGCCGCCCCCAGGATCGGCCCGAGCGCTCGGCCCGCGGGAGATCCCGCGCCGACGATCCCGACCGCAAGCGCCAGCCGCTGCCTGGGCGTGGTCGACGCCTGGACCGCCAGCATCACGCCGGTGTTGCCGAGGACGAAACCGTTGAGCGCGGTGAAGACGAGCACCATCCAGGGCGACGTGGAGAGCGCCCAACCGGCAAAGATCACCGCCTCGATGACCGCGCTCCGGACGATGATCAGCTTGCGGCTGTAGCGGTCGGCCAGCACGCCCCAGAAAGGGGCGAGTGGGAGGGCAAGGATCCAGCCGAGGCTGGAGATCGCGGCGATCCAGCCGGCCACCTGCCCGGGCGGGACGTGGAGCTCGCGTATGTAGAGCGGCGCGTAGGCGGTCAGCTGGTTCCAGGACAGGCTCTCGACGGTGGTCGTGACGGCGAACAGGACGGCCACGACCGCCCAGCCGCCCAGGTCACCTCTGCCCCGCCACACCGCGTGACTTAGCTTATCCGGCTCTTGGCTCCATGAATTATTATTGCGCGACTTGACAAACTGGCAAGCACTGGTTTCTAATTTGACTCATGAACGACCAGCGACGCGAAATCTTGAACCAGGTGGCAGCCGGCGCTATCACGGCCGAGGAAGGGGCGGCCCGCCTCGAGGCCCTCGAGGGCCAGCCCTGGGCCGTCGCCCAGCCGACCCCCTCGGCGGGCCAGTCTTCTGCCCCCGCCCCGGCGGGCGTCGCGGTCCGGCAGGTGCGGGTCGTCACCCGCTTCGGCAACACCGAGGTCATCGGCGACCCCACCGTCAGCCACGCGGTAGCCGAAGGTCCCCACCGCGCCCGGCAGGACGGCGACACGATGGTCATCGACCAGTCGCTCCTCGGCGGTGACTCCGGTTTTGAGTTCATCCGCCCCCAGGGCCGGGTGAAGATACCGGCCTTCGACTTCGGCACCAAGCTCACCGTCCGCATGAACCCCGCGCTTGCGCTCAGCGCCAAGGTCCAGGCCGGCAACCTCAGCATCCAGGGGCTGCGCGGCCCGGTGACCGGCGACATCCAGGCCGGCAACTGCAGCCTGAGCGATTTCCGCGGGCCGATCCAGCTCAACGTCTCGGCGGGCGAGATAACCGCGCGCGGGCGCCTCGATGGAGGGTCGAGCGCGATCCACTGCAAGATGGGCGACGTTCGCGTCGTGCTCGAGAAGACGTCGAGCGTGCGGATCACAGCCCAGTCGCTGATGGGCGACGTCTCCATCGCCGGCGCCGATGCGACAGCCGGTCACCAGCTGACCCTCGGCTCAGGGGACGGAACGCTCGATTGCGACTGCATCATGGGCACCATCCGGATCGAGGTCCAGTGATGGCTCGATCTACGACGCGCCGGCCCCCCTCCAACTGCCCCGTCTGCAACCACCGGCTCGCCACGACTCGCCTCACGTGTCCCGACTGCTCGACCGAGCTGTCCGGCGCATTCACCTCGTGCGAGTTCTGCGTCCTCACCGATGAGGACCGCGACGTGCTGCGAGTCTTCCTTGCCTCGCGTGGAAACATGAAGGAGCTCGAGCGACACCTCGGCGTCAGCTACCCGACAGCTCGCGCGCGATTCGACGGCCTGCTTGCGCGCCTGGGCATCGAGCGCGCATCGGCGGCAGCGCCAACGCGACTCGAGCTGATGGAGCAGGTCGCGCGCGGGGAGATCGATGTTGACGAGGCACTGCGCCGCCTCGAACCCACCAAGGAGGCTGGAGAGAGATGATGCCGATGGAACCGGGGCCCGAGGATTACGCCAGGCATCTGTCGGAGCAGCGCGCCCGGATGCAGGAGGCGCGCGTGATTGCTCACTTCGCACACTCGCGGACAGGGAAGCTCACCAGGTTCCTGCGCCGGCTCGCCGACAGGATCGACCCGACCGGCGTCGCGCGCCGCACCCAGGTCTAGGAGTTCCGATGGAAGAGCTCATCGAGACACCTGCTGCTGTCGCGCCCCGGCCACGGCCGTGGACCGTGTTTTCGTCGGGCACGTTTCGCAACCTCTGGGCTGCGACCACGCTGTCGTTGTTCGGCGACTTCTTCAGCTACATCGCCATTGCCTGGCTCGTCTTGCAGCTGACCGGCTCGAGCATCGCGCTTGGCTCCGTCCTGGTGGTCCAGGCGCTGCCGAGGGCGGTCCTCATGCTCGTCGGCGGCGCGCTGGCCGATCGACTCTCGCCGCGGCTGACCCTGCTCGGGTCGATGGGGTTGCGCGCGATCATCGTCACGCCGCTTGCCGCGGTCGTGCTCATGGGTGACGCCCAGCTGTGGCAGGTCTACGCGATCGCGGCGGTCTTTGGCATCGTCGATGCGTTCTTCTGGCCGGCCCGGCAGTCGATCCTGCCCACGGTCGTCGCCGACCACGAGCTGGAGCCCGCGAATGCGGTCCTGAACGTGACCGGGCAGGCGTCCGTCATCATCGGCCCGGTCCTGGGCGGGCTCATCGTCGCCTCGCTGGGCATCGGCTGGGCATTCGCCGCTGACGCTGCCTGTTTTGCCGTGGGCTTCGTGCTGGCGGCGCTGCTGCCGTCCACCGCGCGCGCAGCTGCCCGCAAGGCAGGTGCGGACGGCGGCCTCGGCGGCCAGATCGCGGCTGGATTCCGTTACGCGTGGGCCGACATCGGCATTCGCGCCACGCTGATCATCATCGCCGTCGTCGACTTCGCCGCCAACGGCGCGCTGGGCGTCGGACTCCCGACTCTTGCGCATGGCCGTTTCGCCGCGGGCGCGACCGGCCTTGGCGTGCTCCTCGGTGCGTGGGGCGTCGGAGCAACTGCGGGGGCCATCGGCGCCGGCTTCGTTCCCGCGCCGAAATACATGGGGCGGCTGATGATCTTGCTCTGCGCGTGGCTTGGCACTGGGATCATCGCGGTCGGACTGCTGCCATCCCTGGTGCCGGCTGCCGTGCTGATGGGCGTCTCCGGCATAGCCACAGGTGTCATCAACACCTACGGCTTGAGCTGGCTGCAGCGCCGCACCGACCCCGCCATGCAGGGACGCGTGATGTCGCTGGTGATGCTCGCGTCGATGGGCCTGGCGCCGCTCGCCTACGCGATCTCGGGTCCCATCGCGGACGCCAACGTGACGCTGCTCTTTCTGATCGCGGGCGGAATGATGCTGGTCTGCGGTGTGGGCGGCGTCGCGAGCCGGTCGCTCAGGAGGCTTCGCTGACTACCTGATACCGGCGGCGGCAAGCCCTGCCGCGTGGGCCGCTGAGGCATCCTGCCCGGCGTCGAGCGCGACAACGGCCGCGGCCGCGAAGAGGTGGGCGCGGTGCTGGTCGAGGTTGAGATCGATGTTCGCGAGGGCGAACCAAGCGCAGTACTGCTGGCGAGCCTGCGTCACCGGTTCCGGCTGGCGGCTCATCGCCGCCGTCGCCCACTGGACGGCGGTGGCCACGTCCTTGCCGCTGGACAGAGCCTTGAACGCTCCCTGCGCCGCCGCGTGGCACGCGCTGGCGGGCGCGCCTCCCCGCTTTGCCCACGCGAACCATTCTGCGTAGGAGCGATCCTCGGCCGTCGGACCCGTCGGCCGTCGTTCGTGCCGGGCTTGCTCGACCACCTGCCACGACGACTTCTCGGGGGCCGGCGGCTGCGGCGCGGCCGGGGGTTGTGCCGGCGCGGGCGGTATGTGGGCGACGGGTAGCTGGCCGCCGACCAGCGGGGGCGGCGGAGTGGGCTCGGGGCCGGTCGCGGCCTGCTGCACGATGGGCTGCGCGGTGGCGTGCGGGATGCTTTCCTTCGGCGAAAACCAGGTCGGCGTGCCGGGCTCCGACGCGAGCGGCACGCGCGGAGCCCACGCGGGTACCTGCAGCGGCGTGACCGATGGGGTCTTTGGGCCTGCAGGCGGTTCGGCCGCCTGGCTCGGCGCCCAGGCGGGTCGCGCGGGGGGGCCGGACTGGGCCGGCTCGACGGGTGCCACCGGCGTGGTCGGAGGCGGTGGCGGCGCGGATGGCGCAGGCGGAGCCGGTGGCGGCGCCGGGGCTTTCGATGCGGCGGGGCGGATGGTCGCCGGCGGGGCAGGCGTAGCGGGTTTGCTCTCCGGCGTGATCGTCGGCGGGATGGGAGCCGCGGCCGGAGGCGCCGGGCTCACCGTCGGCGGCGGCACGGCGTCGAACGAGTCCGGCCACGCGGGAATGGCCTGTGCCGGCGTCGCCGGCTCCTCGATCTCCGAGGGCGGCGGCCAGGCCGGCATCGCGCGTTCGGTCGGCGGCTCGGGCGGCCAGATGTCGGTCTCCTCAGGCGGCGCCGGCGACGACGCAGAAGCCGGCGGCCAGGTCGTCTTCAGCGCGTCGGCGGCGACGGCCTGCGGCGGCTCGGTGATGGGCGCTTCGACGGGTGGTGTCGTGGAAGGGGCCGGGGGGGTGGACGCCGCAACGGACTCGACAGTTGCGACCGCGGGCTCGACAGTCGCGGCCGCGGCGGGCTCGGCCTCGTCCTCGTCTTCAGCCTCGGCGTCTTCTACTTGTTGGGACACATCCTGCGGCATCTCTTCGGCCGGCTCTGGGGCCTTTTCCGGGGCCTTTACTTCAGCCTTTGCCGCCGGCTCCTCCTCGGCCTCGTCTTCCTCGTCGATGTCCGCGCCTGGGGACGTCGGCACCGTCGCGGCCCACGCCGGGGGTGGCTTGCTGCCCTCCCCGTTGGTGGAAGCCTCTGTCTTCGACCAGTCGGGATCGCCCTTTTTCTGGGCGGGCGCGGCCGGGTTGGTCTGCGCCCAGACGGGGGTCGTGTCGCGCGTCGGAACGGCCGGCACTGGTTCGTCGCTCGTGCTTTCCGGCGGGTTCGAATCGCTGGGCTCGGGGGGGTCGGTCTCCAAAATCGTCCGTCAGTCTAACTTTCGGTTGCGCAGTTTGGATCGAGTTGCGCGTCGAGCCTAGGCGAAGACGTTTTTGACGGTGTCTTCAGCCAACGGGTCGGGCTGCTGCTCCGCCCAATCGGCCGCGTCAGAAGCCCCCCGGTCGCAGTCCGCCTGGAGCTGAGCGGCGGCGTCGGCGCTGATCCACCGACGCTCGACCAGCCAGCCGGTGAACCGTGCGATCGGGTCATGCGCAGCCGCCTCGTCCATCTCCTCGCGCGTCCGGTACTTGCCCTGGTTGTCCTCGGACGTGTGCGAGTTGATTCGCCAGACCTTGGCCTCGATCAGGGTGGGCCCCTCCCCACTCCGGGCCCGCGCGACAGCGTCGCGAGCCGCGGCGTAGCAGGCCGGCACGTCAGTGCCGTCGACCGACACGCCGGGGATCCCATAGCCTGAGGCCCTGTCGGCGATGTTGGGGTTCGCCATCTGGAGGCGGATCGGCACCGAGATGGCGTAGCTGTTGTTCTCGCAGACGAAGACGATCGGGAGGCGGTGGACGGCGGCGAAGTTGACCCCTTCGTGGAACTCGCCCATGCTCGTGGCGCCGTCGCCGAACGTGCACAGCGTCACGCTGCCGTCGCCCTTCAGCTTGGCCGCGTAGGCGATGCCCGACGCTTTCGGGATCCAGCTCGCGACGACCTGGGAAACGGGCGCGATTTTCAGTCGGCGGTAGCTGTAGCACCCGCCCGGGATGTTCCTTCCCGCCGACAGGGGATCGCCGGCCTTGGCGAACACGGCGAGCATCCACTCCTTCATCGTCAGCCCGCGGACGATCGCGTTGGCCAGTCCTCGATAGTGGGGCACGAGCCAGTCGTCTGGGCCGATGGCGGCCGTCGACGCTACCTGGATCCCCTCATGTCCACGGCTCGAGCCGACGAAAGGCGCGCGGCCCTGCTTGACGAGGATGTGCATCCGGTCGTCGAGCGCCTTGGCCATGCACATCCACCGATGCAGGCTGATGTATTCCTCGCGGGTCGCTGTCTCGGCCCGTGTGGTGGTCGCCATCAGTTGGTAGTGGGGCGGCCCTGCGTTCCGCCGCAGACTCGCGGCATCGGCGGCCGGAGCCAAGGAAAGGGTGGCGCGACGAGGAGCGCATCGTCAGATGCGTGACGAGTGAGCGCCGGGCCCCTTGACACAGGCTTCAGCGCCGAAGGCGCCCGGCCGCCCAGGACGCGAGGATGCGAGGAACGTCGGGGCCGCGCCACTACAGCAGCGCGTTGGCGATGTCGACGACCTCGCCGGCGGTCAGTCCCATGCGGTTGAGGTGATCGTAGTACTGGCGGTGGAATTCTGAGAAGTCGCTGCGCTCGGCCCGCTCCTCGCGAATCCGCTTCACCTCGGCCAGGACCCTGGCCACCAGCTCCGGCTCCGGCTTGATCCCCGCGTCGCGCAGGGCATGCTCGATGACGAGGGCGCCCGAGTGCTTGCCGTAGACGTACGTGATCTCGGCGCCAAGGTCGGCCGGCGGCAGGAACTGATAGATCGCCGGGTGGATCAGCATGCCCGCGGTGTGGATTCCCGACTCATGGCTGAAGACGTTGAGCCCGATGCCTGGCTCGGTGGGCTGGACCGGGATTCCGCTGACCAGCTCGAGATGTCGCGCCAGCTCGCGGAGCTTCTCGTACTTGAATCGCGGAATCTCGATCCCGAACAGGTAGCGCAGCTGGAGCAGCACCTGGTGCATCGGCGCGTTCCCGGTGCGCTCGCCGATGCCGTTCACGCTCGTCGTGAACACCTCGGCGCCAGAGCCGAGGGCCATCACGGTGTTCCACGCGCCTAGCCCGAGGTCGTTGTGGAAGTGGACGACGAGGGGCGCGTCCGGCGCGGCGGCTTTGATCGCGGGGATGTACTCGCGCACCGCAAAGGGCGAGTAGCAGCCCACGGTGTCCGGCGTCGAGGGTCGCGTTCCGCCGGCCTTCAGGCCTTCGCGGTGGATCTCTGCGATGTAGTCCACGTCGGCGCGGCTGCCGTCTTCGCCGCCGAACTCGATCGAGGTCGCCCCCTGCTCGCGCGCGTAGCGAATCGCGTCGCACATCATCCGGAGGTTTGCCTCGCGGTAGTAGGACACCGGCAGCTCGAGCCACTCCGACTCGGGGATGCCGTCGCGATGCAGCAGCGTCCTGCCCAGCTTGTACTTGACGTGCAGGTCGGACGCCGACGTGAAGATGAAGTACGTGACCTCGTCGCGCCGGTGGCCGAGCTCGTCGATCACCCGCATCGTCGCGTCGATGTCCCCCTTGGTCGAGCGCATCATGCAGACGACCTCGAGGTCCTCGCGCAGCTCGCCGCGCTTGCGTCCGTTCAACACGAGACGCAGCGTCTCGCGCTCGCCTTCGGACACGGAAGGAAACCCGACGTCCATCACGTGGACGCCGATGTCCGACAGCATGCGCGCAAGCTCGTACTTGTCCTTCGGCGTGATCGCAACCCCGGGCATCTGCTCGCCGTCGCGCAGGGTGTCGTCGTAGACGCGGATCTTGTCCGCCGGAGGGAACTTCAGGTCGTGAGAGAAGCGCGTGGGATCTCGAGCGAGCTCATCGAGCGGCTCTTGAAGCTCTACCGGCTTCTGGTCATCCACGAGAAATCGCGGTGCGCCGACGCTCTTCGAGCTGCTTGCGCACCCACGGGACGAGCCCACCCATCTTCAGCAGCTCGTTCATGAACGGCGGGAACGCATCGCTGCGATATTCGTTGCTCTTGCTGAAGTTGCGGATGATTCCCTGCTCGAGGTCGACCTCCAGCTCGTCGCCGTCCTCGATCGCCTTTGACGCCTCCGGCGATTGGAGGATCGGATAGCCCATGTTGATCGCGTTGCGAAAGAAGATCCGCGCGAAGGAGTCTGCGATGACGAGCGAGACGCCGGCGCCGCGGATCGCCACCGGCGCGATCTCGCGCGAGGACCCGCAGCCGAAGTTCGATCCGCCGACCATGATGTCGCCCTCCGCCACCTGTGACGCCCAGGTCTCGCGGCCCGGCACACCCTCCATCGCGTGTTTGCCCAGCTCCTTCTCGTCCAGGGAGTAGATCGCGTACTTCGCCGGGATGATCTGGTCCGTGTCGATGTTGTCGCCGAACTTCCAGGCCCGGCCGCGGACGACCTTGGGGAGACTCACCTGATGCTCGCCGGCATCTTCTTCAGGACCTCGCTCGGGTGCGTGATCACGCCCGTCACCGCG
>DATIOJ010000102.1:0-20350 GCA_035473355.1 Candidatus Limnocylindrales bacterium
GCACCTTCGCGGTCGTCGGTGTGGCCGGGCGGGTTGATGCCCAGCAGCCACCCGCTCGAGCCCAGGCCTTGCGGCTCGTTGAGCGTGCACGCATAGCCGATCCGGTCGCCCAGCGCGGCGGCGACGCGGTCGCAGTAGCGCTCGAAGAGGGCAGGAAATCGCTCGTGAGCGAATCCGCCTAGCTCGTGCAGCCAGCGCGGCAGCGTGAAGTGGTGGAAGGTCAGCATGGGGACGACGCCATGCTCGTGACACGCGTCGAGGACACGCCCGTAGTGCGCAAGGGCGGCGCGCGAGAACTCCCCTTCGGCTGGCTCCACGCGCGCCCACTCGATGCCGAACCGAAAGGAGTTGAGTCCGAAACCCGCAAGCATGGCGACGTCTCCGCGGTAGCGGTGGTAAAAGTCGCACGCGTCACCGGACGGCTCGCGGCAGGGCGTGGAGGCGATGTGCTCCCACCACCACCAGTCGGTGTTCGTGTTGCCGCCCTCGGTCTGGTACGCCGAGATCGAGGCGCCGTACAGGAAGCCGTCGGGGAACCGCAGGGAGGCGTCCATCTGGGGGAGTTTATTCACCCCCACCCGGTCGTGCTCGCGCCGCGAGCAGGACCACCCTCCCCAACGAGTGGGGAGGGGAAGGCAAACATTGACAAGCAACCGGGGGGCATCTAGTATCCGGGCGTTAGCCAAGACGAACGTTCGCCTTGGCATGGGCCGGGGCATGACGCACCCGACAGGGGTTGAGTTTGGGAGGAGAGCAGTAGATGGCCGAGGTCTTAGCGAGGCGTAGTTCGCGGGGGGTCGCGCTTTGTCTCGGCGCGTTATTCCTGCTCGCGGCATGTGGCGGCGGCAGTTCGGGCGGTGGGACCGGCGGCGGCGCGTCGACCACCGACGTGACGGTCTGGACGGCCTGGGGCGGCGCGGAGCTGAAGGCGTTCAAGGACGTCCTGGCTCCATTCGAGTCGAGCAGCGGCATCAAGGTCCACATCACCACCAACCGCGACTCGACCAACCAGATCGCCAACGGCATCGCGGCGGGCACCGACCTGCCTGACATCGCCCCCGGACCGACGGACCCCGTCATGGTCAAGGACTGGGTGTCGAAGGGCGCGCTGAAGACGATCGAGTCCGCGCTCGGCGATCAGTTCGCGGCATACATCTCCAACACGTATCCGGCGCTCACCACCGCGCCCGGTGGCGCGGCGGACGACCCGTACATCGGGATCATCGGCGGCAAGCACTACGAGCTGATGGTCAAGACCCAGGTCAAGGGGCTGCTCTGGTACAACAAGAAGGTCTTCACCGGAACCGCTCCGAAGACGTTCGACGAGCTGCTGGCGATCAACCCTTCGCAGTACGGAGCCAGCAAGCTCTTCTGCGCCGGCTTCGAGTCTGGCGCGGCGTCGGGCTGGCCGGCGAGCGACCAGATCGACAACATCATCATGCGGCAGTCGGGCGAGACGGTCTACACGAACTGGATCCAGGGCAAGCAGAAGTTCAGCTCACCTGAGATCAAGCTCGGCTACCAGACCTTCCTCAAGGAAGTCTCCTCAGCCAGCGTGTACGGCGGCCCGAACACCGCCCTGTCGACCAACTTCGGCAAGGCCGGCGACCCGATGTTCAAGACCCCAGCCGGCTGCCTTTTCCTGGAGCAGGCCACGTTCATCCCCTCCTTCTTCCAGCAGGACTTCCCGAGCCTGAACCTGAAGGCGGGCACTGACTTCGACTTCTTCGCCCACCCGAGCATGGGCAACTCGCAGTACGACGGCAACGTCAACGGCTTCTACGACAACTTCGCGGTCTACAACGCCACGCCGGCGGCCAAGAAGCTGATGCAGTACATGGCCACCTCAGCGGCGCAGCAGATCTGGGTGAACGACGGTGGGACGCTCGGAGCGATCAAGTCCCTCAACTACACCGACCCGGTCTTCAAGAATGCAGCCAGCGTGGCCGGCAGCGCCAAGAACCTGCTCGTCACCGCGGGGGACTTCATGCCCTCGGACATGCAGAAGGCCTTCTGGCAGTCGCTGCTGAACGTCACCAACAACCCGTCGAGCCTGAACAGTGAGCTCTCTCACCTCGACCAGGTGCAGGCGGCCGCGTACCAGACAAGCTAGTCAGGAAGTAGCGCTTTCGTGGTCCTCGATCGGCCAGGGCGGAATACAAACCGCCCTGGCCCCAAGGTCTGCAGAAGGAGGTAGCGGGTGGGCGGCATTGACGCAGGTCAGATAGTCACAGCGCTGATCGCGATCGTCGGGGTGCCGTTGGTCCTGCTCGGCTACATCATCGGTGGCGAGCAGGTCATCGAGCGGCTGCCCGAGAAGGTCCAGGACTGGGTCCGGCCGTACTTCTGGGCCGCGCCGGCGATCGGCTTCGCCACCGTCTTCATGGTCTACCCGCTGCTGCGCACCGTCCTGATCAGCTTCCGAAACAACGCCGACACAGATTGGATCGGACTTGCCAACTACAAGTACTTCTTCACGTTTCCGGACACGCTGACGTCGCTGCGTAACAGCCTGCTCTGGCTGGTTTTCTACACGTTCTTTGCGGTCTTCCTAGGCCTCATCATCGCGATCCTGGTCGACCGCGTGAAATACGAGTCGCTAGCCAAAATCGCGATCTTCCTCCCGGTGCCGATCAGCGCCGTCGCGGCCTCGATCATCTGGAAGTTCATGTTCGACTACCAGCCTCCAGGCACGACGCAGACTGGCACCCTCAACGCCGCGATCGGCCTTGTCGGCCACGACCCCGTCGCCTGGCTGGTGAACGCCACCACCAACAACTCCGCGCTGATCTTTGTCGGCATCTGGACGGCGGTCGGCTTCTGCATGGTCATCATCTCGGCCAGCCTGAAGGCGATCAGCAGCGAGGTGCTCGAGGCGGCTCGCATCGACGGGGCGAACGAGTTTCAGATCGTGCGCCTCGTGATCACACCGCTCCTGTGGCCGACGATCACCGTGGTCGGCACCACGATGCTGATCAACGCGCTGAAGACGTTCGACATCGTCTACGTGATGACGAACGGCGCTTACAACACCGACGTGATCGCGACCCAGATGTTCTCCCAGCTGCAACACAACCACTTGAGTCGCGCGGCCGCCGTAGGCGTGGTCCTGTTCATCGCGGTAGTCCCGCTTCTGATCGTCAACGTCCGGCGGTTCCAGCAACAGGAGGAGGCGCGATGAGCGCAGAGGTCAGCACCCGTCGCGAAACCGCCGTCACCGGTGCCGCTTCCGCTATCGACCGATTCGGTTACCGGCTGCAGCGCATACCGCTGCACATCATCATCATCGCCGTCTGCGCGTTCTGGGTCATTCCGACGATCGGAATGGTCGTCAACTCGTTCCGCTCCGTTTCCGACATGGGCCAAGCCGGCTGGTGGACGACCCTGTTTCCGCCCCATGGCTTCACCCTCGCGAGCTACCAGCAGGTCCTCCAGATCGAAGGCGTCGTGCCCTCGATCGTGAGCAGCATCCTGATCACGATCCCGGCCACCGTGATCCAACTTGCCGTCGCCACGATGGGCGCGTATGCGTTTGCGTGGATGAAGTTTCCCGGCAAGAATCTCTTCTTCATCGTGATCGTCGGCCTCATGGTCGTGCCGATCCAGATGACGCTGATCCCGGTGCTTCAGATCTTCCATACGCTGCACCTGAATGGCACGATCGTGTCCGTCTGGCTCGCGCACACCGGATACGGCCTGCCGTTCGAGGTTTTCCTGCTTCGCAACTACCTGAGCGGACTGCCGAGGGAAGTCTTCGAGTCGGCCGAGGTCGACGGCGCAGGTCACTCGGTGCGATTCCTGCGAATCGCTGTTCCGATGACGATCCCGGCGATTGCGTCGCTGACCATCTTCGTCTTCCTGGGCGTCTGGAACGACCTGCTCGTGGCGCTGACCTACCTGGGCGTCAGCCAGTACAGGCCGTTCACGGTGGTGATCACAGGCCTGGTCACATCGTTCGGTGGAGGCTGGCAGTTCCTCACGGCCGCCGCGGTGCTGCAGATGGCCCTCCCACTCGCCGTGTTCATCGCCCTGCAGCGCTACTTCGTGCGTGGAGTCACCGCCGGCTCGGTCAAGGGCTAGCTCGACCACAGATCCGATCCACCGCATGACCACCGCGCATGACGTGGTGGTCATGACGACCCATGACATCGGGCGACGCCTGGGCTGCTATGGGGTCCGCAGCGTCGCGAGCCCGAACCTCGACGCGCTCGCGCATCACGGCGTCCGGTTCGCGCAAGCTTTCGCCACGGCGCCGCAGTGCAGCCCTAGCCGCGCCAGCCTGGCGAGCGGAATTTATCCGCACAACAACGGCGTGATGGGCCTCGCCCATGGCGGCTTCGACTGGGCGCTGGCGGTCCCGCACGCCGCCGCGATGTTCGCCGCGGCCGGATTCGAGTCGCACCTCTTCGGCGGCCAGCACGTGACGCCACATCCTGAGCGACTGGGCTTCACGGCGCTGCACCCGGCGAGCGCGGTGGACCAGGTGCTGGAGCAGAGTGTTCGCAGGCTCTATCTCGAGATCAACTTCGAGGAGACCCACCGGCCGTATCCGCCGGCAGGCAAGGCGCCGGACGGGCTCGTGATCCCTGGTTATCTGCCGGACATTCCAGAGGCGGTCGAGGAGATGACCGCGGTCGAGCAGACCATCACCACCATGGACGCCGCGGTCGGTCGGGTCTTAGAGGCGCTGGATCGGACCGGGCGGGCAAACGATGCGTTCGTCATCTTCACGACGGACCACGGCCTCGCCATGCCGCGCGCCAAGTGCACCCTGTACGACCCGGGGCTCGAGGTGGCGTTGATCGCGCGGTGGCTGGGAGGAGGCGTGGCCGGCGGGACAGTGCGCCAGGGGCTGGTCAGCAACATCGACGTGCTGCCCACCCTGCTCGAAGCCGCCGGCATGCCTATCGCCGCCAACATGCAGGGCCAATCCCTGTTGGCGCCCGGCGCCCGAGACGCGATCTTCGCCGAGAAGACCTTCCACAGCTACTACGACCCCATGCGCTGCATCCGGACCGACCGCCACAAGTACATCCGGAACTTCGAAAGCGCTTTCGCCGTCGAGGTGCCGGCCGACATTCAGGCGGGACCGATCTTTCGTTCCAACCCCGCCCGGTACTCGACCGACCGGCCCGCTGTCGCCGAGCTATACGACCTCGAGGACGACCCGCTCGAGATGCGCAACGTCGCCGGCCAAGCAGACGTCGCCGAAGTTGAGCGCGATCTCAGCAGGCGCCTCCGGGCCTGGATGCGCGAAACCGACGATCCGCTTCTCAACGGTCCGGTGGCGTCACCGCGGTACCACCTGGCGCTGGAGCCTTAGCGCATCCTGCGGTCCGAGATCAGCACGCCGCCGACGAAGAGGACGAACACAACCCCGAGAGAAATCCACTGCACTGCCTGGGGAATGTGCATCCAGTCCTCGACTGTTAGGACCACGATGATCACGGGTAGCCACATGCAGCCGAGCGCCAGCCTCCACGCCCGATCGCCCTTTTGGTATCGCAGGAAAGGCGCCAGAGACGGCCCGACCCGCTCCCTCTCCGGTGGCCCCGAATCGTCCTCGCCGGTGCCCCACCCGGCGTATCGGCCGATGTCGTCCGGCGGCTGATCCTTGATCGAAACCAGTATGCGCCAGGCCGATCGCGTCGTCCTCTCGAGGACGGCGGTGGTGGCGACTGGCGCGACCTTCCTGTTCATGGGCCTGGTGGTTTCGGCCTACGGTCCGCTGCTCGAGCACCTGACCCGGCGCTTCGGAGTAAGCCTGCCGGTTGCCGGTACCACGATCAGCATCCATTTCGCCGCGTCGCTGCTCGGCGTGTTCGCCGCGATGCGGTCGACGCAAGTGTGGCCGGTGAGGAACACCGTGGTCGCGGCGATGGCGACCATCACGGCAGCGTGCGTGGCGATCGCGTTCGCGCCGGGTTGGCCCGTGTTCATGGCAGCGGTCTCCGTGCTCGGCGTCGGCTTCGGCGCGCTGGTGCTCGCTCTCAACCAGCTGGTCGCGTACAGCGTCGGCGGCCGTCGCGCAGCGCTCCTCACCGTGCTCAACGGTGCGTACTCGGCGGGCGCAGTCGCCGGACCGATCCTCGTGGCGGCGTTTGCCGCCTCGCACTTCGACGTGCTCTACCTCGCGGCGGCGGCGATGGCGCTGATCTTGATCCCGGGACAGCTCGGCATCGCCGGGCGCCTGCCGGTCGCATCTGGATCCCGAGCACGTCCCGGCGCACTCGTCCTGATCTTCGTCGGCGCGTTCGTTCTCTACGTCGCGATCGAGAACGGCACCGCCGGCTGGATGGCCTCGCACCTCGAGTCGGCGGGAGTGCGTTCGGTCCAGGCGGCAGCCGCGACGTCGGGATTCTGGCTGGCGCTGGTCACCGGCCGCCTCTTGATGACGCTCATGCCCGCAAGGGTGCCGGAGCGCACCATCGTCCTGGCTGGTTCGGCGGCGGCGACGTTCGCCCTTCTCGCTGCATCAATTCATGTGCTCGCCCCATTTGCTTATATCGTCGCGGGCTTCGCGCTCGCGCCGATCTTTCCGACCGGCATCGTGTGGCTGGCCAAACTGCGCCCTGGCGATTCGCGCGCGACCTCATGGCTGTTCCCTGCCGCGGCGATCGGCGGCACCTTCGGCCCGGGTGCGATCGGAATCGTCGTCGCGGGGTTCGGAGTGAGCTGGGCGCCGCTCGTGCTGGCGCTGCTCGGAATCGCGATGACTGTCGCGTTCTGGCTCGCCAATCGCCGCTCTCCTGCACACGTTTAGCGCAGGAAAAGCAGAGCCGGCCTGTTAGATTCTGCGACCCGCATGAAGCAATTGGTCAACACGCGGATCGCCACCCTTGCCGTCCTGGTCGCGTTTGCGGCTGCGATGGCTCCCGTTGACGCACACGGCCAGACGGGCGTCAGCGCGAACTGGGTTCAAACTGCGACCCAGGGGCCGTCGGCGCGGGGCGGGGCCGCGATGGCCAACGACGCGACCCGGCAGCGAACCGTGCTGTTCGGCGGATCCGACGGCTCGGGCAGCTACTTCTCCGACACGTGGCAGTACGACGGTGCCTCGTGGACCCGGCTGCAGGTGTCCGGGCCCACCGCCCGGTCTCTCGCTCTGATGGCATTCGACTCCGCGCGCAAGGTGACAGTGCTCTACGGGGGCTACAACAACGGCGTTATCAACGACACGTGGGAGTGGGACGGCTCGACCTGGACGCAGCGGCTGACCGCCCACACACCGCCGGCACGCCTGTGGTCGGCGATGACCTACGATTCGGCCCGCCACGTCGTCGTGCTCTTCGGCGGTGAGCTGGACACGTTGCTCGACGACACCTGGCGGTACGACGGCACCGACTGGACTCAGGTGACCACGGCGCATTCGCCGCCCGCGCGCAGAGGCCATGGCATCGCGTACGACTCGGCGCGCGCAGTGACGGTCCTGTTCGGCGGTCAGGCGAGCGCCAATCTCAACGACACCTGGGAGTTCAATGGTGCGGATTGGACCCAGGTCGTGACGGCCGGCTCGCCGGTGGAACGCATCTGGCCTGCTATGGGATATGACCCCAACCTCGGCGGCACGGTCATGTTCGGCGGCGCATTCGGATCGAACTACACCGCGCTCGGCGACACCTGGCTCTATGACGGCAGCACGTGGCAGCAGATCGCGCCGCAGCCCAACCTGAACGCGCGCTTCTACGTCGCGTCCGCGTACGAGTCGAACCGAGGCGACTTTGTGATGTTCGGTGGAAGCCTGGTCGCGGGAGGAGGCTCCAACTTCGGTGACACGTGGTCGCTGCAGGGAGTCACCACGTCGGCGCTCGATTGGGTGCAGGCTGCGCCGGCGATATCGCCGCCGCCGAGGGTTGACGCGGCCATGGACTACGACTCTGCCCGCGGCGTCAGCGTGCTGTTCGGTGGCAGCAACGCAAGCCCCAGAAATCTGCAGGACACGTGGGAGTGGAACGGTTCGAGCTGGGTCCAGAGATCACCGGTCACCTCGCCTCCAGCGCTTGCGGCCGCGAGCATGGCCTATGACAGCGTGCGCGGCGTGAGCGTCCTGTTCGGCGGGGCAGGGGACTCAGTCTCCTCGGCAACATGGGAGTGGGACGGCACGAACTGGATACAGCGCAGCTTTGCCGTGTCGCCGCCGGCTGAGGTATGGGGAGGCATGGCTTATGACTCCAGCCGGAATCGCGTGGTCCTGCTCGAAGGTGACCCAAACAGCGGCTTTCCTGCCCAGACCTGGGAGTACGACGGCACGGTGTGGACGCAGCTGCATCCCGCCAACTCGCCATCCGCGCGTCGTGGGCCGGCGATGGCCTACGACGCACGGCTGGCTCGGACCGTCCTCTTTGGCGGGGCCGCCTCGACAGGCCGTCAGGCAGACACCTGGGAATGGGACGGGACCAACTGGACCCAGATCCCCACGGCCGCGGCGCCGTCGCCTCGGTTGTGGGCTTCACTGGCATTCGATTCGCAGCGCGGCAAGACGGTGCTGTTCGGCGGCGACAACATCCTGCCGTACGTCCTTGGAGAGACTAATGACTCCTGGGAATTCGACGGCACCAACTGGACGCTCGACCCGACGGCCGCCGCACCTGCAAGGCGTGCGGGACAGGCCGGGAGCTACGACTCGGCCCGCGGGCGGATGGTCGTGTTCGGCGGATGGAACCCGGCGACGTCGCCGGCGACGTTCTACGGCGATACGTGGGAGCTGGGTACCGGGATCCCCACGCCGTCCGGTACGTCTGCCGGCGACCTACTGCAGAACGGAACCTTGAACTTCGGCAACGTGTTCGTCGGCCAGACCAGCCAGGCGACTCAGACGTACGCGGTCTTCATGCTCGTGAATACGGGCACCGGCCCGCTGACCGTCAACTCCATCACGGTCACGGGTGGCGACTTCCCAATGACGAACTACTGCCCCGCCGGCGGGAATCCTCTGGCCGCGGGCTCGTTCTGCACCACGCTGGTGGCCTTCACGCCAACCGCCGCCGGCCCGCGCACAGGCAGCATCACGTTCGATTACAGCGCGTCGGGCGGCAACCAGACGTTCCAACTCCAGGGCGCCGGGGTGCTCAACCCGACGACGCTCACCGCCTTTGCTGCTTCGGCGCCGTTCAAGGGGACAACCACCGTGGTGGCCTCGCTCGCCAGCAACGGCTCAGCACTCGCTGGTCAGCCCGTCATGTTCGCCCTTGCCACCGGCGCGACCGCCACGATTCAGACCAACTCTTCCGGATACGCGATCTGGTCGGGTGCGAGCATGAGCGGCGTTCATGCCGGGAGCTATCCGGCCGGAATCCAGGTGAGCTTTGCCGGCACGCAGGCTTACGCGGCGAGCTCAGCATCCGCCCAACTGACCATCGTGCAGCCGGTCACGACGACGTACATGGGCGAGTTCTACGTCGCCGACACCGCGGCAAGTCACGTCACGATCCGCGTCGACCAGCGCACGCCGGCCAGCGATCCGCAGTTCATCGACTACGCGAAGACCGTGGTCTGGGCGCGGTTCATCGTCGTCGGGCCCGCGTCCTCGACCACGATCTACGCGCAGGTCACCGACGCGCCCAACTGGTCCACCACCGGGCTGGGCGCGGCCACCGCCGCCCTGCCCGCGCTGGCGGACGGTGCATACACCATCGCCGCCGCGCTCGTCGACGGCCCGTCCTTTGTGCCGCCAAGCAGCCTCGTGGCAAGTGACGACTCTCGCACCGGTCTTGTGTCGTCGCCGATCAAAGGCCCATACCTCAGCGGGGGCGGCGCCATCGCGACGGATCCATCGGGCAACACGAGCGACAGGCATGGCTACTTCTCGCTCCAGATGAAGCAGGGCAAGCCGCCCGTTGGGAATCTGGTCTACAGCTACCGCGTCAGCATGGACGTGGGCGGCGGCAGCCTGCGGGATGTCGACGTGTGGGTGACCAGCACCGACGTGACGAGTCTTAGCGGCGAATCGGCGGCCGGTCACTTCAACGTCGAGTACGTCGACGCGCAGACCGGGCAGCGCTACTCCGGCTTCGAGTTCACCGGCGGAACGTTCAAGTTGACGGTGATGGACGCCACCAAGAGCTCTCCCGCAAGGCTTGGACTGGTGTTGAAACGACCCGACGGCACGGTCTTCCACACGACCGGCAGCACCCTGGTTCCGGTGGTGCTGGGCAAGCTGGTCAGCAACCTCTAGCGGCCGCTCCTACAGGTACCAGCTCCGCGGCGAGTTGTCGGTTCGGATCGACGGCTGGTCATTCGCCTTCGCCGGGCCGGCGCACCAGGCCACAGCGTTGGCGATCACGCGCTGAATCTCCGGTTGGTGGTACACAGGAAATTCCTGGTCGCCCGGGCTGAAGTAGAAGATCCGCCCGATGCCGCGGTTGAAGCAGCACCCTCCGCGAAACACCTCGCCGCCTTCGAACGAGCTGATGAACACCAGGTCGTCCGGAGGCGCGATGGCGAAGAACTCGCCGTACATCTCCTGGTGCGGGATCACGATCGGCTGCGGCACGTCGGCCGCGATCGGGTGGGCCGGGTTCACCGTCCAGATCACCTCGCGCTCACCGCCGGGGTCGGAACGCCAGCGCAGCGTGCATCCGGTTCCCATCAGGCGCATGAAGATCTTTGATTTGTGTCCGGAGTGAAGGACCACCAGCCCCATGCCATCGAGGACGCGCTCCTGGATCCGATCCACCACTGTTTCCTCGACACGATCGTGGCCCGCGTGTCCCCACCACGTCAGGACGTCGGTCTGCGCGAGCACGGTGTCCGTGAGACCGTGCTCGGGCTCGTCGAGCGTGGCGATCCGGACTGCCACGTCCGGGCCCAGCTCGCGTCTGATGCCCTCGGCGATGGGGGTGTGCATGCCCTTCGGATAGACCTTCTTCACGGACTCCTCGCGTTGTTCGTGAAGGTTCTCGTTCCAGACCGTCACGCGAAGTTGGCGGCCGGCCGGTATCAAATCGTTACGGCTTCCTCGGTCCGGTGGATGGTCACAGGCTGCCGCGACGCGGCCGACTCGACGGCGGCCTCCATCAGGGCGATCGTGCCCAGGTTGTGCCGGCCCGACGTCTCCGGCTCGCGGCCGGTGTGCACGGCGTTCACGAACTCGGTCACCGTGCCGGACGTGCCGGTGCGAGACACCGCCGGCAGCACTACGGTGCGCTCCTCGCCACCTCGTGGCCGCACGACGACCCGGTCCTGGGTCACGTCGCTGTCCGCCGCGCTCGTCCAGGTCACGTCGCCGTTCTCGAACTCCATCCGCCACTCGCCGGCCCACGGCGTCACGGGGGCCGCGCTGATCCAGCTTCCGCGGTAGCTGACCACGACGCCGCCTTCGAAGACGATCGACGCGACCGCTACCGAGGGGCCGCTGAACGCGGTCCACTCCGGGTTCCACGCCTCGCAGTAGATGCGCTGAGGTTCGCGACTCAGGATGAGCCGGAGCAGGTCGAAGTGGTGGATCGACATGTCGACCAGCAGCGGCTGCTCCTCGAGGTGATGCCGGCCGCGACCGTTGGGCCCAACCGTCGAGTAGCGGCGGAAGTCGATCGAGACCTCGTAGAGCTTGCCCAGGCCCGATTCGTGCACCATCGCGGCGATGGCGCGAGGCGCGGGGAAGTAGCGGTAGTTCTGGCTCACCATGAGGATCAGGTCGCGCACGCGCGCCTCCTCGACGAGCTGCTGCGCCGCGGCAAGGCTCGGGGCAAACGGCTTCTCGACCAGGACGTGGAGTCCGGCGTCCAGGGCCGCCATGGTCAGCGGGACGTGCGCAGGGAGCGCAGTGGTGTTCAGGACGGCTTCAGGTTGCGTGGCGGCGATCGCCTCCTTGAGCGACTCGAAGCACCGGTCCGTGGGCACCTGAGCCTCTTCGCGCAGGGCGTCCAGCGCGTAGGGGTCCTTGTCGACGTACGCGACGAGGTCGACCTCGGGGATGTTCGGCAGCACATGTCGCGCCCAGTTGCGCCCGTGCGGGCCCAGTCCTACCTGAAGCAAACGCAGCGGCGCCACGGCCGAGAATGATGAAGGAACCAATGTGGACTTGATCCTTCTTAACCCGGTTTGAGGCCATGACGTTACGCGCGGCGATAATCGGCGCCGGCAGCATCGCCGGCGAGCATGCGCGGATCCTCCACGCAGCCGGCGAAAGGGTCGCGCTCGTCGCGGCGGCGGACGTCGACATGGCGCGGCTGACAGACTTCTGCGCGACGCATTTCATCCCGCGGGGGTACGCGACTCCGGAGGATCTGCTGCACTCTGAGCGACCCGACCTGGTTCATATCTGCACTCCGCCGGGCACGCACGCCGCGCTGGCGGTGCAGTGCCTGGAGGCCGGGGCGTCGGTGTGGTGCGAGAAGCCGCTCTGCGGCTCGCTCGCCGAGCTGGACCGCATCGAGGCAGCCGAGCGGGCGTCCGGCCGGTTCACCGCCGGGGTCGTGCAGTGGCGCTTTGGTTCCGCGGCCAAGCATCTCAAGCGCCTGATCGAGGAGGGCGTTCCGGGCCGGCCGCTGCTGGGTCTCTGCCAGACGACCTGGTACCGGGACGCGGCGTACTACTCGGCTCCGTGGCGCGGCCGCTGGGACAGCGAGCTCGGTGGCGCCACGGTCGGCCAGGGCATCCACGCCATGGACCTGCTCCTCTGGCTGCTGGGCGGGTGGCGCGAGGTCAGCGCGACGATCGCCACGCTCGATCACAAGATCGCGGTCGACGACGCGTCCGTGGCGACGCTGCGGTTTGACGGAGGCGCGCTCGCCACCGTGGTCAGCAGCGTCTGCTCGCCGCACGAGGAGACCCGGCTCCGTCTTGACTTCCAGCGCGCGACGTTCGAGGTCGCATGCCTCTACGCCTACGGCAACTCCCACTGGACCTGCACTCCGGCACCGGACGCGGAGGACGTCGCCGCGGCGTGGCGTGCGATCGGTCGCGACGTGCCCGGTACCCACGCCGCCCAGCTCGACGACACGCTGGACGCGATCGAGGCGGGAGGCCGTCCGCCGGCATCCGCACAGGACCTCAGGCCGACCATCGAGCTCATGTCGGCGCTCTACAAGTCGTCGGCCACCCGCCAACCTGTGGCGCGCGGCTCGATCCAGCCCGGCGATCCGTTCTACGAGCGCTTCGCCGGCAGCCTCGCGCGGTGACCTTTCAAGCCGTCGCCGACCTTCCGCTCGCCGGGACGGTTTACGCCGAGGGCTGGCAGACGTGGAGCCGGGTCGGCGTGTACCGCGCCGGCGAGACCTCTCCGCGCGCCCCAGACGAGCGCGCCCAGATCGTCGAGTGGCGACCTGGCAAGCCGGTGCCTCCGGGTGTCATCCAGGCCGAGGGCGTGCTGGCGGTCGAGTCGCCCGACGGCGCGGCCACCGCCTGGTTCTCGCCCGACCCGGCGCGTGAGGTGGCGACGCTGCGACTGGCGGCCAGGAGGGACCGCTTCGAGCTGCGGAGCGACGGACCGGTCGCCACGCTTCATGGCGACGGCCTGGTCGCGACGCTGGCCGCGGTCGGCCACCGGCTCGGCCCCGGCCCCGTCCGCATCATTCCCTCCGGCTGGTGCTCGTGGTCGTACTACTTCAAAAACGTGACCGAAGACGACGTGGTGGAGAACGCCGAGGCGGCGCGGCGCCTCGCGCTGCCGATCGAGATCGTGCAGGTCGACGACGGCTACGAAGCCGACATCGGCGATTGGCTCGACGTCAGGCGCGAGTTCGGCTCGCTCCGGAGACTCGCCGAGCGGATTCGCGCCACCGGGATGCGGCCTGGAATCTGGATCGCGCCGTTCATGGTCGGGCCGCGCAGCAAGCTGGCGATGGAGCACCCCGACTGGCTTGTCGCCGAGGCCGGCGCGGGACGGCACTGGGGTAAGGAGATGCGGATCCTCGACGTCGGGCAGCCGGGAGCGGCGGACTACATCGCGAACGTCTTTGAAACTTTCTCGCGCTGGGGATTCGATTACTTCAAGCTCGACTTCCTCTACGCGGCCGCGATCCCCGGTCTCGATGTGTACCGCCAGGCCATGCAGCTCATCCGCAGGGCGGTCGGCGAAGAAGCGATCCTCCTGGCTGGCGGCGCGCCGCTGCTGCCCAGCATCGGCCTGTGCGACGCGATGCGTATAGGGCCCGACGTGCTGCCGGAGGTCCCGCATCCGCAGCTCGAGATCGACAACGTGGTCCGCATCACGCGGCTGCGTTCGTGGATGAACGGCCGTCTGTGGATCAACGATCCCGACTGCATCGTCGCCCGCCCCGAGATCGCCGAGCGCGAGGCGTGGGCCGCGCACCTCATGGACTACGGCGGACTCAGGTTCTCGAGTGACCGCCTCGCCTCGCTCGACGCGCGCGGCCTCGAGCTGACGCGCCGCTTCTTACGTGGTTGACCGCACCATGAGATGCACCGGGAGTCGGGTCGGCGGCGCACCGACCGTGCCGGCGCCGATCATCTTGAGAAGCACCCGCATCGCCTCGGCGCCGATCTCATAGAACGGGACTCGGACCGTGGTCAGCGGCGGGCTCGTGTACGCCGCGCTGTCGAGGCCGTCGCACCCCACCACCGCGCAGTCCTGAGGCACGCGCCGTCCCAGCGCGCGCAGCGCCGACAGCGCGCCGACGGCCACCAGGTCGTGGTGGCAAAAAATCGCAGTGACGTCCTGGCGGCGTTCGATCAGCCGCCGAAGCGCCGCCTCGCCGCCGGTAACATCATCGCCCGCCTCTTCGACCAGCTCGGGCTGCGCGTCGACCTGAGCGTGGTCGAGCGCTTTGCGGTAGCCGCGCTGCCGGCTCTGCGTGAGACGGCGTCCGCGAACCCCGGTCAACGCGCCGATCACGCTGTGGCCTCGCGCGACCAGATGACGCGTCGCAAGGTCGCCGGCCTGCTCGTCGTCTGCGGTCACTTCCGTGACCGCGCCACCGGCGATGTGATTGATGCTGACGATCGGGAGCATCGGGTCAAGCACGTGAGGCAGCGCAGGATCGTCCTCCATCTGCGGCGCGGCGAGCAAGATGCCGTCGACTCGGCGCTCCATCATCGCGGGCATCGCGTACTCGGTCCCCGAGCCCTCGGGCTCGATGCTCGTGAGCATCAGGCCGTAGCCCTGCCGCCGTGCCTCGGCCTCGGCGCCCGCGAGGCACCGGCTCAGCCCGGGATCGCTGAAGTCGCCCGCGATCAGGCCCACCGTGAGCGTCCGCTGCATGACCAGGCTGCGCGCCTGGAGGTTGGGGACGTAGCCGAGATCGCTGGCGGCCTGCAGGATGCGCGCCCTGGTGACGTCCGAAACCGAGCCCCCGCCGTTCAGCACCTTGCTCGTGGTCTGGAAGCTCACCCCCGAGCGCGCCGCCACGTCCTTGACCGAGACCCGCCGGGTGGGCTTGCGCTCCCTCACGCTGCGGGTATTATGCGCGGGTAAGCGAACGTTCGCCTTTGAGGTTTCAGAGGCGTAAGAGGAGGCGGCGATGGTACCCCGGCCCGAGTACCCACGGCCGTCGCTGCGCCGGCGGGAATGGGAGAACCTGAACGGCGAGTGGGAGTTCGCCACCGGCGAGACGCCGCGCTTCGACCGCCACATCCTGGTCCCCTTCTGCCCCGAGTCGAAGCTCTCCGGCATCGGAGAGCTGCCGGGCGACGTCGCCTGGTACCGGCGCACCTTTGACGCGCCCAGGGCCGAGCGACTCAGGGTGCACTTCGGTGCGGTCGACTATCGGGCGACGGTGTGGGTCAACGACGTGGAAGTCGCGCGTCACGAGGGTGGCCACACGCCGTTCAGCGCAGACGTCACGGGCGCCGTCCGCGGTCGCGGCAACGTACTCGTCGTCCGGGCGGAGGATCCGCTGCGCGACAAGACGATCCCGCGAGGCAAGCAGCACTGGACGGAGCAGCCCGAGGGGATCTTCTACACGCCGACGACTGGAATCTGGCAGACCGTGTGGCTCGAGCCATTGCCGGCGCGCCACGTGCGAGGGCTGCGCCTGCGCGGCGACCTCGATTCGGGCGCTCTGGATTTCGAGATCGATGGCGATGGAGCGGCCGAGCTGGTGGTCACGTTCGCCGGGCGGCCTGCAGGTCGCTGGTCCGGCTCCGCCGGGCGCGCGCAGATCCGCCTCGAGCACCGCCAGCCCTGGCATCCCGACACGCCGGCCCTGTACGACGTCGAGGTGACGATGCGGGACGAGGAGGGCAGGGTGGCCGACCGCGTCGAGAGCTATTTCGGCCTGCGCAAGATCGAAGCTCGAGACGGCCGGGTCTGGCTCAACGGCGAGCCCTTTGTGCAGCGCCTGGTCCTCGACCAGGGCTACTTCCCAGAGGGCTTGCTCACGGCGCCGAGCGACGATCACCTGCGCGCCGACATCGAGCTCGCTCGCGCGTGTGGATTCAACGGCGCGCGCAAGCACCAGAAGGTCGAGGATCCGCGCTGGCTCTACTGGGCCGACCGGCTGGGTTACCTCGTGTGGTCCGAGATGCCCAGCTTCCACAAGCACAGCGCCGAGGCCGAGCACCGCCTGATGCGCGAGTGGGCGGACGTTGTGCGGCTGCACCGCGACCACCCGTCGGTCGCGGCGTGGGTGCCTGCCAACGAGAGCTTCGGCCTCGAGCAGATCGACCCGTCGGTTCGTTCGGATTTCCTGGTGCGTCTGCATCGCATGACACATGAGCTCGACGGCTCCCGCCCGGCCGTGTCGAACGATGGCTGGGAGCACGCCCTGACCGACCTGTGCACGCTGCACGACTACTCACCTCCGGCAGACCTGGCGGCTCACTGTCGCTCCCTCGAGGCGGCGCTCCACGCCAGAGCCGCCAACCACGATCTGTATGGCCCGGGGTTCGGCTACAGGGGCGAGCCTCTGCTGATCACGGAGTTCGGCGGGCTGAGGCTGTCCCAGTCAGGCGGCTGGGGCTACATCGAGGTGCCCGACGCGGAGCACCTGTTGCGCGCGTACGAGGGTTTGATCCGCGCGCTGATGCAAGCCGGGCCCGTGGAGGGGTTCTGCTACACACAGCTGACCGACGTCGAGCAGGAGCAGAACGGCCTCTTCGCCTACGACCGCACGCCGAAGCTCGATCCGGCGCTGCTCCGCGCGATCACGCAGATGCCGAAGCGGCGCGCCAACGGATCGGGAGCTGGCTAGTGGCGGCCGACGCCGCGCCCGAAAGCAGCCCAACGCCCGATCCTGGCGGCGACTCCGATTCGACCGAAAGCATCCTGGAAGCGCTGCTCGTCGACGACGCCGACATCACCTGGGATCCGGTCACGGGCAAGCCGCAGGTTGCCCGGCGCCCAAAGATCGGTCTTGACAGGCCGCCCGGCAGCGCCTAGCATCCAGCCATAAACCGTTTTAGTAAAACGGTTTAGGCACTCCTTGGGGCAAGGACGGAATCTTGTAGGGGCCCCGCGAAGTCAGGCGCGCCAGATCTCCGCGGGGAGATTTCAGGGGGTCGTATGGCAGGAGCCTGGTTGGGTGTCCCGGGTCACCATCGCTGACGTGGCGTCGGCCGCCGGCGTCTCCAAGACGGCCGTGTCCTTTGCTTTCAACAATCCCGAGCGCCTCGGCCAGGCCACGCTGGAGCGCGTGCTGGGCGTGGCGGAGGACCTCGGCTACACGCCGCATCCCGCGGCGCGCGCCCTCTCCACCAAGCGCAGCGGCACGATCGGCCTGCTCATCCCGCAGCGGCTCTCGACCGTCTTCGCCAACCCGTTCGTGAGCGAGCTCATCCAGGGCCTCGGCGAGCAGTGCGACGAGCACGACCTCACGCTGCTCCTGGTGCCGCCCCTCGACGGCTCCCTGGAGGGCGCGATCCGGCAGGCGTCGGTGGATGGTTTCATCAGCCTCGGCCTGACCCGCGACGACAGCGCCATCCGGGTGCTCGAGAAGCTCGGCATCCCGACCGTGCTGATCGACTCCGACGCGTCAGCGTCACATCCCGCGATCAACATCGATGACCAGGGCGGCGCCGAGGCCGCGGCCGAGCACCTGCTCGAGCTCGGCCACCGGCAGCTCGCGGTCCTCGTCCTGCCGCCCGCCCGTGCCGAGGTCAACCCCACGCCCGCGGCGGCGAGGCGCCTGGCGGGTTACCGAAAGGCGATCGCGCGCGCGGGCGCGCCGGCCCCGGTCACCATGGTCGCCGGCATCTCGGTCGGGGCGGGGGCGCGCGGCTTCGAATCGCTGCCGACGGGCAGGCGCCGCCCGACCGGCGTGCTCGCGATGAGCGACATGGCGGCGATCGGGGTCATGTCCGCCGCCCAGGCTTCAGGCCTTCGAGTGCCCGAGGACCTCTCGGTGGTCGGCTTCGACGACCTCCCGGCTTCCGCCTGGACCAACCCACCGCTCACTACGGTGCGCCAGCCCATCGTCGAGAAGGGCAGGCTCGCGGCTCGGCTCTTGATCGAGTGCATGAACGGCAAGGCTGTGGAGTCGCCACAGCCCCTGCGCACGAACCTGGTCGTGCGCAAGTCGACGTCCAGGGTTCCAGATCCGGATTTGCAGATTAGGAGGAGGTAAATAGAATTGTTTGCTGGAGGGGCGCACGCGGCTTCCGGGTGTAAAGGGAAAGGAAAGAGATGGCTTCAGTAACTTACGACCACGTAGTCAAGCGCTACACCGCCGACCTCACCGTCGTCAAGGACTTCAACGTGGAGATCCAGGACAAGGAGTTCATGGTCCTGGTCGGTCCATCGGGTTGCGGCAAGTCGACCGCGCTGCGCATGCTCGCCGGCCTGGAGCAGATCAGCGAGGGCCGGATCCTGATCGGCGATCGGGTAGTCAACAACGTCGCCGCCAAGGATCGCGACATCGCCATGGTTTTTCAGTCATACGCGCTGTACCCGCACATGAGCGTGTACGACAACATGGCCTTCCCACTTCAGATGCAACACATGAAGAAGTCTGAGATCGACAAGCGGGTGCGCAACGCTTCACGCATCCTCGGCCTCGACAACTTCTTGAAGCGCAAGCCGCGCGCACTGTCCGGCGGCCAGCGCCAGCGCGTTGCCCTCGGCCGCGCCATCGTGCGCAGCCCGAAGGTGTTCTTGCTCGACGAGCCGCTGTCCAACCTGGACGCAAAGCTCCGCGGCCAGACTCGCGTCGAGCTGCAGAAGCTTCACCGCGACCTGCAGACGACCTTCATCTACGTCACCCACGACCAGGTCGAGGCCATGACGATGGGCGACCGCATCGCGATCATGAACGCCGGCATCCTGCAGCAGGTCGGCACCCCAGGCGACATCTACGACCACCCGGCGAACCTCTTTGTCGCAGGCTTCATCGGCACGCCGACCATGAACTTCGTCCCGGCGACGGTGGACAACGGCTCGGCGAAGGCCTCCGGATTGGAGGTCAGGCTGCCCAAGCCCCTTCGGCCGGGCAAAGGCACGCTCGGCTTCCGCCCCGAGGCGGTGACGGACCGGATCGTGGACGGGTCGCCTTCGATGGACATGAAGGTGGATGTCGTGGAGCGCCTTGGCTCCGACCAGTTCCTGTACGGAATGGTCGGCGGCGACCAGGTCACGGCACGCGTCGACCCGCGCATGAACGTGGCGCCCGGAGACCGCGTGAAGCTGGGCCTCGACACCCGCAGCCTGCATTTCTTCGACGCCGAGAGCGAGCAAGCCCTTCTGTAACCGTCCGGATTAGCCTGGGAGCGCCTTGGGCGTAGAGCGCATTCGCGCGATCCAGGACTTCGACGCCGCCCGGGCGCGCGCGTTTCGGCGCAGCCTGCGCACGATCCTCACGGGCCGTGCTCAGCGCCTGCGTTCGATCGAGCCGCTACTTCGCGCCGCGGGTTTCGAGGGTCGCTCGTTCGGCGGGGAGCGGGAGATCCCGGTCGACCGCATCGTGGGGTCGGCGGCGCCGGACTTCAAGTCGGGCGACTTCGATCCCGGCTTCCTGCCGGTCAACCGGAGGATGCGTGAGCGCTGGACGCGCATCTACCAGGCGATGGTCGAGGGCGACGAGCTCCCGCCGATCGACGTCTACAAAGTTGACGACAACTACTACGTGATCGACGGCCACCATCGTGTCTCCGTGGCTCGCAACCTGGGACGCCCGACCATCAACGCGCGGGTGATCAACGTGAGGACGCGGGCGCCGCTCGGACCGGACGTCGACCCGGAGGCGCTGCTCAAGGCGGCGGAGTACGCGGCGTTCCTGGAGGCGACGCAGCTGCACCGCTCCCGGCCCGACGCCCGGCTCGAATGCAGCCGGCTGGGCCGGTACGACGAGATCATGCAGCACATCATCGGCCACCGCTATTTCCTCTCCCTCGAGCAGCACCGCGACGTCTCGCTCCAGGAGGCCGCGGCGAGCTGGTACGACAACGTGTATCACCCCATCGCGGTGGCGATCCGGCGCCACAAGGTGCTGCAGCAGCTGCCCGGCTGGACCGAGGC
>DATIOJ010000103.1:0-4785 GCA_035473355.1 Candidatus Limnocylindrales bacterium
GTAGGCGATTGTCATCTGCTCGATGACGTCACCCTTCCTCAACCGCTCCTCGCGATCGATAAAGAAGCGTTCGACGCTGCCGTCGGGGTTTGGTACGTGGACCTCGTAGCGCATGGCTTCACGGTACGTCATCGCGGGCCACTCACGGACGAAACGTCCGTCCGGCGTCCATACCTGCTGTCGGCCTGAGGCCGTTTCAATAAGCAGGCGGGATGGGGGATCCCGCCTGCGTGGGGTCGACTCCCTTAGCGGGGTCGCCGGCTGAGGGTTCGCGCACGGGCCGAAGGGCGGGCGCATGCGTGCTTGACAGCTCGCTCGTGTCAGTTGACACAGACTCCGGCCTAGAAGGAGGATGACGGGCAAGATGTCAGCCGGCGAGACGGCGAAGAGTAGATGGACGTCACCCAAAGACCTTCTCGCACTCCTGCTGCTCGGGCTGGCGCTTGCTATTCCGATTGCTTTCATCGTGTACGAGCAGGTCAGAGCGCGTGACTTTGACGCAAACGACGTGCTTGACAAATGCTTCGAAGAGCAGGCTCGGAGGGCCGCACCGGGAAACAAGGGTATTGAACTGCAGAGCAATCGCGCCCGTCCGACCATGGCGATCGCGCTGGCCGACAAAGAGTCGGCGGTCGACAGCATCACCTTCTCGACGAAGGTTTTGCCGCAGGGTCGACAAACAGTGCCAGACAATCCGCGCGCACGAACGAGTGCGGTTCTAACGGAGTTCCCGCGCCAGTCAGCGGTCGCGCCATTTAACGGCCAAGTCAAGACTAGGGCGACTACGGCGGCAGGTGCGACAGTTGTTCGACTCAGGTTGTGTGTCGTTCGCGGGGCTCCCCTCAAGGCAGGAGCTTTCCAGGGGACAGCGCGGATCTACGGCCCAGCCGTGGCCGATTTTGACTATGCGGTGATCATCACTCAGAAATGGCCGTGGTACATCGCGGCTGCAATTCTCTGGTACGCGGGGCTTCTGTTCCTCATCGCCGCCTGGCAGACAGGTTCTCTCACGTTCAGCCGTCCTGACGGGGACCGCACGACGCCTCGTGCCGGTTCGCCGCCTCGCGGCGTCTCGAAAATCATCGCCACAGGTACGGGCATCGTGATCGGGTTTGTTGCGATGGTGCCGACATTCTTCGGCACTTACTGGAACAACGCTACGTGGGGTTCTGATCCCGGTACCCAGATATCCGGGCTGGCAACGGCAGGTTTGACCGCTGCCTTCGCCGGGTTGGCTGCGGCGCACAAGTTGCTCGAAAAGGCCCCCACGGAGACGGACGCGGAGAAGTTGGCCGAGCAGAAGGCGGCGGCGGAGAAACTGGACGGACCAAGCGGGTCCGCAGCGACGTGAAGCACCTCGCAAGCGCCGTCATTCTTGTCCCTCGCCGCGACGGTTGAGGCGGAGTCGGGGGGAATTCCAGAGCCGGCGACTGCGAGCGAACCGCGTCCGCTAAGCGTTCGGGTCGTAGTCCGGGTTAGGGCCGTCGTCCGGGTTCGGGTCGTCGTCCGGGTTCGCGTCCGGGTCGATGGCCCAGCGGATAATCCACTCCACTTCGGCGAGGCCCGGGCCCCCCTCCGCGTCGACTCTAGTGCGGAATGCGTCCTCCGTCGCACCCGGCTGGAAGAGCGGGTCGTCCTCGAGGTTCCATTCCTCGAGCAGGCGACGACGCTGGTCGGGGTCGCGATACCTTTTGCGCATCTTGATCGAGCTGGAGAGCGCAAGCAGGAAGTTCGTTATGGGGTGTGACTCTCGCCTTGGCTCTTGACCGTGGCTGCTAGGGCGATCCGGAGGTGGAGCATCCGACACACGCAATACCTTCGCACTCTTCGCCATCTGACTCCAGTAGATCCGTCGAGCCAGCGAGACCCTGCGGGTAGACGGCGGCAATCAGGGGTGAATCGCGGATTAGCCGCCGCGTCAGTCTGCTCTCACCATCGCGGCGCGATCAAGGAATGTGCTGCACCTCGAGGCGCCTCTCTCGATCCTCGAGCGAGCATCGTGGCTGGCTACTTCAAGTAGTTGCGGGCGACTCGTCGTGAGGATGTGTGGTGCGCGCGGCCGAGAGCGAAATCTCGGGGGTAGCACCGGGGGTAGCACGCGATGAGCGTCGCAGGCATCACTGTCATGCCTGACCCGCTTGCCTAAGCGGAAAGCCGCTAGGCAAGCGGGTTCATTTGGGCCCGCCTGGATTCGAACCAGGGCGCGACGGATTATGAGTCCGCTGCTCTGACCACTGAGCTACGGGCCCCGGGGACGAGCGTAACCCAGACCTTCGCGGGCCATTCGACCGCTTCACCGTCAAGCGCGGCGGTGAACCACCTCCTGGGTGATTGGTCAACTGGTGGGTCCTGGGTGATGGTGTTCTCAGACGGCAACGAGCTTCACGGGCCTCCTGCGGTGGGCCCGAGAGGTTTCTCACGAGAGCGAGCGGGGCCTCTGCGGCGGGCCCCGCGTTCTCACCGCCTGTGGCATGTGGCAACTGTGGCAACTGCGGCGCTCGAGGAGGAAGGGAAATGTCGAACGGCACGTTTGTGCTGGCTCTCGCCGCCGGCGCCTGGTTCTTGGCTCTGTGGCTGCACGTGCGGTTCCCGTCGCTCGCGCCCGAGCGGCTCGGGCACACGATCCTGCACGCGGCGAGCGCGTTCGTGCTGCTGCAGCTGATGCCGTCGCTCGGCGGGTCCGAGACGGCGCTCACGGTCATCTTCGTGTTCGTGCTGCCTGCGCTCGTGTACGCCCTGCTCTGCGCGATCTGGATGATCCGGCAGGCGCAGGTCGCGCTCGGTCTGTCGCGGTAGCTAGGCGGCGGTCAGGCGGTCGCCGACCTGCACGCCTCGGCGCTCGCACTCGCCGGCGGCAAGCTCGACGACGGTCTTCGCGCCGCGCCGCCCGGCCGTCTTCCACGGCGGCAGCGACGGCTCGATCCCGACCACCGTCTCATCGCGGTCGAGGAAGACGACGTCGATCGGGAAGCGCATGAAGAAGGTGTGAACCGATCCGGCCGGGCGGAGGAGGATCCCCTCGCCGGCGGGGAGGGTCGCGCGGCCAAGCAGGCCGCGCATCCGCGCAAACGGCCGCGTCGCCACGAGCAGGTGCTCGCAGACGACACGGCCGTCCGCACGGACGAGGCTGCGGCTAGTAGCCGATATGGATGTGATCCCCGTGGTCGCGGAGCGGGAACGAGGGACCGCCCAGGCCGAGCAGCGAGATCACCTGGCGCGGCTGCAGCTCGCTCGGCAGCAGCAGGATCGAGCGCACCGCGTCCTCGGTGATGCCGCCCGGCTGCTGGTGCCCGGCGATCGACGTGCCTGCGACTGCGGCGACGTCCACGGCGTGACCGTACATGTGTGCCGAGACGACGCCCGGCCGGGCGAACATCCGGTGGCCGGAGAACAGGCTCGACACCGTGAGCCGGTCGTACCGCTTCGCCAGGTAACCGAGCAGGACGACGACGCGGACGTCGACGCGGCCGGCCTCGAGATCCTCGCGGCCGCCCTGGTAGATCAGCACGCCCTCGGCCTCGAGCAGCCGCTTCGTCAGCCGCTCCTTCGCCTTCTCCAGGCCGGTCACGAGCGCCTGCAGACCGACCGAGCGATACAGGTCGGCCAGCGCGGCGGCCTGGTCGGCGAAGTCGGTGCGGCCTGACAGCGCGAGCGCGCCGCGCCACGTCTGGCGGCCGGAGAGCCGGTCGGCGAGACGGTTGAGCTCCTTCTGTGTCGCCGGGACCGAGCCGCGGTGACCGTCGGCGCGAAGCACGGCGAGCACCGCGGCCCAGTCGGCGCCGTGCCGCTTCGCCGTGAGCTTCAACTTCCGAGCGAACGATGGCTTCAGGCGTGCGGAGGCGGGCGTCGGGTCGGGAAGCGCCCGGTTGAGCCAGATCGTCGGCTCACCGTGCTCCCGCTCGATCTCAGGCACGGGAGCGGGGGCCGCGGCGCGCTTGAGAACCGACTTCGCACTCTGTTTCTTGGCGGGTGTGGCCAGCTTCGCCGCCGCCGGCTTCGGCTTCACCGCGCGAGTGGCGGGAGCCTGGGCGGCGCTCGCCTTGCGAACGCTGGGTGCTGCGGCGGTTGCCGCGGCCTCGGCTGCGGGCTCGGCGGCGGTCGCCGGGGTCGGAGCGGCGACCGCGACAGGAGCTGCTGCCTCCGGTTCGGCGGCGGGAGCCGCGGCATCGGGCGTAGCTGCTTCAGGTGCAGGCGCGGCGGCTTCCGGTGCGGCGGCCTCCGACGCAGCCGACTCCTCCGGTGCAGGCGCAGCGGCCGGATCGGCCGCGGCGTCGGGCGCGGGAGTCTCGGCCGCCGGCTCCGTGCTCGCGGCCTCGAGCGCTGCGGCGTCGTCGTCGGCGAGCCTGACCATCTGGTCGCCGGCGCCGGCGGTGAAAGCCGCTCCGGCGAAGAACAGGGCGGTGAATGCCGCGGCGACCGCGTAGCGGCGTCCCTTGCGGCGCGAAGCCGGCGGCGCGCTCTTCGGCGCCTCGTCGACCTCCACGGCCTGATCGGCGACCTCGTACTCCCAGTTGTCGCCCCGTCGTCCCAGCAGCGTCGCAAGTGCGACGGCGAAGACGCCGAAGGGCACGAGCAGTCTGAAGAAGTGTCGTTTCCGTCCTGGCATTCGGCCCAGCTCCTCCGTGATCCGGGCGCCGGGTCCGCTGCTCGAGCGTCGGCGCCATGATTTCGACCGCGCCGCCGACGGTTCCTGTGGTGCTCTTATCGGCCGCGCCTTTAGCGCCACTCACTCGTACGAGTGAATTCACCGGCGTTCTGCAAGAAGTCACTCGGACGGGGCTTCTC
>DATIOJ010000104.1:0-23391 GCA_035473355.1 Candidatus Limnocylindrales bacterium
CGTCGCCTGCTCGACCTCAAGCTGGCCTCGTGAGTGTCACCAATGTCTTGGGAGAACAGACCTAGCCCGCCCGAACCGTCACGGTCTGGATCGAGTTGTTGCCATAACCGAGCGCGTTCCATTCCGCGTGCTCGGGCTGGGTTTCTCCAGATGCATCCGTTGCGCATGACCTCAACGTCATCGTCTGCCCGCTACGGATGCGCACCGTGTGCCGCCACGACTGCCACGCGAAATGCTTGGGCGCGGTGAGCCGAGCCGGCCTCCATGCGCCGCCTTCGACGCTGACCTCGACTCGCCTCACACCACCTGACCCTGACCACGCCAGACCCCTGACGTTCACGATTCCCGCGCGGACCGCCGCGCCATCTTCGGGCCGGCTGATGAGCGATCGCACGCGCATCAGGGTCACCGGCTTCGACTTGGCGTACACGTACCGATCCGTCTGATAGCGACCCGCAAATGGTCGGTCGGTCACCTCGACCGACCCCAGCCACTTGACGGAGGCGACGCCGTACCAGCCCGGAACGATCAAGCGAACGGGCCCACCGTGCATCGCGGGCAGAGGGTCGCCGTTCATGGAGTAAGCCAGCAGGACCGGCGTGCCTCGCGCCTCATCAAGGCTCAAGCCGCGTTCGTAAGCGCCGTCGGCGCCCCGGAACACAAGATGGGTCGCTTCAGCCCGCATGCCGGCCCGGTCGAGAAGAGCTGAAAGCAAGACGCCTCCCCACCGCGCGGTGCTGACCGCGCCCAGAACCCACGGCTCGCCCTCGATCGCGGGCCGGAAGAATGACCGCCCGTTGCCCGCGCACTCCAGGGTGACGGCCAGGGCTCGGCTCCGCATTTCACGCAGCATGCGCAGGCTGACCTCGAGCGGCGTGTCGACGAGGCCTCGAATGGTGAGTCGCCATCGCCTCGCGTCGATCCTGGGCACGGGGAAGTGGTTGCGCACGTAGAAGCGCTCGTTCGGGGTCAGCACGTGGTCCGCCAGCGTGGCGAGCTGGGCCTCGGCGTTGAAGGGCTGTGCCCGGCGCACGACCAGTGTGCTTCGGATCACGTCGTGCGCCTCGCCTACGAAGACGACGAGGTCTTGTTGGGCTCCTTCTCGCCGTCGGACAGCGACTTGACGGGCACGGCCACGGCCGGCTTGAGAACGGGCTTCGGCGTCAGGCTGGTGGTGGTGGGGATGAGCTTCTTTCGCTCCGGGTAGGTCGCGATCAGGAGCAGGCTGAAAGCGAGCCCGAAGATCACAGGGCCGAGGTGAAACTGAGCGTGCCAGAGGAAGTAGGCGCCCCCCTCGAACGCGAGGACCACGAAGCCGTACAGGATGCCGGCGCGCACCCACCCCACGTTGGCGGAGGGATTGACCGCCGCGGCCATCAGGCCGATCCCGAGCACCGCGCCGGCGGCTGACGTGTGGGTACCGACCTCCTGGTCGAGGGGAAGGAGGGACGTCGGGACGAGCGCCGCCGCCGCGCCGCCGACGAGCCCCATGCCCATGAGCAGCATCCCGACCGTGAGAATCGTCCTTCTCATCACCCGCGACTCTATATGGGAGGCCCCCAGTTCGTATCCCTTCTGACCCGCGGCGTTGGCGGCGCGGGCCGGGCGCACTCCCCCTAGACTCGGAACTGTGCCTGACGTCCACATCACCCCCGAGGGCCTCGAAGCAGTCCGCAAAGAGCATCAGGAGCTGACCACCGTCAAGCGACCTTCGATCGTGGCCAAGATCAAGGCCGCCCGCGAGCTCGGCGATCTGTCCGAGAACTTCGAGTACCACGCCGCAAAAAACGAGCAGGGAATGATGGAGGCCCGCATCACCGAGCTCGAGGGGATCCTCAAAAACCACGTCCTGATCGAAGCCCGCACCGAGCGGGGGATCGTCGGGATGGGCAACACGGTTCGCTTCGCCGAGGACGGCGCCGACGAAGAGGCGTATCGCATAGTGGGTCCGGCCGAGGCCGACCCCAAGGCGGGGCGCGTCAGCTACGAGTCCGCGCTGGGCAAGGCTCTGATCGGGCACCGCGTCGGCGACGATGTCGAGATCAAGACGCCAGGCGGCACCTACAGCGTGCGCATCACCGCGATTGAGTAAGTCGATCGCCGCGCCCTCCGCCGTCCTCGAGATCAGGCGCTGGATGGAAGCGCGGAGCCTGGCCGCGGCGTATGTGACCAACCCGGTCTCGATCGCCTATCTGACGGGTTTCCTCGCCAACCCGCACGAGCGGCTGATGGCGCTCGTGCTGCGGCCGCGCGACGCGACCCTGATCGTGCCCGCGATCGAGCGCGAGAAGGCGGAGAAGAACGCGGCCGGCGTCACGGTGGTCGGATGGCGCGACGGCGAAGACCCCTACGCGATCGTCGACGATCTGGTCCACGGCTCGGCCGAGATCGCGGTCGAGAAGGAGCACCTCACCCTGCATTCCGCCGAGGTGATCACGTCGCGGACCGGGGCAAGCGAGCTGGTCGACCTCGGTCGCGCGATCCGCGGTCTGCGGCTGATCAAGAGCGAGGCGGAAATCGAGAAGCTGGCGCGCGCGGCTGAGCTCACGGACCGCGCCACCTACGAAGTGCTCACCCCCTCGAGCCTCCGTCCGGGCGCGACCGAGCTGGATATCGCGACGCTCATCCAGTCGGCGATCGCTCGCTTCGGCGGTTCCCTTTCGTTTCCGTCGCTCGTGCAGTCGGGCCCGAACTCGGCGCTGCCGCACCTCGAGCCGTCGAGCCGCAAGCTCGCCCCGGGAGACTTCGTTCTGCTCGACTTCGGCGCTGCGGTCGACGGCTACAAGGCGGACACGACCCGCATGGCGGTCATCGGAAAGCCAAGCGACAAGCAGCGGGAGATTCATCAGGTCGTGCTCGAGGCGCATGACGCTGCCGTTGCGGCCGTGCGTCCTGGCGTCACGACAGGCGATGTCGACACAGCGGCGCGCCGAGTCATCGAGGCGGCGGGCTATGGACCGAACTTCTTCCACCGCATCGGCCACGGCCTCGGGCTCGAGGCGCACGAAGACCCGAGCCTCGATCCGGGCTCGCAGACGGTGCTGCAGGCAGGCATGGTCTTCACGATCGAACCAGGCGTCTATGTCGAAGGCTTCGGGGGTGTGCGGATCGAAGACGACGTCGTCGTCACCGAGACGGGGTGCCGCTTGCTGACCCGGTCCGACCGTGCGCTGAAGGTCATCTGATGAGAGGAGCGCCCTGCGCGCGCCCGGCGTGCTAGCGCCCGGCATGCGGCGCACCGCGCAGCGGACGATGGTCTACGACGCGATCGTGCGTCTCGGTGGGCACTGCACGGCGGAGGAGATAAGCGCCGAGCTGCATCGCGCCAAGCCCGGCTTTCCTCGGAGCACCGTCTATCGAGCGTTGGACGCCTTGACAGCGTCAGGGTCGGTCTACGCGGCCCACCTGGGCGAGGGGCCCACGCACTACGAGCTGGCGTCGGGCGACCACCATCACGCGGTGTGCCAGGTGTGCGGTGGTGTGATGCACATCCAGGAGGAGCTGGTCAGCGAGCTGGAGACGCACCTCGAGGAGGGGCATGGTTTCAGGCCCGTCCGGACTGAGGTGCTCGTCGTCGGAGTCTGCGACGATTGCTCGCGAAATCCCGCACCGCCTGGATCGCGCCGGCGGATGATCGACCCTCACCACAGACACTAAGGAGAGCGCTCGATGGAGTCCAAGATCGTCGGGACCGTGATGCCCGTGCTCGAGCTCAACATGCAGCCCAACGACAAGGTATTCGCCGAATCGGGTGAGCTTTCGTGGATGTCGATGTCGATCCAGATGCAGACCGGCACGTCGGTGGGCGGTCAGCAGGGCGGGTTTCTGGGCGCGCTCGGCCGGGCCATGGCGGGCGGCACCTTTTTCATGACCGAGTACACGGCAGTCGGCGGGCCGGGCCTGCTCGCGTTTGCGGCCAAGCTGCCGGGCCAGATCCTGCCGATGGAGATCGCGCCGGGCCAGACCTATCTGGTCCACCGGCATGGCTTTGTGTGCGCGACACCGGGGGTTCAGTTTTCGATCGGTTTCCAGCAGCGCCTGGGCGCCGGAGTGTTCGGCGGCACGGGCTTCCGACTGCAGAAGCTCACCGGCCAGGGACAGGCGTGGGTGGCCTTGAACGGCGAGGTCGTCGTTTACGACCTGCAGGCAGGCAACACGATTCGCGTGCACCCGAGCCAGGTCGGCATGTTCCAGGAATCGGTGCAGTTCAACGTCGTGACGGTGCCCGGTATCCAGAACATGTTCTTCGGCGGCTCCGGCCTGTTCCTCGCGGCGCTCACCGGGCCCGGCCGCGTCTGGCTGCAGTCAATGAGCATGCAGCACCTCGCGCACGCGATCCAGGAATACCTGCCCAAGGCAGGCGGCTAATTCAGGGAGGAGAAAAGATGGCGAAGTTCCTCGTCACCGGCACATATACGGCCGAAGGGCTCAAGGGGCTGCTGAAAGAAGGCGGCACCGGGCGCAAGAACGCGGTCGAGTCGGCGGTCAAGGCGATGGGCGGTCATCTCGAGGCGTACTACTTTGCTTTCGGTGACAGCGACGTGGTCAGCATCGTCGATGTGCCGGACAACGTCACGGCGGCCACGCTTGCGATCGGAATTTCGTCCACGGGAACCGTCGGCACGAAGACGACCGTGCTGCTTACGCCCGCGGAGATCGACCAGGCGACCAAGAAGACGCTCGCGTTCCGCCCGGCCGGCAGCTGAAGGTCCGTCAGTGGCCGACCGCTGGCTGACGTTCGATTGTTTTGGAACCCTCGTCGACTGGCGCCACGGAATTCAGACCACGGGCGAGCTGCTGTTTCCGGGTCACGGGACGGCCTTTCTCAACGCCTACATCGCGCTCGAGGCGGAGGTCGAGAACGAGGGGTCGTTCAAGCGCTACCGCGCGGTCCTGACCGAGACTGCACGCCGCGCCGCGAAACGCCTGGACCTCGATCTGAAGCCGGACGATGCGACTGCCCTTGTGTCGACGATTCCCTACTGGCCGCCGTTCTCAGACGTCGGTCCGGCGCTAAGCGAGCTGCGCCGCGAAGGCTGGAAGCTTGCCTTGCTCACGAACTGCGACCGCGACATCATCGCCCTCACCCAGCGCCGCCTGCCGGCGGCTTTCGACGCAGTCGTGACAGCGGAAGACGTGTCGGCATACAAACCCAACCCGGCGCACTTTCGCCTCTTCCAGTCGACGTTCGGGTCGTCGGCCGCGGCGTGGATCCACGTCGCGCAGAGCTACTTCCACGACATCAGGCCGACCCACGAGCTGGGCATCGCGCGGATCTGGGTCAACCGACAGGGCGAGAAGGACGACCCCGCTCTCGCCGACGAGGTGGTCAGCGGCCTCGGGGGGCTACCGGACGCGGTCTCCCGGCTCAGCAAAGTCCGCTAGGTCGACCGTCGCGCCGTAGACCCTGCGGGCCGGCCCGGACTGGACCAGGCTGCCGCTGGACTCTCGGTGAAGGGCGAGCTCGCCACCCGGCATCACGACCCTGACGCGGTCGTCGACCAGGCGCCGGCGCATGCAGGCCGCCGCGACCGCGCTGGCGCTGGTTCCCGAGGCCAGGGTGTAGCCGGCGCCGCGCTCCCAGATCTCCGCGCGCACGCGCGCGCGATCGATCACCTCGCAGAGTTGCACGTTGGTCCGCTCGGGGAACGCGGGGTGGACCTCGAGATGCGGCCCTAGCTCCAGGCACCGTTCGCGAGTCACCGGCTGACCGAACACGACGCAGTGCGGGTTGCCCACCGACACGAGGACGGCCTCGACCCGGCCCGCGGGCGTGTCGAGCTCGACGTGGTCGGGCTCGCCGTCGAACTTCGCGGGCAGGTCGGCGGCGCGAAAGGACGGCCGTCCGATGTCGAGCTCGGTGACGATCTCCGCGCCGTTTCGGGCCAGCACGCGGACAGCGTTCGAGCGGTCGACGGTCCGCAGCTCGAACGCGTCGCCCGCGCCGTGCTCGAGGACGGCGTGCGCGGCCGTGATGCGCAGGCCGTTGCCGCTTTTCTGCGCCTCTGAACGGTCGGGGTTGAAGATGCGCACCGACATCGCGCGCGGGTCGAATGCCAGCAGTCCGTCCGCGCCGAGGCCGCGGTGACGGTCGCACAGCGCCGGCAGCAAGGCCACCAGCTCGTCGAGCGGTGTGGGCAGGTCGACCACCAGGTAGTCGTTGCCCAATGCCTGGTACTTGGTCAGAGTTACCTGCGACACTGTCGCAAATTCTCGGGAATTGCCCGCTCCGGCCGTGGGTTACCTAGAATTGACCCACTAATGGCGGACCTGATCTGGCCTGCCCAGCGTCTGACCCACATACCGGCCTGCTTCTGTAGCTAGCCACCGGCCGTCTGCTCGCGCCATCCAAGGCGCGCCCATTCGACCGCCCGTCGTCTCCAAACCGTTCGTTTGGTATTCCCATTTTTCTGGAGGAGTTGGAATTGAGCTCACAAACACAGACCAAGGCACTGGTCTCGACAGACTGGATCGCCGACCACGCCAAGGACGCGGGCCTTCGCGTCGTCGAGGTCGACGTCGACCCCAGTGTCTACGAGAAGGGCCACATCGACGGGGCCGTCGGCTGGAACTGGAAGCGCGATCTCCAGGACCAGGTCGCGCGTGACATCGCGCCGAAGGATGCGCTGTCCGAGCTGCTCGGTCGCAGCGGCATCACACCCGACACGAACATCGTCCTCTACGGCGACAACAACAACTGGTTCGCCGCTTACGCCTACTGGGCGCTGAGGTACTACGGCCACGACAAGGTTCAGCTCGTCGACGGGGGACGCGTCAAGTGGGAGAAGGAAGGCCGGCCGTACAGCACTGACGCGCCGAGCTATCCAGCGACGACCTACCACTTCAAGAGCTCGCCCAACGAGCAGATCCGCGCCTACCGCGACCACGTCCTTTCCAAGATCGGCAAGGCGGCGCTCGTGGACGTGCGCTCGCCGAAGGAGTACTCCGGGGAGCTCCTGGCGCCGGAGAACCTGCCGCAGGAAGGCGCGCAGCGTGGCGGCCACATCCCGACCGCAGCGAGCATCCCCTGGGCCACGGCGGTGAACGCCGAAGACGGGACGTTCAAGAGCCTCGACGAGCTGAAGGAAATCTACGGCGGCAAGGGCGTGGTCTCCAACAAAGAGGTCATCGCGTACTGCCGCATCGGCGAGCGCTCGGCTCACACGTGGTTCGTCCTGCACGAGCTGCTCGGCTATCCCGACGTGAAGAACTACGACGGCTCGTGGACCGAATGGGGCAGCTCCATCAGGGTGCCCATCGAAAAATGAGCACCGCCCCGACCCAGATCGTCGACCACTCGGCGCTTAAGGTCAACCAGACCGGGATCATCGCGACCGTGATCGTCGCCTTCGCGGGCAGCGCGTTCTACCGTCCGCTCCTCGTCTTGATCCCGGTGCTCGCGATCGTCCTGCTGCTCGGCACGTTCGCGCCGCGGCTGGCGCTCTTCAAGCAGATCTACTTCAAAGTGTTGAAGCCACGCGGCATCGTCAAGCCGCGACCGGTCCAGGACCGGCCGGAGCCGCACAACTTCGCGCAGGGACTGGGCGGCGTGTTTCTCGCCGTCGCGTCGGTGTTCCTGATCCCGCTGCCGGTGATCGGGCTCGCGCTCGCTTTGCTGGTCGCGGTACTTGCGTTCGTCAACCTGGCGTTCGGCTACTGCCTGGGCTGCCAGATCTTCTTCCAGCTCGAGCGCAGGGGCCTGCTTCGAGCATGAGCACGCAACTCTGGGCGTTGGTGGTGGTGGGCGGCATCGTGCTGGCCGCCGCCGGCCTGGAGGCGCTTCGGTCTCGTCGGGCGAGGCGGCTGTCGGCTGGGGCAGCCGCCGCGCCGGCGACCAATCCCTACATCCTTTACTTCACCGGAGAAAGCTGCACCGTCTGCCGCACCCACCAGGAGCCCGCGCTCGCCCGGCTCGACGGCGTGCGGATCGACAAGGTCGACGCGGTCGCGGAGCGCACGCTCGCGGATCGCTTTCACGTGTACACCCTGCCGACGACCGTGGTGATGGCGCCGGACGGCCGCGCGCTCCACGTGAACTACGGCTACGCGCCCGCGACGAAGCTGGAGCGCCAGCTGGCCGAAGCACGCACGGCCGGACTGAGGGCCACGGCGACCGCGTAACCTCATCCGGTGATGCGCCGGCTCGCCGTCCTCGTCCTCGTCCTGATCTCAGCGGCCGCGTGCGCCCAATCCCAGGCGACCCAGGGCAATCAGCTCGTGCTCGGGGCAATCTACCCTTTGACCGGCCCGCAGGCTGAAGGTGGCAAGCAGGAGCTTGCGGGCGTGCAGGCCGCGCTGCAGGTCTCGCACGCGAACGTGCGCCTCCAGGTGATCGACGCGACCACGCCCCAGGCCGCGACTGCCGCGGTCGACACGCTCGTCCACGACTATCACGTGCCCGCGATCCTCGGCACCTACGGCAGCACGCTTTCGGGGGCGGCCTCGGCGCGCGCCGAGGAGCTGAAGACTGTGTACTGGGAAACGGGAGCGGTGGCCGACCCGATCACGGCGCACCGCCAGTACGTCTTCCGGACCGTCGCGACGGGGAGCTCGCTCGGGCGTATGGCGGTGACGTTCACGCATGACGTCCTCGTGCCGCGGTACCGGCTGACCGTCCCGCGCGCCGTGATCGTGAGGGTCAGCGACGTCTACGGCGAATCGGTCGGCGGCGGTGAGCAGGCCCTGGCGCAGTCGATGGGCATCGACGTGGTCGACGTCATCGTCTACAACCCGAATGCGTTCGACCCCAACGTCATCGCGGCGAAGGTGGCTTCGGACCATCCCGACTTTCTTTACGACGTGAGCTATCTCGACGATGGGGTCGCGATCTGGAGGTCCCTCCTCGACGCCAACGTCGAGGTGAAGGGCGCGATCGGCACGAGCTCGGCCTTCTGCATGCCGGCGTTCAGCGAGCGCCTGGGCGCGGGATCGGTCGGGGTCTATGCGGCGGACAAGCCGGACGGGAATGTCGCACAGGGGGCGCTGTCAGCCGGCGGGCGGAGCCTGCTCGCCCAGGCCACAGCGGCCTACGGTCACCCGATGGAGATTCCCGCCGTGGCCGGCTTCGTCGGCGGCTGGACCCTCTTCCACGATGTCCTGCCCGACGCGGGCGGCTCGGTGACCGCCAGCTCGATCCGCCAGGCGGCGATGAACGTGGACGTTCCGGTAGGCGACAGCATCAACGGCGGCGGCGTGAAGTTCGCCGGCCAGGGCGCGCCCGACGAGGGTCAGAACACTCGAGCAGCCGCCGTCGTCGGAAGGTGGGAAGCCGTCGGCGTGATGAAGGTGGTGTATCCGGCGGCGTACGCCAGTTAGTCGAGCGAGCGCTGGACGAGCGTGATGTCCATCCAGCGGTCGAACTTGTGAGCCGCGTTCTTGATCGTGCCCACGACCTCGAATCCGTGCTTGGTGAAGAGGCCCAGACCGGAACGGTTGTCCGTGGCCACGCTGGCCACGATCGTCAGGTAGCCGAGGCCGCGCGCCTCACGGGTCAGCTCGTCGAGCAGCGCGCTGCCGATCCCCCGGCTGTGGTGGACCGGGTCGACGTAGACAAGGCACTCGACCACGTCGAATCCACGCTGCTTCCACGGGAGAAGCCGCCCCCAGCCGAGGACGCCGGTGTCGTCGGTGGCGACCAGCAGGACGGAGCGCTTGCCGTGCATCTCCCACCAGGCCTTTGCCTCTTCAACGTCGAGCGCCTCGGAGTCGATGGTGGCGAATGTCTGGTTGACCGCCCAGTTGTAGATCCCGATGATCGCTCGGAGGTCATCTTGTGTCGACGGGCGCACGGAGTAGGTGGCCTTCGTCTTCTTCGTCTTCGCCATCCCGACCATTATGCTTGCCGCCCGTGAAGCCCGAGATCAAGACCCCTCTGCCAGGACCAAAGGCCGCGGAGCTGATCGCGCGCGACGCCAAGGCGATGTCGCCGAGCTTCACCCGCTCCTACCCCTTCGTGATGGACCGCGGCCGCGGATGCTGGGTGACCGACGTCGACGGAAACCGGTTCCTCGACTTCACCGCCGGAATTGCGGTGGTGACGACAGGACATTCGCATCCGAAGGTCGTGGCGGCGATCAAGGAGCAGGCGGACCGCTTCCTCCACATGTCGGGGACCGACTTCTACTACACGTCCGAGATCGAGCTCGCCGAGCGGTTGGAGAGCAAGATCCTGCCGGGCACTCCGGCGCGGGTTTTCTTCACCAACTCTGGCGCCGAAGCGATCGAAGGAGCGATGAAGCTCGCGCGCTACGCAACCAACCGGCCGAGCTACATCGCCTTCATCGGCGCGTTCCACGGCCGCACGTTCGGCGCGCTGTCGCTGACTGCGTCCAAGGCAAGCCAGCGCCGGCGATTCGCGCCCCTGCTGTCGCAGGTCTTCCACGCGCCGTTTCCGACGCCGGCCCGCGGCGTGACCACGGACGAGTCGATCGCGCGCATCGAGGAGCTCTTCGCCACCGTGGCGCCGCCAGAGAGCGTCGCGGCCGTGTTCGTCGAGCCGATCCAGGGCGAAGGCGGCTACCTGGTGCCGCCGGACGACTTCCTGCCGCGCCTGCGGGAGCTGACCGCCCGGCACGGGATCCTGCTCGTAGCGGACGAGGTCCAGTCTGGCATGGGTCGCACCGGCCACCTGCTCGCCGTCGAGCACTGGGGCGTGGAGCCGGACATCGTCTGCCTGGCCAAGGGAATCGCGTCAGGACTGCCGCTCGGCGCCTTCATCGCGCGGGCCGAGCAGATGAGCTGGCCTCCCGGTTCGCACGGCAGCACGTTCGGCGGCAATCCAGTCGCATGCGCCGCGGGCCTGGTGACGCTCGATTTGCTGGAGGACGGGTTGATGGACAACGCCTCGCGCGTCGGAGCAGTGCTGAATGACGGGCTGCGCGAGATTGCGGCCGGCCACGACGACATCACCGACGTGCGTGGCATCGGGCTGATGCTCGCGATCGAGATGCGCACGCCCGAGCTCGCGGCACGGCTGGTTCAGTCGGCGTTCGAACGCGGCCTGCTGCTGCTGACCGCCGGCACGCGCGCCGTGCGCATCAGCCCTCCGCTGGTGCTCGACGCCGAGGAAGCGGCCACGGGCCTGGAGATCATCGCCTCCGCCCTCGACTAGTCAATCGGCTGAAGGAGTCAGTCGACGGATCTGCGTCGCCCATGTCGGCCGAATGCCGTTGTCAGCTCTTGCGCTCCTCGCTCACGCATCAACGGATGCGCTCGCTGCGGTGCTCGTCGCTTCCTCGGCCTCGGCCGTCTGTGCGCCGCAGCTCTCGCCGACCGCTCCCTCAGCGGATTGAGTCGGCGATCGGCTGCATCGACGTCGCCGCAGCCCGGTCGTCGTCGGCCACCGACGGCGCTTTCGATCGCTGGTCGTCGATCACCTTGATCGTCGCGTTGACGTGGTTGGTGATGACCGACGCCGGCGCCCTGGTGAAGGACGCGAGCTCGTTGACGAACGTGCCGGTGAGCGCCCGCCGGTAGGCGTCGTCGGGCTTTCCGGCGTAGGCCGCGAGCGACGTGACTTCCTGGGCCCACACGAGAGAGAAGCGCTGGTCTTCGATGAGCGCCTGCATCGCGGTGACATTGAGGGATAGCGCGCCCAGGGCCTGAACCTTCTCCCCATCACGGCCGTTGATCGTTGCACTGGTGACCATCGAGGCGAGGTATGAGTGCTCCTGCAGGAGCAGGTTGAGCTTGACGCGCGCATCCACCGCAGGCGTCGCCGGGTCGCCCGGAAACTTGTCCGGGAACTTGAGCACGACCTGCTCCGCGAGCAGGTCGCCGAATCGCGAAGTCTGCTCGTACGCAGCATGCAGGTCGGCGTAGTACGCCTTGAAGTTGCCGGCGAAGACACCGTCGATGACGGCTTTGTCATCCTGGACTTGCTTGCTCAGCAGCTGCGTGATGGGGTCGAGTGGCAGCTGGCTCAATCCAGTGACCAGCTTCGCGAACTGCGGTGTGAACGTGCCGGTGAGACTCGTGATCGCGCCGGCGGCTTTGTCGTCGTTGTGCGTCACGACGCGGATCGCGTAGTCGACCAGGTAACCGTTCTGCGCGTTCCAGAGCTGCGCAAACTGAATGGCCGATGTGTTGCCGAACGAGCGGGCGATCTGGTTCGTGAGGTCCGCCGAGTTTGTCGCGAGCAGCGCCGTGTAGGCGGAATACTCGTCGGAGTGGTTGACCGCGGCGGCCGACTCCTTGGCGATGATCATCACCTGCTCGGCCAGCAGCAGGTCGAGATGCGTGCGCAGGTCGGCGGCTTGCGACTGTGCCGGCGAGGTCGGTGAAGGGCTCGGTGTGGCGATGGTCTGGTCTGTGCAGGCGAGCAAAGCTGTAGTGAGGGCCACTACGACGGTTGCCTTCAAGCCGCCGCAATTTTGGGCCATTACGATGGCAGAGTCTTGAGCGAGTGGCTGCTGGTCGACGGCTCGAGCATGTTCTTCCGCGCGTTCTACGCGATCCCGCAAACCATGCGCGGACCCGACGGGAAGCTCAACAACGCGGTGCGCGGCACGCTCGACACGCTCGCGCGATACGTCACGGACCGGAAACCGCGACACCTCGCCTTCACGACCGATGAGGACTGGCGGCCCGCGTGGCGGGTTGAGCTCATCAAGGGTTACAAGGAGCACCGCACCGCCGAGCCGATCCCGCCCGCGTTGATCCCGCAGGTGCCGATCATCCTCCAGGCGCTGGAGGCGGTCGGCGTCGACGTCGTCGGACTCGAGGGCTACGAGGCCGAGGACATAGTCGCGTCTCTCGCGTCGAAGGTGAAGCCACCGATTGAGATCGCCAGCGGCGACCGCGACCTGTTCAGCCTGGTGCGCGGCCGGGACGTGATCGTGCTGTACCCGCAGAAGGGCGGCCCGGCCGAGGTCGACGAGGCTGAGGTCACCCGGCGGTACAAGATCCCGGGCCGTGCGTACGCCGACTTCGCGATCCTGCGCGGCGACCCATCGGATGGCCTCCCCGGGATCCCGGGAGTCGGCGACAAGACGGCCGCGGGATTGGTCAAGCGCTACGGCTCGGTGGCGAAGATGCTCGAGGCCGGCGTCTTTCGTAACGCCAACGCCGACTACCTCGAGAAGGCGTTGCGCGTGGTACCGCCTGTCAGTGACCTGCCTATCGAGGTCCCGCGCGGGCGGCGCGATCACTACCCGGCAGATCCCTCGAAGGTCGAGCAGCTCGGCAAGAAGCACGGAGTGGCCAACAACCTGGAGCGCCTGGTGACGGCCCTGAACGCGATGCCGGCCCTTACAAAGCGATGATCGTCAGACCGCAGTGATCTGACAGCGCCCGCCCAACGTATTCACCGATATGACATTGACCTGGATTCGGTTCCGGCGGCGCCGCTCGCGTGGCTACATGATTGGGAGTCGTGGAAGTCGGGCTCTGCGCCTCCTGCACGCAGTCGAAGACCGTGGCGGGCAAGCGCACCACGTTCTGGATGTGTCGGCGCTCGGCGACCGACCCATCATTCCCGCGGTACCCGCGCCTGCCCGTCCTCCAGTGCCGGGGCTACGACCCTAAGCCGAAGCCACCCGCATGAGGGCCAGAGGCCGGCCCGACGTAGGGTCGAAGGTGCTGGTCACCGACCCGCTCGACATCGACACCGCGGAGATTTGGCCGTTGTCGCGCACCGCGTAGACGGTCGCTCCGTCCGGGCTCAGGGCGAGGCTCCAGACGTTCCAGCCGTCGAGCGCGTGCATTCGGACCGCCAGGCTGCCGGTGTCGACCCAGACGATCCCGGTGGCGCCCGCCGTGACGAGAGAGCGGCCGTCCGAGCTCAGCACCGCCGCGTTGGCGCCGGCTGCGGCCGGCTTGCCGCCGGCGATGTGCTGGGTGCGGACTATCTGCGGATTGAACTCCTGGGATGAATCGACCACGGCGAGCAGGCCGGTCGCGCCGTTGACGGCGTAGAGCCGCGTCCCGCCCGTGTTCATCGCCAGCGACCAGTGCCGCTCCGCCTCATTGCCGGCATAGCCGTTGCCGGGCAGATCCAGGCAGAAGGCAAAGGGACCGTCCAGGCTGAGTGCATGGATGAAGGGGTTGGCATCCTGCCGGACGTACATGCTGTACAACCAGTTGCCTGCGGGCGCAGCGACCCCCGAAAGCCTCTGGCCTGACATCGACTGCTCGCCGTTGCTCTTGTCCACGACGATGTTCTCGTCGAGCGTCCCCGTAACGACGTCGTACAGCCGGACGTAGTACTCCCTGCCGTCCAGGTACTGGATCAGGTACAGGCGCATGCCGTCGTTGCTGATCGCGTCGTAGTGGAAGTAGCCGGCGAGGTCGATGGTCTTGAACGGTCGCGCGGCGATCGTGTCCACGATCAAGAGTCGGCTCGAAGTGGGCACCGCGCCGGCGGCTCCGTCATAGGACTCCGCGACAAGCCATCTCCCGTTCGGCGACAGGCCGCCGGGCAGCCCGCCTATGGTCGCGGCCGGCAGCACGTACTTGCCACCAAGGGGAATCGTGGTTGCGGTGGCTCCGCTGGCTGGGTTCGTGTCGAACAGGTTGGTCCCGGCGATCGAATACAGGTGCTTCCAGTCCGCCGACGGCACCCCGAGGGGAAGCGTGCGATCGGTGGCGTGGGATCGCGAATCGATCACCACGATATGACCCGCTGTGGCTTCGAACAGCTTGTCGGAGCCGGAGGTCAGCGGCGGACCGTGGGTTACGCCTCCGCACGCGGCGAGCAGGAACAGGATGGTGAACGCTCCGGCGATTCTCATGCCTCCCATACACCGGACCGCGGTCCGAGGTTCCCCTTAAAGGGAGGCGGCGATGCCGAGCGCCTGGTCCTTTGTCATCTGGCCCTCGATCCGGACGATGGTCCCCGCGTCGTCGATGATCAGGGTGTTCGTCGCCAGGCGGAGGGTGTCGAAGTATGCGTTGCCGTCGCCGTCGGTGAAGATGAACTGGTGCGGCGCACCGGCGATCCACCAGCCGGTGTGGCCGTTGACGCTGACCGTCTCGATGGTGGTGCCAGGGCCGACCGTCTTACCAAAGAACTGTTCGTTGACCTGGCCGCGCGCTTCGGTGACCAGGACCGAAACGCCCGTGAAGCCGGACTGCTTGATTCCGGGGCGTGACGCGTAAACGAGGGTCACCTCGCCGCCTGAGGGTCCGCGTGGCGGTAGCTGGAGATAGACCTCATCGGGCCGGCCGAGCGACGGAGGCACGTTGATCCTCCACGCGACTCTGGCCTGGGCCTCGCCGAGTGTTGTCGGAGTGCCCAGACCGAGCCTCACGCCCAGCTTGCCGGAGGGCAGCGGCGTCGGGGTCGGAAGCTGCTGGACGCGATGGACGGTGGTGTGCAGGTTCAGGAAGTCGGCGATCGCGTTGCGGCTCGGCGTGTAAGCCAGCGCAACGGCGACGATCAGCAGAGCCGCCGCGGCGGCAAGAGACCAGCGCGGGATGCCCCACCGGCGGCCTGCCCCATCCCCGCCTGCGGCGGTACTTCCCCACAAGTGGGGAAGACCACTCAGATTGGGGGTGGGGGGCCACGCTATCGCGGCGGCGAGCTCGCTGAGCTCCTGCTCGAGGTCAGCCACGTGAGCTCTCCTCCACCCGGGTGCGAAGGCGTGCGAGGGCGCGAGACAGCCGCGACTTGACGGTCCCCTCCGCGATGCCAAGGGCGGCCGCCGTCTCCTCGCCGTTGAGCTGAAGGAAGTAGCGGTTCGCGATCACCAGCCGGTCGTCCTCGCTCAAACCATTGACCAGCGCCAGGAGCCGCCTCCGCTCGTCGGTCGCGATGACGACCGCCTCGGGGGACGGGGCCGCATCCCCCGGGCGGAAGTCTTCGGTGAGCCGCAGCTCGAGGTTTCGCCTCCGGCCCGACGAGCGGATGCGGTTGCGGGCCTCGTTGGCCACGATTCGCAGGAGCCAGGGCCGGATCTCGGCGCCGGACCGGAAGCGTCCCAGCGCGCGGTACGCCTTGACGAAACCGTCCTGCGCCGCGTCCTCGGCGTCGGCGGCCGATCCCGTTATGACGTAGGCGGTGCGAAAAGCGATTTGCTGATAGCGCTGCACAATCTCCTCGTAGGCAGGCCGGTCTCCGCGCTGGGCGCGCGCGATCAGGCTGGAATCGTCCTCTGGCCGGCCCTCCATCGGAACGCATCTTGTACACCTGCGGCCGCATCATGGTTCCCTGCAACCAAGTTGCCCTCGGTTGGGTTTAGGAGGCTGATGGAGGGGACCGAGCGCGGCTTCGAACGCCTGGTGCGTGATCACCAGGACCGCATCTTCGCGCTGAGCCTGGCGCTGACAGGCAACCGGCACGACGCCGAGGACGTCGCCCAGGACACCTTCATCCGCGCGTACAGGGCGCTCGCGACGTATCCACCGGAGCGGGTTCGCGACCTCAAGGAGAGGGCGTGGCTGCACCGGATCGCGGTCAACGTCGTGCGCAACAGGGTGCGGGGCAGCCGGCCGCGCCTGGTCGAGCTCAACGGCAGCGAGCCGGACCACTCGGCCGGTCCGGAGGAAGACGTGATGCGGAAGGCCGAGATCGATGAGGTGGCCGCCCGCGTTGCCTGTCTGCCGGCGAGATATCGCGAGGCTGTCGTGCTGCGCCACGTCCAGGACCTTTCTTACGCCGAGGTGGCAGAGGCGCTCGGCCAACCGGTGGGGACGGTCAAGGCCAACGTTCACCGCGGACTGAAAATGCTCAGAGGAGAAGACCATGGCGACCATGATGCTTGACCTGAAGCGGCTGGGCGACGCGAAAGCGCCCGCAGGCTTTGCCGATCGCGTGCTCGAGAAGGTCGGGGTGGCCGACTCTTACGCGCTTTTCGAAACGATGCTCGGACCTGTCTACGTGGCCTGGAGCGGGCACGGCGTGTCGGCTGCGATGCGCTGCCAGTCGGCCACGGAGTTCGAGCGGTGGTTCCGCCGGGAAGTCGGCCGCCAGCTGGTGCGTGTGCAGCCGCCGACGGACCTCGCCGCGAAGATCGAAGACCAGCTCGAGGGCAAGCGCCGTCTGCGTTTCGACCTGCGGGGTCTCACTCCCTTTTCCCAGGCCGTGCTGCACAAGACGCTGGAGATCCGGCGCGGCGAGGTCAGGCCGTACGGATGGATCGCGCGCGAGATCGGGCACCCCGCGGCCGTGCGGGCGGTCGGTACGGCGCTGGCGAACAATCCAATTCCCTACTTCATTCCGTGCCACCGCGTGGTGCGCTCGGACGGGGTGATCGGAAACTACGGCGGAGGCGGCCCGGAGGCGAAGCGCGAGATCCTGAACCTCGAGGGCGTGCAGCTCGCGCGCCTGCAGAAGCTGGCGCAGTCGGGCCTTCGCTACGAAGGGATCAAGAGCACGAAGATCTTTTGCTTTCCGACCTGCTACCACGGCCGGCGCGCCCGCGAGGAGAACTTCGTCTTCTTCCACGATGAGGCGGAGGCACGCCGGGCGGGCTACCGGCCGTGCAAGGACTGCCGGCCGGCGGTCGCCTGACTCTACGGCGGAAGCGGGCCGACGCTCGCGGCGAGGGGCGCGGCGCGACGGTAGTGGGCCCGCGCCAACCCACCGTCGTAGTTGATCGCCTTGCCGCCGTGGTAGAGCGCCGGCTTCGGTTCGTGGTGGGGCGTGTGCCCGAAGACAACCCGGCGTGAGCCGGTGAGCTCTAGCCAGCGATCGAGACGATCGGCGTGGGTGGCGAAGACGCCCTTGCCGCTCATGACATCCCACAACAGGTGAGCGTCGCCCGACTCGAGCACGAGGCGGCCGTTGGTGTTGATGGTGCCCACCGGGTCCGACTGTTCCTTGCCCAGAAGTAGTCGGTAATCGTCATTGCCACAGTGTTGGATCAAGGTGCCGTCTTCGAGCTTCAGCAGGAGAGGCCGTGCCATGATCCAGATCTGCAGCGGCTCGTCTTTGCGGAGCTCATCGAGGTCGTGCAGCTGGCCGCCGATGCTGATGTAGAAGCCCACGCGTGAGGGATCGCGGAGCGCCGCGAGCAGGGCGACCTCGTGGTTGCCGAGCACCATCTCGGAGTTGGGCCGATCGCGCGCGTAACGGAGTGCGCCGACGCCGAACATTCCGTAGTCGACGAGGTCGCCCAGGAAGATGGTCCGCCATTCCTCGGCGGGGTAAGGCTTGAGTGCGGCGAAGAGGCGCTCGAGGTCGCCGTGGACGTCGCCGACGATCAGGACAGGCAGATCGAGCGCAGCCACTCTTCTCCTTTGCCCTCGATGCGCCTGATCGCGCGGGTGTAGGAACCGATGGTCTGGAGGTCGGTCCGATTCGACGGCCAGCGGAGGGGAGTGCCGAGCAACGTCTCGAGGCGGTCGCGCCCGAGCGGGAGGGCGCGCTCGAACAGGCGAGAGCCGCAGCCGCCCTTGAAGACCCAGAACGAATCCCAGGTATCGGTCGCGCGGGCGCGCCGCACATGCGCGTTGCCGTCCCACCATCCGGCGCCCGGGTCGCGCTCGACGTCGGGCAGGACGTCCTCGATCATCAGCGCGCCCACGAACCAGAACGCGGCGCGGCGGTCGGCCGGGTGGAGCCGCGCGAAGAAGACGATCGCATCGTCTGCCTTGGCGCGCCGGAGGCTGAAGGCTCGCCCGGCGCGGCGACAGTTGTCTCCGTAAGTCGGCGTCGTCGAGCGTAGGTCGGGGTCCAGGTGGACGGCGCGGTCCCGCCATCCGGCGGGGGCGTGGCGGGCGAGCCGTCCGACGTCGCGCAGGCGCAGCATCGGCGGCCGCCATTTGTGTTTCTCCGGTATCGGAAGAAGTTCGAAAGCGCCATCGTCGAAGAGCGGCGACCGGGCCGCGTGGCCCGCGTTGACGGCCGACGTTGGCCAGGAAGACAGCCACGGTTCGATGCTAAGGGGCGTCCGGAAGGGGTTGGGTAGAATGCCGTAGGCGCATAGGGGCGTAGCTCAGTCTGGTCAGAGCATCGGTCTCCAAAACCGAGGGCCGAGGGTTCGAATCCTTCCGCCCCTGCCAATTTCGAATGCAAAATCTGCTCCGGCGCGAGGGTCGCAGCCGCTTGGCATAACCAAGGTATAGCCAATGGGTTGGAGCAGCGTCGAATCGGCACGATTTCAAAGCACAGAGCCTCCAAGAAACCCAGGGCGATTCACGCTGTGGAGCGGCCGGCTATTTGCCTTGGCTAAGTGCACGGCACGACTTCGGCAATACGTCACTCAGAGTTCGGTAGTCGGGGAACGGCGTCCTCCGAACTACTTCAGCGTGTAAATGGTCAGCGAGGTCATGGTCACCGTACCTGTTCCATCCCCAAAGATTTGAAACGTCGGTGTCTGAAGGGGCGTGTTGGGCGTGTGCCGCGTGTCGATGACCGAATTTCCATCAAGATAGACGGCGAAGCGGGGGGGATCGACAAGCGCCGCGACCCTGAACGACCGGCCCGCCTGCAAGCCCGCGATGGGGACTGGCCTGCTTAACCAGAGGACGTCCTGGTCCTGGATGAAGTAGCCAAGTTGGAGGTACTCGTCGTACGTGTTCACTCCCACCAGGTATGACCCGATGTTCTTGTAACTGTCGGGTTGGGTCAGGCTGAACCAGAAGCTGACGAGCGAACCCTTAGTTACGGATATCCCGATCTCCGCGAAATACCGTGGCAGTGAATGCATCGCCGGGCTGGTACCGGTCAGCCCACCAGGCTTGAGCACCGAGAATTCGACCGCGCCCTTGAGAAACCGAACTCGCGACGCGTTCTGGTCGCCGACAATCGGTGCAGGGCCAAATTCCAGGCCTTGGCCATCCATCGTGGCCTGAAAGAACAGCTGATCCCGAACCGCCGGCTGCACATTTACAACGTTTGCGCCCTGAGCGGCCAAAGGCAGTTCACCATCGGTGGCGAATATCAACAGCATTGCGACTCCGCATGCCGCGATCAACACCGGCCGGCCGTAGCTAGGGGTCCGAACTGCGGACGCCGTGGCTGGCGATGCGCTTGTCACCGGCCGGCTCACCTCGGCCGTCGGTAGGTCACTTGCGTGCGCCCACCATGTCGCGACCTGCGTCCGGTTGTCGAGACCCAGCTTGTTCAGGATGTTCTGGACGTGGCTGCTCGCCGTACGCTCAGTGATATCCAGGGTCGATGCGATGCCACGGTTGGTCATGCCGCGTCCGATGAGGTCCGCGATCTCGCGCTCGCGTGGGGTCAGAACCGAACGGCTCTGGCGGCGTTCCTGGTTCACTCCGACCCGCGCCAAACCTACCAGACCTCCACGAAAAGCGCTACGTACGCAGTTCTGACGATGGCAAGAAAGACGCGCGGGACTAGGATCGACCAGGTTCTTGGCCGCGCGGCTTTCCATGGCAGCGTCAAAGACGAGGAGGATGCAGCGATATGAGGCGCACATCAGCTGGTTTCAGAATCCTGGTCGTGGCCGAAGTTGTGGCCGCAGTCCCGAGCGGCGCGGTCGCGGGGAGCGCGCCTGTCAACGTGACGCCTCGCCCTGTTGCCGACCGATTTTCAGGTTCGGTGCCTGATTCGGCCGTAGCAAGAGCCTAAGTACTCTCTGCGATGCAGCCAGCCAGTCCTACGGCGGCTCCTCAGTTCTCTAGCGACGGCCGATGGTGGTGGAGCGGAACCGCTTGGATGCCTGCAACTTCGCCAGACGGGCGCTATGCGAGGTGGACTGGTACGCGTTGGGCAATGGCATCGATCGGGCCAGGGGCATTGAGCGCGATCGCCGCAGCCCTTTGGCTGGTAGTCGAAGTGCCTCTCGGCATAGTGGCCGTCGTGATTCTTGTCTTCCAGGCGAACGATGAGTATTACGCGCGCGGGTCAGTTGGCTACGAGTCGATTTCGACCACGGCGATTTCAATCCCCGTGTTCCTCTTTCTGCTCCTTGTGCCTCTCGCAATCACAACGCTTGTCAGCGCGAACGTCCGTCGTTATTGGTGGGTGGGCAGCATTGCCGGCGGCGGGCTGCCGTCACTCGTAACGATCGGAGCTCAGCGATGGAGTGTCGACATCGTCTCGTCACTCGCCACGTCCACGATTGTTGTGGGCCTGTTCGTCATCGTCGGCTGGGGTGCCTACAGGTTCGTTTCCAGGCGTTGGGTGCTATCCGCAGACGGCCAATCTTGGGTCAAGGGTGGGCTCAGATACCCCACCCTCAGTGACGATGGACGTTGGCGTTGGGATGGAACGACATGGCTGCCAGTTATGGCGGCTGGGTAGAGGGCGAGGGATCCCCCCTGTAGCGGTGCCCGTGCTGCAGAGACGAGGATCGGGATTCCGAGTACCAGCCCCCAACCTGCAACCGAGAGGCCGGCGCCGGCCACGAGCGGGAGTACTCGCGCCCACCCGGAGCCCTTGACCAAGCGGTCGTGGCGGTGAATGTCATTGCGAACGGAAGAACGAACAACACAACCACGCCGTTTACATCAGGCTCTGCGCTCTCGCGGACGAGTCCAAGCAGTCGGTCTGGATCAGTGCAAGCTACGCGTGATGGCACCGAGCAGTAACCACAGGGATCTCCACGCCGCCAGCGTTGAAGTTGAGGAGGAAAGGAACAAGATGGAGCGTTTCGGGTGGCCTCCTCAGCGGCGGTGGGCTGTGGCCGCGGTCGCGGTCGGGATACTGGCCATTGGCATCGCGTTGGCTGTCACGATCGCGGCGTGGGCCGAGTCCGACTGGATCGCAAGGCTGGCAACCGCGTGGTTCCTACTCACGACAACGCTCCTGACCGTGCTCGTCGGATTGAGGTGGAGGCATCTCGAATTGATCGTGGATGCGCAGGAGATCATCTTGGGCAAACGCAGCGTGCGAAGACAAGATGTTGCTTCGATCGCCTTGGAGCCCGCCGGCGATACCGCATCGCGCTTTTGGTTCGGCGTTGCGCTGATGGCGCTCACGCAAGACCTGTCGAAACGGGTCAACTTTCGCGATGCAACGGGACGCTCGCTCCTGGTGACGACTGACATTTACGGAACGGCTGGACTACAGGAGCTCGCGGCGTTTCTTGGCGTGCCTCTAATCGGAGGGGAGCGCCGGAGGTGACCGGGCTCAAATCGGCCGCGGTCCCCCATCCTAGGCGCGTCATGTTGCGATTACAAACGAGAGAAGGTTCACGCCGCTGCTCGCGACCCAAAGCGTGATGTGGTTGCCACCTATGAGTGAAGCAAGCAGTGGGCCAAGCAAGAACCAGGCGGGCCACCCCATACGTGACGAAATGTGAGTCTCTGCTCCGCGCGCCGGCCGGTCTTGACGCAGACTGGGGGGAGCAACCCGCTCGGAGTTCGCTCGCCCAGACCGCGACCGGCTTATCGGTGGCCTTCGTCATCCAAAGAGAACCACGACGCCGTGCGTCACGTCGAATGCTACCGCTACGTCTTGTCCGGTCCACTGGACCACCGAAGCTGAGCTGGACCAGCCTCTACCGTCCCAGAGCCAGGTGGTGGCAGGCGAGTTCCTGAACAAATAGACGAGCTGATGTCGAAGAGAATCGTAGGCTCCCCCGCCTGAGCCAACGAAAGGCTGGTCTTGCGGCGTCCAGCGGACTCCATCCCATGTCCAGGTCCTGTGACGGCCGATGCTAATGAGCTGTCCAGAGTCGGGGTCATAGATCAGGTTCGACGATCCGGCTGGATCCGGGCCTTCAAAAAAGGCGTCGACTTCGCTCGCCGCCAGACGCCACTCAACTCCATCCCATGTCCAGGTCTCCATCGCCGAGGTGCTCTCACGGGTTCGCCAGGTATCTGTGAGGACCACAAGCTCGTCCAGCTTCTCGTCGTAGCCCGCATAGACCGCTGTTCCCGTGGCCCCCGTGTAAGCGGCAGCTTTGGGGCCGCCGGTCCGGGAGATTTCCTGCCAGCCGCTGCCATCCAACGACCACAGGCGGGCTGACTCATCAACGAAGACGATCCCCTGGAGTTGGCTGTCGTACACGATCGAGCCGACCGATAGGTCTGGCCGGGCCGCTGTGCGGCGCTCCGCCCAGTCCCTTCCATCCCACGTCCACGTGTCTCGGTGGTCGATCCCGCCGAAGAGCACGACCAGATTCTTCTGTTTGTCGAAAGCCAGGTTTGCGCTTTCGCGTGCGGGCGGACGGTGGCTGGGCGACTGAAGCCTCCAGCTCGATCCAGCCCAGGTCCAGGTGTCATTTGACAATTGCGCCGACTGATCCGAAGCCGACCCACGCGGAGTTGTCAGCGCCTCGTTGTAGAGGTAGCCAAAGACGGCCGTCACCAGAATGATCCCGGCAAAGGACGCCAGAGCCGATTTGCGCGGCATGCCAGGCGGTAGGGTCTTTGGAGCACGGTGTCGTTGCAGCACCTCAACACCGGACAGGAGAGTCCCTGGTATGAACGAGGCCGCCGCCCCGTAGAAGGCCGGCAGCCACTGCCAACCACCGGCCGCCGCCAACCAGACGCTGCTGGAAACCAGGCCAGCGAGGCAAATCGTGGAAACGGCCATAG
>DATIOJ010000105.1:0-4178 GCA_035473355.1 Candidatus Limnocylindrales bacterium
TGAGCCAGACGAGTGCGCCCGGCCGCGCCGGCCTGGAGCAGGCCCAGCCCCTCGGCGCGGACGAGCTACGCCGCATCGACGCTTACTGGCGCGCGGCCAACTACCTTTCCGCCGGCCAGATATATCTCCTTGACAACCCACTCCTGCGCCGTCCGCTGAAGCTGGACGACATCAAGCCACGCCTCCTCGGCCACTGGGGGACATCCCCTGGACTGAACCTCATTTACGCGCACGCGAGCCGGGTCATCAAGCAGCGCGACCTGGACGCCATCTACATCATGGGTCCGGGTCATGGCGGGCCCGCGGGCGTGGCGAACGCGTACCTCGAAGGCACATACACCGAGCGCTACCCGGACGTGACGCTGGACGAGACCGGCCTGCGCAAGCTGTTTCGCCAGTTTTCGTTCCCAGGCGGGATCCCCAGCCACAATGCACCCGAGACGCCAGGCTCCATCCACGAGGGTGGCGAGCTCGGCTACGCGCTGTTGCACGCGTACGGCGCGGCGTTCGACAACCCGAACCTGACCGTGTTCTGCATCGTCGGCGACGGCGAGGCGGAGACAGGGCCCCTGGCGGCCAGCTGGCACTCGAACAAGTTCCTGAATCCCGCACGCGATGGCGCAGTCCTGCCGATCCTGCACCTGAACGGCTACAAGATCGCGAATCCGACGGTGCTGGCCCGCATCCCCGATTCGGAGCTGGTCGACCTGATGAAGGGTTACGGGCACGCGCCCGTGACCGTGGCCGGTGACGACCCGATGCGCGTGCATCAAGAGCTGGCCGCGGCGCTCGACTGGGCGCTGAGCGAGATCGCCCGGATCAAGCAGCACGGCGGCGGCCAACGGCCCGCGTGGCCGATGGTCATCCTGCGCACGCCGAAGGGTTGGACGGGGCCCAAGGAGGTTGACGGCGAGCCTGTCGAAGGGACTTGGCGTGCGCACCAGGTACCGGTCACGGACTTCGCCACCAAGCCCGAGCACCTGCAGATCCTCGAGGACTGGATGCGCGGCTACCGGCCCGATGAGCTCTTCGACGCGTCGGGCAGGGTGGTCGACGAGATTGTGCAGCTCGCTCCGGTCGGCGACCGCCGCATGAGCGCCAATCCGCACGCCAACGGCGGCGAGCTGCTGAAGGACCTGCGCCTGCCGGATTTCCGCGACTACGCCGTGAAGGTCGGCAAGCCGGGCACGACATCCAGCGAGGCCACGCGCGTGCTCGGCGTGTACCTACGCGACGTGGTGAAGAGGAACGGCGACAACTTCCGGATCATGGGGCCGGACGAGACAGTGTCGAACCGGCTGGGCGCCGTGCTCGAGGCGACCAATCGAGCGTGGAACGCCGAGATCGTGCCGGGCGACGATCACCTCGCTCCCGACGGTCGCGTGATGGAGGTGCTGAGCGAGCACCTCTGCGAGGGGTGGCTCGAGGGTTACCTGCTGACGGGCCGCCACGGCTTCTTCAACTGCTACGAGGCGTTCATCCACATCATCGACTCGATGTTCAACCAGCACGCCAAGTGGCTGAAGGTGTCGCGGTCGATTCCCTGGCGGCGGCCGATCGCGTCGCTCAACTACCTGCTCTCGTCGCACGTGTGGCGCCAGGACCACAACGGCTTCTCGCACCAGGACCCAGGCTTCATCGACCACGTGGTCAACAAGAAGGCCGAGGTGATCCGCGTCTACCTCGCGCCCGATGCCAACTGCCTGCTCTCCGTGGCGGACCACTGCTTGCGGAGCCGCAACTACGTGAACGTGATCGTCGCGGGCAAGCAGCCGGCGCTGACCTATCTCGGGATGGACGACGCGATCGCGCACTGCGCGCGGGGCCTGGGCATCTGGGATTGGGCGAGCACCGACACCGGCCGCGACCCGGACGTCGTGCTTGCCTGCGCCGGTGATGTTCCGACGCTGGAGACGCTGGCCGCCGCCGACCTGATCCGCCAGCACCTCCCGGAGCTCGCGGTACGCGTCGTCAACGTCGTCGACCTCATGCGCCTGCAACCTCCGTCCGAGCATCCGCACGGACTGAGCGATGCCGAGTTCGACGAGGTCTTCACGCTGGACAAGCCCGTGATCTTCGCCCACCACGGCTACCCGTGGCTCATCCACCGCCTCACGTACCGGCGGACGAACCATCCCAACATCCACGTGCGCGGATACAAGGAGGAAGGCACGACCACGACCCCATTCGACATGGTCATGCTCAACGACCTCGACCGGTATCACCTGGTCATGGATGTCGTGGATCGTGTGCCATCGCTGGGCTCTAAGGCGGCGCATGTCCGGCAGGCGATGGTCGACCACAGGTTGCGCGCCCGCCAGTACACGCGCGATCACGGCCAGGACGCGCCGGAGATTCTGGCCTGGGTCTGGCCTTACTGAGCCGTCTTTGCGCGTCCTTGTCCTGAACGCAGGCTCCAGCTCGCTGAAGCTGAGCCTGGTCGACGCGGACGGCAACACCCTCGCGGAGAGGGAGTTCGAAGCGCCGGGTGGTCGGGTCGAGGAAGCGCAGCTGGCGGGCGCGATCCGGGGCATGGAAGGCATCGAAGCGATCGGTCACCGCGTCGTGCACGGAGGCCCTCGGTATTCGTCGTCGGTGCGGATCGACGCTGAGGTCATCCGCTACCTCGTCACGATCACCGACCTCGCACCGCTGCACCTGCCCGGTGCGCTGTCGGGTATCGCCGCCACGCGCGAGCTGCTCCCGCGAGCGCCGGCGGTCGCGTGCTTTGACACGGCGTTCCATGCGCGCATCCCGGCGGCGGCATCGACGTACGCGGTGCCCGACGAGTGGCGCGAGCGGTATGGGATCAAGAGGTATGGATTCCACGGGTTTTCACACGCGTACGCGTCCCGCCGCGCGGCCGAGATGCTGGGGCGATCGCCGCACGACCTGCGCGTGGTGACGTGTCACCTCGGCGCGGGCGCATCGCTGGCCGCCGTGCGGGGAGGGCGGTCGGTGGACACGACGATGGGGTTCACGCCACTCGAGGGGCTCGTGATGGCGACTCGGTCCGGCACCATCGATCCGGGCGCGCTGCTTTATCTGCAGCGACACGCGGGTCTTGGGGAGGAGGAGTTCACGGAGGCGCTGGATCGCAACGGTGGGCTGCTGGCGCTGGCGGGGACGGGGGATATGCGCGAGATCCTGCAGCGGATCGAGGCGGGAGACGATCGCGCGGAGCTCGCGTTCGACGTGTATGTCCACCGCCTTCGCGCGCTGATCGCGGCCATGGCAGCGGCGATGAACGGGCTGGACGCGCTGGTGTTCACAGGTGGGGTGGGGGAGAACGCGGCGCCGGTGCGGGCGGCGGCGGTGGCGGGGCTGCGGTTTCTGGGGTTGGAGGTCGAGGCGGGGGTGAATGCGGGAATGGAGGGGGACGGGGACGTGAGCGCCTCGGGGGCGCGCGTGCCCACGCTCGTGGTCAGGGCGCGCGAGGATGTGGAGGTGGCGCGGGAGGTTCGGCGGGTGCTCGACGCTGCGGGTTAGAGAAGAACTGGGAAGGGGGTGAGGTAGGGGCGTAGGTTCCTCCCCACTTGTGGGGAGGTGGCTCTTCCCCGCTTGCGGGGAAGTACCCGGCCTTGGCCGGGGGATGGGGCAAGCGCCGGTGGGGCTGGAAGGACTGGGAAGGGGGCGAACTCGGGGGGCGATTCAGTACATTTGGTGGCAGTAAACGCTTGACATATAGGGCGAATGTTTGTACGATTGAGGCGTGGATGGACTCGACCTCCTAGCCTCCGCGGTTGCAGCAATCGAGCAGTCCGATGATCTCGATCCAGTTGCCTTCCGGTCCCTGATCGACCGGCAGGAGGGGAAGTTCGCCCGGGTTGTCCATGAGGCGACAAAGCGTGGCGATCATGTTCTGACCGGCCGGACGCCGGTCTCGTGGGTCGCCAGCACCTGCTCCATGTCACCCACCTCTGCCTCCGATCGACTCTGCATCGGCGAGCAGCTGGCGGCGATGCCCCGCGTCGCCGAGGCGTTGAGCTCAGGCGAGATCGGCTACCAGTCGGCATCCGTAATCTGCCACCTGCGCGACAAGCTCGGCGACAAAGCCGAGTGCCTGGACCAGGAGCAGTGGATCGGCTTCGCCCGCGACTACTCGGTCAAGAACCTGCGCTGGCTGTCTCTGCACGTCCGCTACCAGCTGGACCCGGACGGGTTCGACAAAGACAGTG
>DATIOJ010000106.1:0-7801 GCA_035473355.1 Candidatus Limnocylindrales bacterium
CGGCTCCCATCAGGACCGGCATCTGGGGATGGATCGAGGCCTGGCCCAGCCACGCCAGCCCCGCCAGCACGCCGAGGAGGAGGCTTCCACGCTCGATCGCCTTGAAGGTGAGCGCAATGCCGAGAGCGGCGAAGACGCCGGACCACGCAAAGTGGGGCAGCGCGAGGACGGAGTAGAACACGCTCAGCTCCGGCATCCGGAGGTCGAGCCCTTCGGTCGGCCCGTCGAAGAGGTCCGGCCTCCCGGCCGCCCAGATGACCAGGCCGAGGCCGAGCCCGAAGGCCAGGAAGAAAAGGGCGAAGCGCCGCGCGGTCCGGTCCTGGATGAAGTGCCGAATGAAAAGCCAGCTCGCCGCCATGAGGGCGAAAGCCCCGGCGACTCGGGCCAGGTGGAAAACCACGAGAAGAGGAAGGTTCGTGACCGCGGCGACGTGGCCGAGGGCGATCCAGAACAGGAAGAGGTAGGCGGTCGAACCGGACTCGGTCGTGTACCGGTTCTGCCACGCCCAGGATCCCTCCCAGCCCTCGCGCATCTTGGCGAGATAGGTCGTCGCGTCGTCCCACAGGTAGAAGAAGCCGACGAAGACGTGGCCTGGCGGCTGGACCGCGTAGGCGTAGAGGTAGGGGATCGCGGTGAGGACGGCGAGGGCGAGCCCGAGGAGAATCGGGAGCCGCCACTCGGACAGGCGGGCTGGGGATTCGGGCCTCCCCTCCGGCGCCGTAGGCGCCACCTCCCCGCTAGCGGGGAGGAGACTTTCCAGAGTTTTCATCGCGACATGCTCAGGCGAAGAACAGTCCAGAGCGCCCGCCTGATCTCTCCCTGCGAGACCTTGGACGCGCCGGCGATCCGGTCCTCGAATCGGATCGGGACCTCGACCACAGGGTATCCGAGCTTCACCGTGCGGTGGACCATCTCGATCTGGAACGAGTAGCCCTGCGACACGACCTCGTCGAGCTTCATGCTCACGAGCAGGTCCCTCGTGTAGCAGCGGAAACCTGACGTGCAGTCGCGCACGCGCAGGCCCAGGAGCGCGCGGCAGTAGACGTTGGCGCCGCGCGAAAGGAGCAGGCGGTGCGGTGGCCAGCCGGAGATCTCGCCACCTCGCATGTAGCGCGACCCGATCGCCAGGCCCCGGCTGCCCCGCGAGGCGTCGACGATCGAATCGAGGTCCTGGGCCCGGTGCGAGCCGTCGGCGTCCATCTCCATGAACAGAAGCGAGCCGTCGGCGAGCCCGATCCGGAAGCCGTCGACGTACGCGCTTCCGATGCCGAGCTTCCGCTCGCGGTGGAGCACTCGCACGCCGGGATCGCCCGCTGCCAGGTCGTCGGCCAGCGCGCCGGTGCCGTCGGGCGACGCGTCGTCCACCACCAGCACGTCGTGGCCGAGGTGCCTGACGCCGGCCACCACGCCGGCCAGGTTCTCGCGCTCGTTGAAGGTCGGCAGGACGACGAGGACCTCGCTCGGCGGAGCTTTGCGGGGGGTGAGGATGCGCTCGGCAGTCATACGACGAAGCGGAGCCGGATGACGTGCTTGAGCATGTCGAGCGAGCTGCGGACCGCGCTGACCTTGGTCGGGGTCGAGTTCCGCCAGACCACCGGAACCTCGACGATCTTCACACCCTGCTTGCGGGCCCTGTAAAGAACCTCGGGATCGAAGCCAAAACCGTCCGTGATCAGCCCGGCGAAGACGCGCTTGGCGACGTCTGCCCGAAAGAGCTTGAATCCGCACTGCGTGTCCCAGATGCCGGGCAGCAGCACTGCCTGCACGATCAGGTTGAACGCCTTGCCCATGAGCACGCGATAGATCGGTTGCGAGACCTCCACGCGTGAGCCTCGGACCGCCCGAGAGGCGATGGCCACGCCGGCTCCGCCGCGCAGCGCGGCCTCCAGCTTGTCGAGCTCCTCGATCGGGGTCGAGAGGTCGGCGTCGGTGAGCAGGATCTCGTCGCCCTTCGCCGCCTGGACGCCGACCGCCAGCGCGCGGCCCTTACCGCGGTTGTGGGGAAGCACCTCGATCCGCACGCCCGCGTGTTTCTTCGCCGCCGCGTCCATGACCTGGCGCGTTCCGTCGGCGCTGCCGTCGTCGACCAGGATCAGCTCGTAGGGGGTCTGCTTGCCGTCGAGAAACCTCTCGATCTGCTCGACGGTGCGCGGAAGTCGCTGCTCCTCGTTGTAGCAAGGGATGACGACGCTGAGCACGGGCTGGGATGTTACTTGGGCGGCCTCAGAACCCTCAGTGCGTAAACCGGGAGAACGGCCATGCGCCGAACCCTCCAGGGCTGCCGGACAAGCCGGTGCAGCCACTCGAGGCCCGACCGGCGCATCCATTCGGGAGCCCGCGGCACCCGCCCGGTGAGGTAGTCGAAGGCTCCCCCGACGCCGATCGCGACGCCTACCCCGAGGCGCTCGCGCATGCGATCGATCCACAGCTCCTGCGCCGGGGCGCCGTATGCGACGAGCAGCACGTCGGTGCCTTGCCGTCCAATCAGGCGCAAGGTCTCGTCATCGTGCGCGGGGTCGGGGGCTCCCGGGTGGGAGGCAACCTGCAGTCGCGGATGTTCCGCCGTGAGCCTGTCTGCCAGCTCGCCTGCGACCCCGGGCTGCGCACCCAGCAGGAACAGCTTGAGTCCGCGCCGGACGCACATCTCGGCCAGCGGCTCCACCAGGTCGACTCCCGCCACGGGGGCAGACAGCGCACAGCCCTGGCGCCGAGCCGCCCACACCACCCCCGTGCCGTCAGGCAGGCACAGGTCCGCCGAGGCGAGCACGCGGGCGAACTCGCGGTCGCTCTGGGCGCGCATGACGAACTCAGGGTTCACGGTCGCGACCTGGTGGAAGGTTCCGCTGGTGGCGAATCGCTCGATCAGCTCCAGCGCTTCTTCCGTGTCCAGGCAGTCGACCCTCACACCGAGGATGCGAGCCTCGGTCAAGAGGGCTCTACGTCGAGGCTCGAGATGGTCACCGACGGCATCGACGAACCGAGGCTGGCGATGAAGGCGTCCAGGGTCTCCCCTCCGCCGACCCGGACGCGCCCCCACAGGTAGCGGTTGGCGAGGGTGTGCAGGCTTGGCCCGTCGGTGATCACGGCCGAGCTGTACCCGGCCTGCATCACCGCCTGCACCGTCTGAGCGTTGTACTTGCCCGATGGGTAGGCGAAATCGAGCACCGGGTGTCCCACCAGCTGCTCGAGCCATCGCTTCGACTGACCAAGCTCGTACGCCACCGAGCCCGCGCTGGAACCGGCGAGGTTGGCGTGGTTGACCGTATGCGACGCGATCTCGATGCCGGCCCTATCCATCTGAAGGACCTCGGCGCGCGAGACGTTTTCGGGCCGCCCGACGAATCCGCTGACGATGTAGGCGACGGCGCTGAAGCCATGCGCGGCAAGGATCGGAAACGCGGTCGTGTACAGGTCCTTATAGCCGTCGTCAAAGGTGATGACGATGGGCCGCGAAGGCAGAGGAGCCGCCCCCGCGAAGTAAGCGCGAATGTCGTCGAACGTCACGGTGTGGTAGTGGTTGGCGTAGAGCCACTGCACCTGAGCCGTGAAGTCCTCGGGCGAAACCGACAGCTTGTAGCCGAGGTAATCGGTACGAATCGAGGGCGGCTTTCGGATGTAGTGATACATCAGGATCGGCAGCTGAACCGTGCTCGCTCCGATCGGCACGACCTCGTGCCGCGACATGAAGTACTCGCGTCCGCTCCCGCTCGCCTGGACGTCGAGAATGGGCCTGATCTGCACCGTTGGCGTGGATGCCAAGACCGGCGCAGGGGGCGCCGAATCCTGGGCCTGGACCAGGAAACCGGTGGCCAAAAGGAGCGCCGCCGCAATTGCAATGCGACCGCCTGCGTGCCCCACGGCCGTTAGCTTAAGGTCGTCCAAGAAGTGGTGGGGTTGGCGCGGAAAACGACCATCGCTGTCGATGTCAACCCGGCGACGCGACCGATCGTTACGGGCACGGAGATCTTCACCCGAGAGGTCTGCGCACGCCTGCCGGCGGCGGCCCCGGAGTACCGCTGGCGCTTCTTCGGCTCGCGGCCCAAGGCCGACCTTCGGATGGACGTCATGGTCCTGCCGTTCTGGCGGATGTGGTCGCAGATCCGGCTGCCGATCGCTCTCGCCGGCGAGCGCCCGGACTTGCTTTTCGTCCCTGGGCACGTCGTTCCGTTCGCGTGGCCCGGCAAGACGCTCGCGGTGATCCACGACCTTGCCTTCGAGCGGCACCCGGAGGCGTACTCACTGGCGGACCGGACGTATCTCCGAGTGACCACGCGCTGGGCGGCGGTGCGGTGCCGGCTCCTGATCGCCGTGTCCGAGTCCACCAAGGAAGACCTCGTCGACGTGTACGGCGTGGCCCCCGAACGCATCCGCGTGGTGCCCCTGGGCATCAGCCCTCCCTCAACTCCTTCTGCGCCAGCCTCTCGGTTGGACGAGCTCGGGGTCAATGGGACGTTCGTCCTGCAGGTGGGCCGCGTCGAGGCGCGGAAGAACCAGGCCGCCGCGCTCGCGGCCGTGGAGCGGCTCGACGGCGTCAACCTCGTCGTGGCCGGACCGGAGCGCGACCACGCCCTGTCCGATCAGCTGCGCAACTCGACCCAGATCCGGGTTCTAGGAACAGTCGACCAGCCGATGCTCGAGCTGCTCTACAAGCGCGCCGCGGCCGTCATCGTGCCCAGCCTCTATGAAGGTTTCGGACTGCCCGTGCTCGAGGCGATGGCCCGGGGCAAGGTGGTCGTGGCGGCGAAGGCGTCGTCCCTACCCGAGGTCGGCGGTGAGGCCGCTCTCTACTTTCACCCCTCGGACGATCCCGCGCAGCTGGCGAGCGTGCTCGACGTCGCCCTGAACGATCAGCCGCTGCGTACGCGCCTGGCCCGGATCGCGCGCGCGAGGGCGGCGAAGTTCACGTGGGACAGGACGGCGGCCGGCGTGGCAGAGGTGATCAAAGAGCTGGTTTCTTAGCCGCGCGGTCGATGGCGTGCCACGTGCGGGTGGCGGCGCGTTCCCAGCTGAACTGGGCGGCGCGAAGGATCCCCCTGTGGCGCAGGTCGGCGGCCAGCTGCGTGTCCCCCACCACCCGCTCCAGCGCCTTGCGCCAGGCCTCGGGCTCGCCGGCGGGGACGATCAGACCCGCGTCCTGGACCAGCTCCGGCAGGCTCGAGCGGTCCGACACGACCACCGGCGTGCCGCACGCCATCGCCTCGAGGGGCGGCAGGCCGAACCCCTCGTACCAGGCGGGGTGCGCCAACGCGCGGGCGAGGTTGTAGATGGCCGGCAGGTCATCGGGGTCGACGGAATCGAGGTGATGCAGGCGCGGCCCTAGCCGGGCCATCTTGTCGCGGATCGCCTCGTAGCGCCAGCCCCACGACCCGACCACCACCAGGTCGGGCCGGTCACGCATCAGCGCCCACGCGTCGAGTAGCGTCTCCAGGTTCTTGCGCGGCTCGACGGTGCCGACGAAGAGGATGAAGCGCTCTGGCAGGCCGAGGCGCGAGCGCACGTCTGCGAGCTCGTCGGCGCCCATCGGACGCAGCCGCGGGGAGACCCCGTGCGGCACGACCTCGATTCGGGCGCGGTCCATGCCGAACAGCTCGGCGATGTCTCTGGCCGTGTTCTCCGACACCGCGATCACGACGTCCGCGCGGAGGATCGAGCGCGGCACGACGAGCCGCGTGCTCAGCGGCTGGCGCGCCGGAAACCAGCGCGGGTTGCGGTAGATCGCGAGGTCGTGCACGGTGATGGCGGCCGGCGCGCCGACTCGTCCCAGCGGAAGCGCCCCTGCCGGGCCGAAGTACACGTCGGGCTTCATGCGCCGGATATCGGCCGGCCACGTGATGTGCCGGCCGATCAGGCGGGCGCGCGGCAGCAGACGGTAGTTGGCATCGGGCACGTGGACGAAGCCACCCGGTGGGCCGAAGACCGTGAGGCGGCAATCAGGGCGCGCGACCGCCATCGCGTGGAGGATCTGGGTGGTGTAGACGCCGACCCCGGCCCGAGGCCGCTCGAGCCCCGACCCATCGACGACGACATTAAGGCCAGTCATCTTCCCGGCTAGCGGGGAAGTGCCGCCGAAGGCGGCGATGGGGAGGTCCGAATCCCCATCAGCGGAGATACGACTGATTGCGCTTCAGGACTTCGAAGTTCTCGAGGGCAAGCCCGGTGCCGCGCACGACCGAGGTCTGCGGCTCGTCGGCGATGACCGCCGGGATCCCCGTGTGCATCGACACATAGCGGTCGAGACCACGCAGCTGCGCCCCGCCACCCGAGAGCACGATCCCCCGATCGAAGATGTCCGCCGCAAGCTCCGGCGGGGTTTCCTCGAGCACGTCGCGAATCGCGCCGACGACCAGGCGCAGCGGCTCCTGAATGGCCTCCGCCAGGTCGTTGGAAGAGATCTCGACGTTCCTGGGCAATCCCGTCACGAGATCGCGACCGCGGACCTCGGTGAACAAGGGCTGCTTCATCGACACGGCCGAGCCCGCCGCCACCTTCGCCTCCTCCGCCGTGCGCTCGCCGATGAGCAGGTTGTGCTTGCGTTTCATGTAGGTCGCGATCGCGTCGTCGAGCCGGTTCCCGCCCACGCGTATCGAGTGCGCCACGACCATTCCGGACAAGGAGATGACCGCGATCTCGGTTGTGCCGCCACCGATGTCGCAGATGGCGTTGCCGCGCGGCTCGGCGATCGGCAGCCCCGCGCCGATGGCGGCGGCCAACGGCTCATCGATCAGCCATGCCTGCCTCGCTCCGGCTGAGATCGCCGCCTCGGTGACGGCGCGACGCTCCACCGACGTAACGCCGGACGGGACGCAGACCATGATCTCGGGCTTGAAGACGCGCTGGCGGCCCTGCACCTTGCCGATCAGGTGGTGGAGCATGCCCTCGGTCACGACGAAGTCGGCGATCACTCCCTCGCGCATCGGCCGCACGACCTGGATACCGTCGGGCGCGCGGCCGACCATCTCGAACGCCTGTCTGCCGATGGCGAGGATCCTTGTGCCGTCGCGGTTGACGGCCACCAGGGAAGGCTCGTTGACCACGATGCCCTCGCCCTTGACGTAGATCAGTACCGTCGAGGTGCCGAGATCGATGCCGATCTTCCTGGAGAGGATCGACACTACTCGTAGGTGGGGGAGCCGGGGTTGCCGTCGGAGTCCACGCTGACGCTCTTGATCCGGGCGCCGGCCGACGCCAGCTTGCCAACCATATCCTCGTAGCCGCGCTCGACGTGCCACGCGTTGCGCAGGAGGCTGTCGCCTTCCGCGCAAAGCGCCGCGATCACGAGGGCGGCGCCCGACCTGATGTCCGGGATCGCGAGCTCCGTGCCACGCAGTCGCGCAGGGCCGTGGACGATGGCGTGGAGGCGGCCCTCGACCGTGATGCCGGCGCCCATCTTGGCCAGCTCGCGGACGTGCTGGAAGCGATTCTCGTGCACGTACTCTGAGATGACGCTCTCGCCGTCGGCCTGGGTCATCAACGCCATGTACTGCGCCTGTAGGTCAGTCGGGAAACCGGGGAACGTCCAGGTCGACATGTCGATCGGCTTCAGCAGGGTGTGCGGGTCGCGCGACACCCGGAACCAGTCGTCGCCCACCTCGACCTGCGCGCCCGCCTGCTCGAGCTTGAGCAGCACGACCTCGAGCTCGCCGGGCCTGGTGCATTCGATCCGCAGATCGCCGCCTCGGTGACGGCGCGACGCTCCACCGACGTAACGCCGGACGGGACGCAGACCATGATCTCGGGCTTGAAGACGCGCTGGCGGCCCTGCACCTTGCCGATCAGGTGGTGGAGCATGCCCTCGGTCACG
>DATIOJ010000107.1:0-42760 GCA_035473355.1 Candidatus Limnocylindrales bacterium
CGCCGTCGCACGCTGGAGGGTAGTCCGGCCGGCATCGTCCGGGCGTCAGCGCGATTTCAAGGGGAGGCCAGACGGTGACGGTGAGCTTCGTGGATCGGACTTTGACGTGTCGCGACTGCGGGCGGGAGTTTCTCTTTACGGCGGGGGAGCAGGAGTTTTATCAGTCCAGGGGGCTCCAGAACGAGCCCCGGCGCTGCCCGGAATGCAGGGCGGCGCGGCGGCAGGCGGACGGCAACGGCCGGACCAGGGTCATGCACGATGTGGTCTGCTCCAACTGCGGCAAGCCGACCCAGGTGCCCTTCGTGCCGACCGGGGCGCGGCCGGTTTACTGCCTGGACTGCTTCCAGACGGTGGGTAGGCGCTAGGCCCCTCCGCTAGCTCCGGATCACCACCGCCATCTGGCTGAAGGTGGCATAGGCCGACTCGAACTGCGCCTTCGGGTGCCAGGCCGGGCCGAACCACGGGTCGTTGATGAGCACGGCGTCCGGCCGCACGCCGACCACCGTCACGGCGTGCTCGGTCAGCGTGTAGGCCACGGTTGAGCCGTCGAACGCGAGGTAGTGCGCAAGGGGAACCGAGTGGTACGTGTTGCTGATCCAGGCCACGACCGGGTGGCCCACGAGCACCGCGTTGTAGACGTCGGCCACGGGCACCGGTTCGCCGTACAGCCCTGAACCGCTGACGACCACGTGCGCGCCCGCCCGTACGGCTGCTCGCGCGACCGGCGAGTTGTAGACGCCGTAGCCGGTGTACCGCTCGATGTGCCCGTCAGGGTCACCGACGTAGCTGAGCGCGGGGTCTCCCCACGCTTTCAGCCGGCCCGACGGGTCGAACGCGGCAGGCCTCGGATCGAGCGTCATGTAGCCGAGGAGCGTCTGCTCATCGATTGCGATGCCGTAATAGGAGAGCGCCATCCGTAGCGCCGCCGCCTCACACGTGAGGTTGTGCTCCTGGTGATGCCAGGTGATGGCGAGAACGCGGGTCGTCGGCGGCGGGGCTGCCGGGGCCATCGCGGCGGCAAGGACCGCCAGAAGGATCGCTTTGAGGATCGCTCCCATGAATGGGGAACGCGTTTCGCCCCTCCGGCGCTACGCGCCACCTCCCCGTGAACGGGGAGGAGTACGCCACCTCCCCACAGGTGGGGAGGAGTTAGGCGATCGCGATTGGGCGCACCGGTGATCCGGTTGCGCCGCGCATCTTGAGCGGCAGGCAAACGAATAGGAACTCGTAGGCCCTGGCGGCGGCCAGCTCCTCCAGGTTCAGGTTCTCGATGATCGGGATGCCCGCCCGGACCAGGAGCAGGATATGGCCGGGCAGGGTCACCTTGAGCTCCGGGTCGGGGGGACCCATGACGTCGAACGCCATGTTGTCCGCGCCCACCGCCTTCACGTTCTTCTCCACCAGCCAGCGCGAGCCGGCGGCGCTCACGCCGGCGGCTCGGAGGTACTCGTCTGGCTGCGACCACAGCGCGCCAAAGCCTGTACGTATCAGCACCACGTCAGCGGGGCGGATCTCGACGCGAACGGCGCGCTCGAGGTCGTCCGGCGTGATCGCGTACTCCGGCTCGAGCCGTCGCTCACCCGCGACGTCCAGCAGCACTCCGCGCCCGACCAGTGGCGCCATCGTCTCGACGCCGAGCTTCTTGAATCCGACCGACGTCTGCACGCCATCGTCGACGTGGATGCCTCCATGGAGGGTCAGGTTCTCCGCCTGGTGCGACAGGGCGTCGATGTGAGTACCCGAGTGCTCGGGCGTGACGATGATCCCGGAAGCGCCGGTGCGTGCCTCCGGCGCGCCGCGCGCGTGGTGGCGGTGCAGGAAGTAGTTGAAGCCGGGCATGTGCGCCGGGTGCGAAGGCGCGCCGGCGTAGCGGAGCTGTTCGAGGTCGAAAACGCGGGTCGACTCGAGCGAGTCGAGAAGCTGCCGGATGCTCAATCCCTGTAGCGATAGACGATGCGGCCGCGCGTCAGGTCATACGGCGACAGCTCGACCCGGATGCGGTCGCCTGGCGTGATCCGGATGAAGTAGCGGCGCATACGCCCCGCCGCGTAGGCGATCAGCTTGTGGCCGCCCTCCACCTCGACCTCGAACATCGCGTTCGGGAGAGCCTGAGAGACGACCGCATCCATCACGACGGCCTGCTCCTTCTGGTCGCCGTCGTCGCGTTCCGGTTTGCGCGCTTTCTCCGGACGGCGCGGTCCGCGCCGGCCTTTGTTCTTGCCCAAGACTCGTGAAGTCTAGAGGCGACGCGAAGCGGCCGTGAGCTGCGCCTCGACCTGCGCGGCGAGATCTCCTGACAGCCGGTCGGACGCGACGAGGCGGTGCAGCGTCTCGATCCAGCGCCGGTCTTTCTGCACCGCGCGCATCATCAGCTCGCATCCCGCGTCGACCATCCCGGCCTGCGCCATGCCGAGACCGCCCCAGAAGTGGATCTCCACCATGTCGGGCGCAAGCGTGATCGCCTCCTGCAGCTTCGTCGCGGCGGTCGCATAGTCCTTTTGCTCGGCCGACTGCTCGGAGTCGTTCATAGCCATGTACGCGCGCTTGATCCGAAGCAGCCGGTCCAGCTCGGCGAGCGGGTCGGGCGCGTCATCCACCCGAAGGTCGATGATGCGGTCCTCCCACGAGTGGCCCGTCGGCGTGCCCGTGGCCACCAGCATCGCGGCGGACTGCTTGCCCCGGATGTCCCCTCCCTCCGCTTCGGCGGCGTCGAGCGCGGCCATCATGCGTTCAGCCAGGGGCGCGTCGGTCGTCGTGAACGCCTCGTGCATCGCATCCCAGACGGTGTCCTTCTCCATCAAGTTGGCCTGACAGCTGAATCCGTCGCCGGCGCGGTGTCCCGCCGCGGGGATGCACTTCGCGCCGGTGTGCACCGCGACGTTGCCTGCCGCATCGACGAGCGCAACCTGGCGAGAGTCGGGCTGCGAATCAGCAGCGAGTAGCGCTTTGAGCGCCTGCTCGGCGCTGTAGCCCGCGCGCATGTACTCGAGGCCAAGCGGTCCGAAGCTGATGTTGACCATCGACTGCGTGGCCACGGCGCCGATGCCGGCGATCGCCCACGGCACCACCGGCCCGACCTGGAAGTAGTGCGATTGCACCGCGACGCCGAGCTCGCCTGTTTGCTTGTCGCGCGCCACGATGGAGTAAGTCAACGCACAGGTATCGTAACGACGGTGGCCGAGCACTACCAAAGGCCGGACTGGTTCACCAAGCACGTCTTCAATCGCGGCGTCGCCATCGCCACGCGATTGGGCGTCAGCGTGTGGGGCTCGCGCGTGCTGCGCGTGCGCGGGCGCAAGTCGGGTGAGTGGCGAAGCTCGCCGGTCAACCTCCTGACCATCGGCAAGACGCAGTACCTCGTCGCGCCGCGAGGGCACACGCAGTGGGTGCGCAACATTCGCCAGTCGGGCGAGGGCGAGCTGCTGTTGGGCAGTCGAGTCCAGCGCTTCAAGGCGGTAGAGATCCCAGACGATCAGAGGACTCCGATCCTGCGCGAGTATCTGAGGCGCTGGAAGTTCGAGGTCGGGGTGTTCTTCGGCGGCGTCAGCGCCGACTCGTCAGACGAAGAGCTGCGCCGGATCGCGCCGGATCATCCGGTCTTCCGCGTCGACCCGGCCTCTCAGTCGGTTTCGTAGCGGAGGTCGCGCGGCTCCGACGCGCGCCAGCGCTCGATCCACGTGCCCTGAACGTCAGGCTGCCTCGCGTCCGCGGCCAGCGTGCGTACGGCGTTCTCGACGCGCGCGGTGAAATCGCGCGACCCTTCCGCCGGCTGAACGGTCATCGGCTTGCCGATCCGAACGCGGACCGGGCCCGGCACGGGGAGCTGCTGATGGCGCGGCATCACCTGGAACGCACCCTGAATGTGGACCGGCACGACGGGCGTGCCCGTCTCCTTGGCGAGGTGGCCGACCCCGGGCTTGAACTCCTGGATCCTTCCGTCGGGCGAACGGCTGCCTTCCGGAAACAGCACCAGGTTCCAGCCGGACTTCAGGAGCTGGCTCGAGCTGTGGAGCTGCGCCTGCGCTCCGCCGGTGCGCGAGAAGGGAAACGTGTTGAGGAAGAGGCTGACGATGTTGCCGAGGATCGGGTGCTTGAACCAGTAGTCCGCGGCGGCCGCGACCACGGTGCGATCCCGCGCCGTGTCCGTGAGCGAATGCAGGATCAAGGACGTGTCCGCGTGGCTGGAATGATTCGCGGCGAAGATGACAGGCCGGTCGAGCTCCCGCACCCACTCGCGGCCCTCGACCTTCGGGTGGACCATCGCCTCCGTGAAGGGCAGAAGGAGTGCGCGCTGGATCAGGTAACGGATCGATCGCACCGGCTCCACGCGAGCCCATCCAAGGTCGGTGGCCGGCGCCGGAACCACCGCGCCTCGCTCCGGCCACGTGTGCGGCCGGGGCGTGTCCCAGTGCCAGTCACGGCGCACGCGCCGCACGTCGCGGAGCAACCCGCCAGCGACCCCGCCGAGCCGCGTCAGCGGAGCTTCTGAGTACCAGGCCAAACTAGCGAACGCGTCCGTTGATCTTGGTCGCCGCGGCCGAGCCGCTGGCGGGCGAAAGGTTGTACACGAGCACTGCGACCTCGAACGCCTTCGTCTGCCAGAGAGCGATGTAGAGGCTGACTCCGGCTCCGGCCACGCTGAACGACACGGTTGTCGAGTTGGCGCCGAGCCCGGTGTCGGATCCCTGCACCACCTTCCCTCCGAGGGCCTTCAGGTTGGCGACGTCCGAGTCGGTCAGATGGAACTGCGCCTGCTGGGTCGTGTACGACGCCGCCGCAGATGTCTTGTCCTTGAACCGGATGGCGAAGACGTATGAGACCTTCCCGGACAGGTTGCTGGACGCGAACTGGTTGCAGTCCGTGTTGCTGTCCGCGTACGCGGCGATGAAGCTGTCGTTGGCGCCGGCAGCCTTCAGGTCGTCCCAGGTCTTCTTGTCGGTCTTGTACTGGTCGGGTGACTTCGACTGCTCGGCCAGCAGGTAGCTGTCGTACGAGCCGCTCTCCGCGCACTTCAGCAGGTCTGGGAAGTCGGCAGAGTTCTGGGCGATGCTCTGTGCGGGTTGAGGTTTCGGCGTGCTCGCGGCCGTGCTCGGCCCGCTGCTTCCGCACGCCATGACCGCGATAGCGCATGCCCCCGCCACGAGCCAACGGGCCATCGCCTAGCTGATTCTCCTGTTCATGCTCTTGACCGCCTTGTTCGCGTCGGACTCCGCAACGTCGTATCCGATGAAGTCGGACTCGAAGCTTTTGTTCTGCCACTCGGCGACGAAATACTTGGTGCCGGCCACCAGCCCGCTGCCCACCACCGACACCGGGCCCAGGCCTGTGGCCGTCCCAAAGGTCGTCGTGCCGCCGGCAAGCTCAATGAAGCGAATGTCCTGTGGCCCCATACCCATCAACGTCGAATCGCGCCGGTAATTGCGATAGGCGACCGTGGCGCTCTGAAATTTGACCACCAGCCCGACCATCAGCCCGCCCCGCGGGGCGCCGGTTCCCGCCGACGACACGGCGGCACAGTCGGCGGCGGTGTCGCCGTAGACGGCGAAGTAAGCGTCGACCGCGCCCTGGCGCTTCCACTGCTGCCACTCTGTCGCGTTCATCTGGTAAGCCAGCGATCCCTCACTCTTCTCGTCCTGCAGAACGGTGTTGACGTCCCCGCTCGTTGGGCACTTCTGCATTCCCGGAACGTCAGCCGGCTGGAGCATGACGCTCTGTGGCGTCGGCGCCTTCGGCTGCGTGGCGGCCTGCGGTCCCTGGCACGCGACGAGGGCCAGGGCTGTGACGAGGCACGCGACCGCGCGAGTCATGGCCTCAGGCGTCCACCTCCGCGAGCATGATCGGCGGCATCCTCAAATGAGTAACGCTTGGATAGCGCCCTACGGTTTGCTCGGCCATCTCGAAGGCGTCCTCGAGGGACGTCGCGCACTTAAAGCCGAGTCGATGCACGACTTCGCGCTCCCCCCCGACGATGATGATGTCGCCGGCGTGGGCCATGGCGTGCGCCGCCCAGTACCACGCGTAGAACGGATGCGCGCCGTGGTACGCGTGCGATTTGCGGTACAGCTGGCGGAACCACGGGTCCTCGGCGAAGCGAAGCTCGTACTTCTTCTCGATCTCGCCCGGATCGGTCGTGTCGGCTAGCACCTCGTCGTAGAAGTCGATGTAGCTCGGGTGCTGCACCGCGTCGAACTCGTAGCGGCACGGGTGGGTGAGGATGAGCACGCCGCCCTTCCGAAGCACGGGCTTGTTGCGATAGAAGTTGAAGAGATAGCCGATCCCCATGCACACCACCAGCACGGGGTTCATCGGCGCGTTGACGTTGTAGGGACCGAGGTAGGGCACGCCGAGGGTGACGATGTCGGTCTGTCCCTCCACGCGAACGGCAATCTGCTTGCGCACTGCGTCGAGCGTCTTGTCGTGCACCGCGTCGACCTGACCGGCATGCACGGCGGTCATGCCATACGGCGCGCGCATGGCATGAAAAACGCTTCGCTTGAACGCCGGCGGCGCGATGTCCGTCAGCTGCTTGGTGGCGAGAAAGGTCGCCTGGTCCTGCGCGGTCCAGTCCGTCTCTCGCTTCTGCATGAAGTTCGCGATCGCGGGAAACGCGTGGTTGTTCACGGTCGTCTCGATGTGGAACACGCGCACCGTGTCCTCGATCAGCTGACCCTGCCGGATGCATGAGTGGTGCAGCGCCGAGTCCGGCGGGTTCATGTACGAGCGTGATTCGAGCAACGTCTTGACGTTGTGATGCGCGCGAATGCCTCGATACGAGGCCAGCCCCGTCGACATGGACTTGTGACCGCCGTCCATCGGAACGAGCGTGAGGTTCACATAGATGACGAGGTCCGATTCCGCGGCGCGGCGGTTGAGGGTGACCTCCTCCCCGGCCGACGTCTTGCCGATGTACACGTTGTTATCGGGATCCTCTCCGTCGTGCTGGTAGAGGCGGTCCGGGTGGAAGGTGGTGAAGATCCGGTCGCCGACGATATGGCGCAGCTCGTCGTCTGTCATACGGCGGTGCAGGCCGAGCGCCGCGATGATGTGCAGGTCGTCGATGCCCGCCTCCGCGGCCATGTCGATGACCTCTTCCATCACCAGCTGGCGCACGTCGGGTGCGGCCATCGGCGGGAGCGGAAGTGACAGGTCGTCGAATGCGATCGTCAGCTTCATGCCACGCCGAAGCAGGGACTTGAGCGGGTCGTCCTCGAGGGGCCTGGCCAGCGCGCGCTTGATGGCGCGTTCGGGATGGGCGATCGGGTCGAGCGGGTCGGGCGGGTAGACAATGCGCGCGCCCAGCGGCAGCTTTTCGAGCCGGATGCCCTCGCCGAAGTGGAAGAGCACCGGCGGCGTGTTGCGATCGACTTCGATGACTGCGCCGGGTCTAGGCATCTATGCCCTCAATCCTCGCAGGTCGAACGCCACCTTCACGGCGCCTAGACGCCCCGCGCTCATCGCGTACGCGATCGCGTCGCGATAGTCACCAAGGCTGAACAGCGGGCCGGTGAGCTCTTCGAGGTGCATCTCGGGCGCCGCCTCCAGCGCGAGCTCGAACGTCTTCCGGCCCTTGCGGGCGGGCTCGCTCCCGTACGCGTACGCGCCGGTCACCGTCAGCTCGCGCTGCCATATCGGCGCCCAGTCGACCTTCTCCTCGCCCGGCATGCCGACGACCACGAGCGTCCCGCCCTCGCGTGTGAATCGCACCGCATCGTTGAGGCTGTCGGCGCGACCGACGCATTCGAACGTGATGTCAGCGCCTCCGAGCAGGAGCGGACGGTTCATGCCGTCGAGCCTGCGCGCCGCGGTCGCGAAGCGAATGCGCTGGAACGCCTCGTTGGGCGCCACGACCTGGTCGGCGCCGAGCTTGCGCGCGAGGTCGCGCTGGGTCGGGTGCTTGGCCACGGCGATGAGCCGCTTGGGAGGCGTGAAGAGCCGCACCGCGGCGAGGGTCAGCAGCCCGATCGTTCCCGCGCCGGACACCACGACGATGTCGTCCTTGGTCGCGCCGCCGCGCAGCGCGGCATGGATGCAGCACGCAAGCGGTTCGATCAGGACGGCGGCTTCATCGCTCAGCGATTCCGGCACCGCGTGCACCTGGCTTGGGTGCGCCACGAGCACCTCTCCCCAACCTCCGCCTGTGTCGGCGCAGTAGCCGGTCTGGAGACCAACCTCGATGGGCCCCTCGGTCACGTTGTAACAGAGCCCGGGCCGGCCCTCAGCGCAGCGAGGACACGGCGGGTCGATGCCTCGCACGACGCAGCCCAGCGCGGGCTCGATCACGACTCGAGAGCCGTCGTCGAGCACGCCTACCACCTCGTGTCCCGGAACGAACGGATAGCTCGTCAACGGATCGAGGTACAGCGAAACATGGCCGCTGATCGCGGCGAGGTCGGACCCGCAGATGCCGCTGATGCTGGGCAGCACGCGCATCCAGTTGCGCGCCGGCAGCGCCGGCTCGGGCACGTCGCCGAGCTTGAGCATGGACAGGGCGCTCGTCGCCACGTCCGGCCGTCCTCCGGATGCCTTGACGACCGCGAAGGCGGGGATCGAGCGCACGTACTGGAGGGCTAGCGTCGGACCGCCTCCAGGTACTCCGGCGAGCGCGGATCGGGCATGGGCAGCCGCCAGTTGCCCGGCGCCATCCGCCACCGCTCGACTCGCCAGCCCCGCTGCCCCGCCACCTGCGACAGCCGTGCGTCCGGGTTGACGGCCACCGGGGTGCCGACCAGCTCGAGCATCGGCAGGTCGGAGAGGGAGTCCGCGTACGCAAAGCTTTCGGCGAGCACGACGCCGTTGCGCGCGGCGTACTCCTCGAGCAGCGCGGATCGCGCCTCGCCCGCAGGCGGCGGTGACTGGAGGTCAGAGGTCAGGCGCCCTTCCTTGAGGAGGAGGTGGGCGCAGTCCACCTCGACCTCGAGAAGCTCTGCGAGCGGCTCGACCACGACGTCGAGGGCTCCGGTCAACAGAAGCACGCGATGCCCCGCGCGTTTGTGCTCGCGGATGCGGCGCATGCCCTCCGGGTAGATGCGGCGAAGTGTGACCGCGTCCAGCGCCTCGCGTCCGAGTCGCTTCATCACCTCGTAGTCGAGGCCGTCGTATTCGCGATAGAAGCTGCGCTGGAACTCCGCGCGCGACCGCCGTTCGAGAAAGAGCCAGCGCGGCGCCTCGCGCAGCATGCGCACCATGAACGCCGGCCACTCGTCAAGCGGCTGGGCGCGAAGGCGCATCCACAGGAAGTACTCGACCACGTTCGTCTCGACGAGCGTGCCGTCGACGTCGAACACCGCGAGCACGTCGGCCCGGCCGGCACGACGTTCGATCGCCGACTTGACTGAGCTCGACTCGATTTTCGGCGCGGTCCCGCCCGTCGGCTGCTTGCGCCGTCCCGCCGCTGTCTCCGCGCGCGACATCCGCACGACGGTCGGAAAGTGGACGTCCTGGAAGTAGTGCGACCAGTCGTACAGCGCGGGATCAAACGGAAACACCTTCCGCTCCGCCTCGGGCACGTTCTCCCACAACGCGGTGACGTTGCGGGTGTCGAAGATGCAGTCGACCTCGGTGTAGACGCCGTACAGCTGGATGAGGTTGAGGCCGCGGTCGAGGCGATCGCGCTCCGCGGTCAGGTCGTCGGAAACGTTGGAGACGCTGGCCCCGAGCGGCAGGCGCTCGACGACCCACTGCGCCGCCTCGACGACGCGTTTCGCGGTGCGCGCGCGCGCGGCCAGCTCCGTGCGCGTCGGATATGTCCACGAGGGCGTGCCGATCGCCTGTCCGAAGCGATCGCGCAGCGGGTGCGCGCTGAAATAGGTCGCGGCCTCGTCGACGATGCGGCGGAAGCGCAGCGGGTTCCGCGAGCCGGAGGCGGCGTGGTAGACGCGCGGCTTTGCGTCCGGAGGAGGATTCGCCGCCACGGCCAGCACGGTGTTGACCACGAAGTCGGCCGGGATGATGTCGAGCAGCGCGTCGGGGAGCCCGGAGAAATCCTGCAGCACCCCGCGACCGAACGCGAGGATCAGCGGCTCAGCCATCCGGAAGCCCTCAAGCCAGCCCGGGAACGGCTCGGCGAGCGCGCTCTCGATGATCGACGGCCGGACGATCGACAGCGGGATGTCGCCGTGCAGCTCGACCACGGCGTGCTCGGCCATCGCCTTGGTGAAGGAGTAAATGTCCGAGAACCCCATGGCGTTGGCCTGCACGCGTCCTCGCTCGACCAGGCGGTCCTTCACCCAGCGGTCGCGCAGACGCTCGGTCGCCCGCGCGACGGCAGGAGTGCCCGCGGGGCCCATTCGCGACGTCGCCTCGCGCCGCAACCGGGTCAACACCTCGGGTCGCCGCGACTCCTCCTCGACCACTCCGCGGAGAGTGGTCAGGACGGCGGCCTCATGCCGCCAGTTGAGCCCTGGGTCCAGCGGCGCCTCCTCGCGGACCAGGCCGCGCAGCATGCCCCCGACAAACGCGGTGGAGATGTGCACCAGGTGCGGTCGCGCCTCGCTGGCGCGGAGCGCTTCCACCAGCCGGGCCGCGCCCAGGAGGTTGGTCTGCGCCGACAGGTCCGCGGGGTTGTCGAACTCGACCGCTGCAGCGGAGTGGATGACGACGTCGCACGCGCGCACCTGCTCACGCCCTGCGTCGCTCAGCCCGAGCCCATCCCGGCCCAGGTCGATCTCGACCACCGCGAGCTTCTCCCGCACCAGCTCGGCGAACCGCCCGTCCCCAACTTCTTCCTTGAGCCGCTTGAAGGCCGGGCTGGCAAGCACTTCGCGCTCGAGCCGCTCGGCCGCAGGCCGGCGCGCGCTGGAGCGGATGGCGAGGTTGATCCTGGCGATCTGGGGGATCGAACGCAGGCACTTCTCGACGATCGATTTGCCGAGGAAGCCCGTGCTGCCGGTGACCAGGATGGTCTTTCCCTTCAGGGCATCGGCGATCACGACCGACTGATTCTAAGAGGCTCGAGTGCGGACCCTCGGCGTGAGATTCGGCGATCCAGGGGGCCCAGATCCGGGTGAAGCGACGAGCAGGGGAGCGAGCGCATCCGTTGATGCGTGAGCGAGCAGCGCAAGAGCTGAGCCCGGAGATGGGCGGCGTGGGCGCCGAAGATCCGTCGAGGGCGCCGCACTCGAGTCTCTAGGCGGAGACCTCTCCGTGACTCAGGTGCGGCACTCGCACCACCGCCGAGCCTCCGGCGTCCGTCCAGCCGAGGTCAGAGGTTGCCGTGGCCCAGAACCAGTAGGCCTGGCCGGGCTTGCCGGTGAAGGTCGCGGAGCCATTGCCCTGGGTCGACGTCCAAGCCCGGCGCGTCCCGTCTTGCGTGACCACGAAGACGGCAAAGCTCATGCTGCCGGGGCTCTGCCACGTGACGTCGATGGTCGACGGGCTTTCGAGCCGCGATGTTGCGCCCAGCGTCACGCTCGGCATCTCGATCGGGGCAAAACGCGGCGAGCCGGTCAGCCAGAGGTCCCCCGCGTCCCTCGGGTACGGATCGGACCCGGGTCCCGACCAGCCGTACGGGTCCACCGGACACCCGCTGCAGTTCATCCGGTAGACGCCGAAGTGCAGATGGGGGCCCGTCGCGGTCCCGGTCATGCCGGAGATCCCGATGACCTGCCCGCGCTGCACGTGCTGGCCACGCGACACCAGGATCTGCGACATGTGGCCGTAGAACGTGAGCAGGCCGTTGCCGTGGTCGATCTCCACCGTCTTGCCGCTGAGACACGACGAGCAGCCGGGCACCAGCCAGTCGGCCAGCATCACCCTGCCCGGCGCTGCGGCCGCGATCGGCTCGTAGTAGAGGCCGTAGTCGTAGCCGTCGTGGCCCGAGTAGTAGAGAAAGTCGTGGCCGCCCGGCGTCTGCGCGTAACCGGCGTCAAAGGTCGGGTCGGGCCCGCCGACGCTCTTGGACGCCACCGCGCCGTCGTATCGGCAGACGCGGCCGGAAACGTTGTAGTTGGGCCCGCAGTGGTCGAAGATCGAGGTGATGTAGTGCGGCCCCATGAAGGGCAGCGTGAGGAACGCGCCGGCGGCGGGTCCCTGGCCGGTCTCGCCGTCACCGGTCTCGATCGGCCCGTAGGCCACCTGGCTCGGGTAGGCCCAGCGCGAGTACTTGATCGGCTCGTGGCCTGGAGGCAGGGCGGAAGATGCCTGCGCCGGCAGCGCAGACAAAAGCAGCGATCCGAGGGCGAGAATCAGAACAACAACCCGCATAGCCTTAGAAACGAGGTTGCCCACGGTACGGTTGCGCACCAAACGCGCTGACCAGCTTTTGGTTAAGTTTCGCAAATGACCGCTCCGCGGGCAACCGAGGTGGCCGTTTTGAGCCAGGGGCGAGCGGCGGTGTTCGAGGAGCCGATCGGACCGGCCGGCGTTCGGGTTCGGGAGCGGCCGAGAACGGAGCCCGCGCCGGGCATGGTCGCGATCGAGATCAAGTCCGCCTCCATCAACCATCTCGACCTGTTCCTGGTGCACGGCGCGCAGCGGGTCGCACCGCCGCGCGTCATCGCGGCCGACGGTGCCGGGATCATCCATTCGTCCGGCGACCCCTCCTGGAAAGCAGGTGACGAGGTCGTGATCTATCCCGTCGTGTGCGACTGGGAGTGCGAGTGGTGCAGGGCCGGCCAGAACGTCCACTGCCCGCGATTCGGAGTCGTCGGGGAACATTCCGACGGCACGGCCTGCGAGCTGGTCCACATCGATGCGCGCAACGCCTTCCCGAAGCCCCGCGGCCTCTCCTGGGCCGAGGCGGCCGCCTTTCCGCTCACGTTCCTCACGGCCTGGCGGATGCTCACCACGCGCGCGCGCCTCCAGCCGGGCGAAAAGGTGCTCGTAGTCGGCGCCGGCGCGGGCGTGGCGGTGGCCGCGATTCGGATCGCCAAACACCTCGGTGCTCGAGTCTTCGCGACGAGCCGGTCCGAGGTCAAACGCCGGCGGGCGACGGAGATAGGCGCCGAAGCCACCTTCGACTCCACCGAGTTCAGCAAAGCCGTGCGGGAGGCGACGGGAGGAGGGGTCGACGTCGTGTTCGAGCACGTCGGCACGGCTACCATCTCCGAGTCGATGCGCTCCGTCGTGCAGGGCGGGCGCATCGTGACATGCGGCTCCACGTCCGGCGTCAAGGCCGAGATCGCGATGCCGCGCCTCTTCTGGGGCCAGCTCGATCTGCTCGGCTCGACCATGGGCAATGCCGCCGAGTTCAGGGCTGTGCTCGACGCGATCGATGGTGGGCTCCGTCCGGTCGTCGACCGTATCTATCCGTTGTCAGAGGTGGAGGCCGCGCTCGCACGACTTGACGCGGCTGAACAGTTCGGGAAAGTCGTTCTGGCGGTTTCGTAGGTGAGGAGAAAATGAAAGGCTTCAGAGCGTTTCTGCTGCGGGGCAACGTGGTGGACCTGGCGATCGCCGTAGTCATCGGCGTCGCTTTCGGCGTAGTCATCACCGCATTCGTGAAAGACCTCATCACCCCGCTGATCGCGGCGATCGGCGGCAAGCCGGACTTCTCGAACCTCTACTTCACGATCAACAACAGCAAGTTTCTCTATGGCGACTTCATCAACGCCGTGCTTGCGTTCGTCATCATCGCCGCCGTCATCTACTTCCTCGTCGTGCTTCCATACACCACGCTCATCGAGCGCTCGCGCAAGGAGCCGCCGCCCGACCCGACGATCAAGAAGTGCACCGAGTGCCTGAGCGAGATCCCGAAGGATGCGCGTCGCTGCGCCTTCTGCACGTCCCCACAAACCGTGTAGGGCCTAGGACCGGACGGCCCATACCTTCGACGCGGTTTCGTGGCTCAAGGTCACGTCCCGTTCCGCCACCTTGATCCGCAGAGTCTTGCCGACCTCATCGGCCTCCAGGACGAGAATCTCGCGTCCCGGCGTCAGCTCGCGTTGGTGCAGATAGCCGAGAAGGAGCGGCGCTTCCCGCTCTGCGACCTCAGAGACCCGGGTGACCTTCGCGACGTCGCCACTCCTCAGCGAGGTGAGCCGGACCTCGCTGGGTGAGGCCTCCGAGTGGCCGGGAATCGGATTCCCGTGCGGGCACGTGGCCGGCCGGCCCAGCGCTTCGTACAGCCGCTGCTCGACGACATCCGAGACCGCGTGCTCGAGGCGGGCCGCCTCGGCGTCGGCCGTGACCCAGTCCAGGCCCAATCCGTCCGTCAGCCAGCGCTCCATGATGCGGTGCCGGCGCACGATCGACTCCGCCTCCTGCCTGCCTCGGGCCGTGAGCTCGATCTCCTTGCGCCCGTTCATCCGGACGAGCCCGTCCCGCGCCATGCGGCTCAGCCCCGCCGCCACCGTGGGCCGGCTGACGCCGAGCCAGTCGGCGAGCCGGGCGCTGCGCAGAGGCTCCCTCTCCGCCCACATGTAGTAGATCGCCTCGAGGTACCTCGAGACGACCTCTGAAGGCGCCCGCAGGGCGTTGTTAGACTGATCTAACTGCATGTTTTGTGCGTACTAACCTAGGACAACTATGAACCAAGCCACCGCCGTCGGACTTGGCGCGATCGCCGGAGCCACCGTCTTTCTCGGCCTTCCCGTCGCGCGGATGCACGGCCTACCTAAGTCTGTGCAGGGCTTCCTCAACGCGTTCGCGACCGGAATCCTCGTCTTCCTCCTGTGGGACATCCTCACTCACGCCGCCGGGCCGATCGAGGCGGCCATCGTGCAGGGACAGAGGGGCACCTTCGCATGGATGGCGTTGATCTTCGCCTTCGGCATGGGCGCGGGGCTCCTGGGGCTCGTCTACTTCAACCGCAGCATCTTCGGCCACCTCCGCCACGGCACCGCCAACCCGAGTCCCCGCTCGCTGACCCTCGCCATCGCAACCGGTCTGGGTTTGCACAACCTGTCCGAGGGGCTGGCCATCGGCGAATCGGCGCATGTCGGGGCGATCGCTTTCACGGGGGTGCTCGCGGTCGGCTTCGCCCTCCACAACATCACGGAGGGCTTCGGGATCGCTGCCCCGCTGACCACCGACACCAAGAAGGCGCCCTGGAGCTTGCTTGGCCTGGCCGGCCTGATCGGCGGCGGCCCGACCTTCATCGGCACCTGGATCGGCTACCTCGCCAGCTCGAACTACTTCGCGATCGCGTTCCTCGCGGTGGCGGCAGGGGCGCTGCTGTACGTCCTGAACGAGCTCTTCAACCTCGGCCGGAGGATCAGCACCCCCACGACATTCGCCTGGGGACTGCTGTTCGGGTTCCTCGTCGCCTTCGCCACCGACCTGTTCCTGACGGTCGCCAGCGGAGCCTAGCTGGCGACGTTCTCGGCGTCAGGGTCCCAGTCGTGCCAGTCGGGGAAGCGCCAGCGGAACAGCCGCTCCTGCACCTCGAACAGGTTGTCCAGGGCCTCCTGGACCTGCCCGCCCTCTTTCAGGGGTTCGGCGATTTGAACCGGCATCGCCTCGGCGACCTCCCGAATCTCAGCCCGGACCCGCCTCGGCACGGTCTTGACTCCGTCGCGGTTCATCTCCTCGAGGCGCCAGAGCACGCGGTCGGTCGCCTCCAGCATGCGCTGGAAGGCGTATCGCCGGCGGTTCTCCGGGCGAACGGAGCTCAGATGCTGCTCGATTCGGGCGTTTGTGCGGTCGATCATTGTCGGCTACCTTTTCCAGCTTACCGTTTGGGTGAAGGGTCTTGAGGGACGGTTTTCTCGACCGGGTCGAACGCCTGTTCAGTCCAGTGGACGGTTGGGGCGAGTTCAGGAAAGGCGCGCGGCATGCCGCGGTCGTGTTCGTGCTGTACCGCCAGGCGGAGCGCTGGATGGTGCCTTTCGTCCGTCGCCGAGCCGACCTGCGCGACCACCCAGGGCAGGTGGCGCTTCCCGGCGGAAGCGTTCAGCAAGGCGAGTCAGCCTGGGCCGCCGCCCAGCGCGAGGTGGCGGAGGAAATCGGTGTGCCGGTCGGCAGGCTGGTGCCGCTCGGCGCCGGCGACCCGATCTACGCCGCGGTCACCAACTTCTCGGTCGTGCCGTTCATCGCTCACCTCCCCGATCCGGTCGAGTCGTTCGTACACGACCCGCGGGAGCTCGTCGGTGTTCTCGCGATCCCGCTCGACCGTTTGCTCGACGACAGCGCGTGGCTCGAATCTGAGGAACCGTGGCGGTTCCGCTACCTCGACCACGAGGAGAGCGTCGTGTGGGGCCTGACTGAGCGCATCGTCTACGGCCTCGCGCCCCGGCTCAGGCAAGCGCTCTCCTCAGGTCAAACGTCGGATCCTCCAGCTGCTGAGCGCTGATCGACCTCCCCGCCTCCATCAGGTGGCGCGCCCGGGCGACCGTGTGGTGGTCGTTGACGCCCGCAACACCGAGGAGCGCCCCGCCGCCGAGGTAGAAGACCGTGAAGGGCGGTCGGCCGAAATCGCCCCGGACGACGATCTCGTCCCACGGCAGCCCCACCCCCGCGTACTGAAGGTTCAGGTCGTACTGGTCGGACCAGAACCAGGGCACCTCCGCGAAGGGCTTTCCCTGGCCGGCCATCGCGCGGCCGACGGCGAATCCCTGGCGCTGGGATGTCTGGAAGTGCTCGACCCGAATCCTCGTCGCGAAGAGTGGATGGGCGAAGCGCGTCACGTCGCCCGCCGCGAAAACACCCTCGGCTGACGCGCGCCCCAGCTCGTCGACGACGATGCCTCGCTCGATCCTCAGGCCGGCGAGTCCGGCCTCGAAGACCTGCGGCTCCGAGCCCGCGGCAGCCAGGAATGGACCATCGAGTGCGGGCAACTGCGTGTTCAGCCGCAGGTCGACGCCGTGGCCGCGGTGCACGGCGGCGAGGAAAGCGCCCAGCTCAGGTCCGAGCACGCGCACGAGAGGCTGCTCGAGCGCTTCGAACACGCGCACCTCGCAGCCCTTCTCCACCGCAACGGCGGCCACCTCGCAGCCGATGAAGCCGGCGCCGACGATGTGAATCGAGGTCCGGCGCTCGATCAGGCGCCGGAGATGATCCGCATCCTGCAGGCTGCGCAGCACGAAGCCGCCCGGCAGGCTGCGAGCCGTGGAGCCCGTCGCGATGCACAGCAGGTCCCACGCAAAGGTCTTGCCGCTGCGGGTCGTTACCGCGCGTCGCTCGATCCCGAAATCGACGACATGCTCGCCGAGGACGAGGTCGACCTGCATGTCGCGATACTGCTGTGGCGGCCTGAGTGGAAGCTTCTCGCGCGGCACCGTTCCGGCCAGGTACCCCTTGCTCAGGTGCGGCCGCTCGTACGGTGGTTCTGGCTCGGCGCCGATCAGCACGATCGTTCCGTCGAACCCCGCGTCGCGAAGACCTGCCGCAACCGCGTCGCCGGCGGGGCCGGCGCCGGCGATTACTGCTTTCGTTCCAGCTCCCGAAGCTTGCGCAGCGACCAGAGCAGGTATCCGCCGAGCAGGGCGATCGCGAACCCGTAGGCGACGATCAGGTAGCTCACCGCACCGGCTCCGGACCGGCTTCGCCTCGATGCGCCGCCACCACGGGCGCCGGCTCGACGTGGGTCTGTCTCTGGTCGAGAAGCGTCTCGATGCGATAGCGGATCGCCACCAGCACCCCCGCCAGGATCAGCGTGCAGAGCATCGTGAAGAGAAACGTGGCGAGCATCTCCGGCGGAAGTGCGTCGTTGGTGATCACCGGTCCGGGATGCTGCGTGATCCACCAGGTCACGCTGAAATGCACGACCGGCACATCGACGAAACCGAATATGCCGACCACCGCAGCGGTACGCGCCGCCTGGCGTCCCGGCTCCGCGAGGCGCCGCACGAGCAGGTATCCGGCGTAGATGATCCAGAGCACCAGGGTCGCCGTGAGGCGCGCGTCCCACACCCAGAATGCGCCCCATACCTTCTTCGCCCAGAGCGACCCCATCACCAGCGTCACCGTCGTGAACACGACCCCGACGAGCGCGCCCGAGCGAGCCCATCGGTCCGCGGCGTAGTTCTCGGTGCGCAGGAAGATGATGCCTCCGACCAGCACGACCGCGAAGCATCCGTAGGCTGCGATGGCCGAGCTCACGTGGAGGTAGAAGATGCGCTGCACCGGGCCCTGCAGGTAATCGGTCGGCGCGTAGAGGAAGATGGCCGCGCCCGCCAGCAGCATCAACGCGACGGCCGCGACCGCGGCCTTTTCGTAGCTGCTCAACCGTCTATTCATCGAGCACGAAGCGAGCCGCGAGCGAGGTGAGCACTACGAAAAGTATGTCGAAGTCGATGAGCAGGCCGATGGCCTGGTCGTAGCTGCCGGGAAGTCCCATCGCGGTCTGGACCGCCTGCCCACCCGCGACGATGAAGGGAATCCACAGCGGCAGCGTGAGCAGCGGCAGCAGCAGCTCACGTGCGCGAACGCGCGCCACGATCGCGGCAAATATGCAGCCCAGGGCCGCCATTCCAATCGTGGCCAGCAGCACCGCCAGCACGACGCCGGCCGAGAAGGGCGCTCCGAAGAACAGCGAGATTGCGGGCAGCAGCACCGCCTCGCAGACCACGAGCATCGCGGATGCGGCGAGCCCCTTGCCCGCGAAGATCGCCACAGGCGAGGCGGGCGTCATCAGCATCGCCTCCAGAGACGCCTGCTCCTTCTCGGCCGCAAAGGTGCGACCGAACGCGACCAGGCCGGCAAATACGAGGGCGAGCCACAGAATTCCCGGCGCGATCGACGCGGCGTTGCGGGCGTCGATCTGAAAGCCGAAGTTGCCGATCAGCAGGGCGAGGACGATGAACTGGGCGAGCGCGGGAACCATCTCTCGAGTGCGCCACTCCGAGACGAGGTCCTTGCGCGCCACCGCAAGGGCGACGCGAAACGGGTTCATCGCGCCCCGCGCAGCGGACTCATCGCGCCCTGCGCAGCGGGCTCACCGCACGACGCGCAGGTGTGTCGCCGTGCCGAGGGAACGTCCGTGACGCAGGACCAGCGTGCGAGGACACAGCCGGTTGGCCAATGCCTGGTCGTGCGTCGCCAGGACCACGCTCCGGCCGTGCATGATTCGGCCCAAGAGATCGGCGGCATCGGCGCCAAGGCTGGCGTCCGGCTCGTCGAGGATGAGCAGCTTCGGCTCGTGGAGGATCGAGCGCGCGATGGCCAGGCGCTGCTGCATGCCGCGCGAGAGCTCGCTGGCCCGGCGGTGCGCGACCGCGGTCAGGCCCACCGTCTGCAACGCGTCCTCGACGTGCGTGCGGTCCACGCCCTGTAGGACGCAGAAGAACTCCAGGTTCTCAGTGGCCGAGAGCGCTGGATAGAAACCCGGCGCGTGGGCGACGAAACCGACGTAGTGGCGGAGACGCCGCCGCTCGCGAAACGCATCGAGCCCCGCGATCTGCAGCTGGCCGGAGGTCGGGCGGAGCGCTGTGGCCAGGATGCGCAGCAGCGTCGTCTTGCCGGCGCCGTTGTCGCCGAGCACCGCCATGTGCTCGCCGGTGTCGAGGACGACGTCGACCGAGTCCAGGGCCAGCTCGCGGCCGAATCGATGGGTCAGCCCGTTGGCGACGACGATGCTCACGATTCTTCCGGCGGCGTTCGCAGGAGCGGCCAGAGCACGAACGGCCCGGCCAGGAACAGCAGGAGCGTCGCGACGATGATCGCCATCGCTAAGCGGGGAGGGTAATCGGAATTCGCCGCCTTGCCAACTCCGCCGCCGGCTCCGTCTCCCCGAGGTTGCCGAGCGCCACGCCCAGGATGAGGATCACCCCTCCCGCCCAGATCCACGTGACGAGTGGGTTGACGAACACCCGGAAGGAGGCCGAGCCGTCCTGGCCCGCGTCGGCAAGCACGACGTAGACGTCGGCTGTCGGCGTCGTCGAGATCGCCACGTGGGTCAACGCCTGCCCGCCGAGCCCCGCGTACGTCGCCCGTGAGGGCTCGAGGGTGCGGTCGCCGAACCGCAGCGCGGCGATGGACTCGGTGTGGTCGGCCAGCTGCCGCAGCTGGGCGCCGGTGTAGGTGAGCGTGTAGCCCGCGACGGTCACCTGCTGGCCCGGCTGCAGCACGACGTCCTTCTCCTGCTGCCCAAGGTGGGACGCTCCGATTCCAACCGCGACGACCAGGACGCCGAGATGCGCCAGGTACGCGCCGTAGCGGCGCCGCTTGAGGAGGATGAGCCCAGGTTTCTTCAGCACGACGCGGCCGTATTCGGTGAACACGGTGGCGATCGCGGCGACGGCCAGCGGAAACGCGATCAGCGCCGCAGCCGACCGCACACCACCGAGCACCAACGCCAGCGCCCCCACCAATCCCGCGGCGACCGGCCAGCGCAGCGCCTTCAGCACGGCGCGCCCTGCGTGCCGCCAGGGCAGCAGCGGGCCGACCGCGAGCAGGGCGAGCAGGGCTGCCAAAAGCGGGCCCGCGGCGCGTTCGTAGTAGGCGGCGTCGACCACGCGCTGGGTGCCCAGCATTCCCGACACCAGGGGCAGGATCGTGCCCCAGAACACCACCGCGATCACGCCCACGAGCAGAAGGTTCTGGAGCAGGAAGGCACCCTCGCGAGAGACGACAGGCGCTTCGGCCGTCGGCGTGCGGTCGCCGCCGGACCGCAACAGGAGCATCCCGCCCGCGAAGACGACGCAGACCGCGAGAAATGCGAGGAACCACGGGCCGATCGCGCTGATCGCGAAGGTGTGCACCGAGGGCACCACGCCGCTGCGAACGATGAACGTGCCAAAGACAACGAGCAGGAACGCGAGGATCACGAGGCCCAGGTTCCAGATGCGCAGGCGGCCGCGCCTGGCCTGGACCTGCGAGGAGTGGAGGTAGGCCGTCGTCGCGAGCCACGGCATCAGGGCGACGTTCTCGACCGGGTCCCAGCTCCAGTAGCCGCCCCACCCGAGGACGTGGTACGCCCACCACATGCCGAGGAGGAGGCCGGCGCTCTGCAGGGTCCATGCGAGCAGCGCGAATCGCCTGGTGTGCCTGATCCATGCCGCGTCGGAACGGCCCGCGAGCATCGAGGCGCACGCAAACGCGAACGGGACCGCGAATGCCGCGAAACCGGCGAGCACGACCGGCGGGTGGATGAGCATGCCCCCGTCCCGCAGCACGGGGTTGAGTCCGAGTCCGTCGGGCGGCGTGACCGAAAGCAGGTCGAACGGGCTGGCAACGACGGCGAGGACGAACAGGAAAAAGGTGAGGATCGAGGCGAGGATCCCGGTCGCGTAGGCGAGCACACGACCGCCGAGCGACGCGCCCGCGACGAGCGACGCGCTGCCCAGCAGGCCGAGGATCAGCGTCCAGTAGAGGAGAGATCCCTCCTGCCCGCCGTAGAAGCCCGCCGCGACGAGCGCGGTGGGCGTCACGAGGTCGGTGTGCTCCGCCACGTACGCAAGCGAGAAGTCGTGCGTGAGCAGGGCCGTCTCGAGAATGACCGCGGCGAGCGCGACCATCCCCGCCGCGCCGTAGAACGCCCGCCGCCCGACCTGGATAAAAACGTCCGTCTGCCGCCAGCCGGCGAAGAAGGAGAGCGCCGCGGAGAATCCGCCCATGACGAGGGCCGCGAGAAGGGCGCCGGCGCCGAAGTAGCCGAGGATCATTGCGTATAAGGCTTGGTCGAGAACTTCGACGGGCACTTGGCGAGCAGCGTCCGCGCGTGGAAGACGCCATCCCTGCCCATCGTGCCCTCGACGACGACCGTGATCCCCGGCTGGAAGATGTCAGGCAGCGTGCCCGTGTACTCGACCGGCAGCGATGCGGTCTGGTCCATCTCGGTGAACGTCACGTGCAGCCCACCGTTGCTCTTCTGGACGTCGTTCTGCACCACGCCCGCAACGCGGACGTCGCCGGCCGGCGCCTGCGCCCGGAGCTGCGACACCGTCAGGTAGTAGACGGTCGCGCCGCCCGAGGCGGAATAGATGAGATAGCCCACGCACGCAGCGACGACGGCCGCGGGGAGTCCCCAGCGGAGCGCAATGCTCATGGGGCGACCAGCTTCAGGTAGTGATCCAGCAGGCTTGTCGTCAGCGGACCTGTGAAAGAAGCGACCACGACGCCCTGCGCGTCGATGAAGAAGGTCGACGGCAGGCCCGCGACGCCGTACGACTGGTACGAGCCGGACACGATGGGTCCGGCGGGGTAGGGATGCGGGTGCGCCGTCTCGAAACTCTGAAAGGCGGAGTCGGTGTCGCGATTGTCGGCGCCGACGAACGCAATCGAAGGATGCGCCGTCGCGCCGCCGGCCAGCACTGTGCCTTCCTGGACGCAGGGCTCACACCATGACGCCCAGAAGTTGAGCACCACAGCCTTGCCCCTCAGCGCGGAGAGACGGACCTGGTCGCCGCTGGCGGGTTGGATCGCCAGCTCGGGTGCGCTCCTGCCCAGCACCGGCGGGTTGGACAGGGCCGCGTGCTGCAAGCCCCACCAGAGCGACAGCAGCACGATCGAGCCCAGCGCGAGGGCGACGCCGCCGATGACCGCCGACTTACCCCTCAAACCGAACTGAGTCTAGTCGAGCCCGTTTGCGCTCGCGATCCGCCCGTACAGCCGCCCGCTCGGCTTGATCGTTCGCTCCAGCGTCGTCCGATCGACCCCGATCAGCCCGAACCTGGCGCCGTAGCCACGCGCCCACTCGAAGTTGTCCGTGTTGGTCCAGTGGAAGTAGCCGCGTACGTCGACGCCATCCTCGATCGCCGAGTGCACGCTGGCCAGGATCTCGGGCAGGTACTGCTCGCGAACCCGATCGTCCCGCGCCGCGATCCCGTTCTCGGTCACGTAGACGGGCTTGCCGTACTTCTTCAGCTCGTTCAGGACGTCCCTCATCCAGGCGGGATTGGAAGCCCACCCCATGTCCGTGACGCCCAAGCCCGGAGGGTTGTATCGCCTCACGAACTGGTCCTGCGGACGCCGCGCATCGAAGGCCGCGACCTGGCCCCAGTAGTGGGCGATCCCGATGTAGTCGCTGGTCGCCTCGACGATCTTGCGCAGCCGTCCCGGACCAAGGGGCCAGCGATCCATCACAAGCTGGGCCGCACCGGCGGCCATGCGGTCCCGCCGGCGCGTGCTCGCGGGCATGAAGACAAACTTGTGATGGGAAAGCCCGACACTCGAATCCGGCCGGCGCCGCTTGATGGCGGCGTAGGCGAGCTCGTGGGCCCGATAGAGGTTGGCCGTGACGCGGTACTGCCCGATGAGGTCCCCGTGGCGACCGGGCGGAAACTCTCCCGCGATCCAACCCTGCGCCCCGTAGATGCTCGGCTCATTGATCGTGCACCACAGACCGACGAGCTCGCCGAGCTCGTCGACGACGCGATTCACGAAGGCAAGGAACGAGTCGTGCGCGCCGCGCGCCGCCCAACCTCCCTTGCGCACAAACCACTGCGGGCTCGTGAAGTGGTGCAGCGTGACCATAGGCGTGATCTGAAGATCGCGCATCGCGCTGAGCACGTCGCGGTAGTGGCGGACTTGCTCCGCGTCGAACACGCCTTCCGACGGCTCGACGCGCGACCACTCGATCGAGATGCGGTGGGCGGTCTGATTCAGCTCGCGAAGAAGCGCAAAGTCTTCGCGGTAGCGGTGGTAATGATCGTTGGCGATGCCTGATACGTCGCCGTTGGCGATGTGTCCGGGCTGCTGCTCCCACTCCCACCAATCGGAGTTGCGGTTGTTGCCCTCGACCTGGTGTGCGGCGCTGGACGTCCCCCAGAGAAAACCTTGGGGGAAGGTCCGCGACAACTAGGCGGCGGCGCTCTGCGGCCGCTCAATGCGCGGTGGCGCGATGTACTCCCACGCCTTGGGCGTCTCGCCGTCCATGTCGAGCTGCAGCATGCCGGCCTTGTGGATATCGCTCCGATGCATCTCGCGCTCGTTCTGTGGCCTGCCGTCGAGCAAGATCCAGGTGGCGTTCAGCGGGTCGGCGTGGCTTACGAGCGCGATCGTGTCACCGGGGTGCTCCCGGACCATCCGGCGAACGACGCCGAGGACTCGCTCCCCCATCACCTGCACGGTCTCATCGCCGGGCAGGAGCCCGCGCTTGGCCTTGTGCACGAGCCAGAGGGGCCGGCGGACCGGGATCTGCCAGTAGGGAATGCCCTGCAGATAGCGGCTGAAGTCCGCCTCGCGCAGGTCGGGGTCGGCCTCCAGCGGCGGAGGCGGGGTCTGCTTGTCGGCGATGATGCGAGCGGTCTCGGCGGCCCGAGCCAGCGGGCTGTGCACGATGCGAGTCAGCCCGACCGTCCGCAAGCGCTCGCCCAGCGCGGCTGACTGGGCACGGCCGAGGGCGCTGAGATCGAACCCGTCCAGGTGGCCGTAGAGGATCCGGTGAGGGTTTTCGACGTCGGCGTGCCGGATCAGAAAGAAACGGTTGATCGGGTGCCCTAGCTTCGGTAGGCGCCGACCGACGTGCGGTTGGTGCCGGCCGACCGCCCCCCATCCAACGCCTTGTACGCCTCCCGGATCAGGTTGCCCGTGTACTCGCGGCGGTTCATGACTCCCGCCTCGTCCATCGGGCGGTAGCCGGCCTCAATGGTGGCCGCGCCGCAGCTGACCGTGATCCGCTTCCAGGCGCCGCTGCTGCCGAAATCGTGGGAGGCGATCGATCGACGGATCTTGTCCGCGGCCAGCGCCGCTCCCTGCTCGTCGGTCTCGGGGAGGACGATCGCGAAGTGCGGGGGGCCGTCGGCGTCCAGGAATCCGACGGTGTCGGTGTCCCGGATGGCCTGGCCGAGCCGCTCCGCCAGGTCGCGCAGCAGAGCCTCGACCTGGACCTGTTCGAGCTCCTTGTGGATGTGCTCCGCGTGGTCCAGCTCCACGATCAGGACCGAAAGCGGCCGGTGGTACCGCACCGCCCGATTCGCCTCCTGGCCGACCAGCGCGTTCACGAACTTCGAGTTCCAGATCCCGGTGGTCGAGTCGACGACCCCAAACAGCGGGCTCGAGGTGCGGTCGTTCTGGCTGTGGCCACAGCTCGGGCAGTACAGGGCGGTCTCCGGCAGCTCCGAGCTGCAGTACCAGCAGGTCGTCACGGGCGGCAATTCTAGGCGTCGGGGCCCCCACTCCGAACCGCCAAACCCGGCCTGGCGGAGAATCAACCCCGATGGCTGACCAGGGCGAGCTATTTCCGGTCCCGGCCGGCGCCGAGCCGCTGGCCCCGCTGGCGACGCGGATGCGGCCGAAGTCCTTTGACCAGCTCGTCGGCCAGCGGAAGGTGGTGGAGGTCCTGCGCCAGCTGACCCGGAGCGGCAATCTGCCGAGCATCATCCTGTGGGGCCCGCCGGGCAGCGGCAAGACGACGCTGGCCGGTCTCTTGGCGACGGAGACCAGCGCCCGGATGGTGGCCATGTCGGCGGTGACCGCAGGCGTGGCCGACCTGCGCAAGGTCGTCGCCGAGGCCAAGGTCCACCGCCGGGCCGGCATCCGGACGGTGCTCTTCATCGACGAGATCCACCGCTTCAACAAGGCGCAGCAGGACGCGATCCTGCCCCATGTCGAGGACGGCACGGTGACCCTGATCGGCGCGACCACGGAGAACCCTTCATTCGAGGTCATCTCGCCTCTGCTGTCGCGGAGCCGCGTGTTCCGGCTCGAGCAGCTCGACCGCGACGAGCTGCGGCGGGTGATCGAGCGCGGCGTGGACGAGCTGCACGCCGTCATCGAAGGCGAGGCCCTGGACGCGCTGCTCGAGATGGCGCGAGGAGACGCCCGGGTCGCGCTGAACGGGCTGGAGGCCGCGACCGCGCTGGCGGGCGAGGAGTCCATCCAGCTCGAGCAGATCGAGCGGGCCATGCAGCAGACGCACCTGCTCTACGACCGCGCTGGAGACCAGCACTACGACATCGTCTCGGCGCTGATCAAGAGCGTCCGCGGCAGCGATCCCGACGCGGCCGTCTACTGGATGGCGCGGATGCTGGAGGCCGGAGAGGACGTGATGTTTGTCGCGCGCCGCCTGGTCATCCTCGCCGCCGAGGACATCGGCCTGGCGGATCCGCAGGCGCTGCCCGTCGCGATCGCGGCGCAGCAGGCGGCGCATTTCGTCGGCATGCCCGAGGCGGTGCTGCCCCTGACAGAAGCGGCTCTCTACCTCGCGCTCGCGCCGAAGTCCAACTCCGCGCTGACGTCGTACGGAGCGGCGCGCGAGCTCATCCAGGAGACGGGCAACGAACCTGTGCCGATGCACCTGCGCAATGCGCCGACCGGGTTGATGAAGTCGATGGGTTACGGGCGCGACTACAGATACGCACACGACTACGAAGGTGGTGTGGCGGACCAGGTCCACATGCCCGAGAAGCTGAAAGGGCGCCAGGTGTACTCGCCCAACCCGCGCGACCGCAAGCCGGGAAAATAGACATCACTCGCCGTGGCTGACGCCCTCCTCATCTTCAAGCCCGACTCCGCCTATCGCCTGGCCGCTCGCGCGGGCATCTGGGGATGGCTCGCGTCGGAGCGCGATTGGAAGGTCGAATCGCTGGAATGGTTCCAGCCGCCCGCGTCGCTGATCGAGAGTCACTACGACTTCCTGCAGGGACGGCCGTTCTTTCCCTGGCTCGTCGATTTCATGTCTGCGCTTCCGGTCGTCGTGGGTCGGGTCACAGCCTCAGACCAGGCGCTGGGTCTAATGCGCTACGACCTCGGGGAGACGCAGATCGCCAAGTCTCGGCCGGGCTCGCTGCGGGAGCGCTACGGAATCTTCGGCGGGCTCAACTGCCTTCACCTGTCCGACGCGCCCGAGACCGGCGCGGCCGAAGTCAAACGCTGGTCGGAGTTCGTGCAGCTCGACAGGATCAACGTGCACCTCGGCGAGTCGAGCGCCAAGCCGGACCACACGTTCCACCTGCGCTCGCTGGCGACCCAGGTCGCCTCCGGCATCCACGTCGGGACTGCTTCCCAGATGATTCGCGAGCTCGTGGCCCAGGAGTGTGAGCTTCAGGGAGATCAGCTCGAGGCGCTGTTCCGCATCACTGTGGGGGCGCTGACTTAGTCTCCTGAGCACGCTCGGTGGCAGAGACGTGGACGGTCACCGACTTGTTGAAGAGCTCCGAGTTCGGGATCACCAACAGGTCGCCCGCATCGCTCTTCAGCAGCGTGACTCGCAGCCGCACCTCCTGGATGACGCCCGAACCAACTCCCTCCAGCGTGATGCGATCGCCGACTCGAAAATGGCGCTCGAGCAGGACGTAGTAGCCCGAGACGTAGTCCCGCAGCAGGTCCTGGACTCCGAACGCGGCCACCACGGTTGCGAGCAGGAGGCCGAACAGCGGTAGGTTCGCGTTCTGCAACGCAAAGCCGAGCGCGAGGAAAAGGCCGAGGACGATCACCACAAACGTCACGACCCGCCTGCCCAACACGACCACATCGGCTCGCACCTGCCGCTTGTGCAGCTGGTCTCCGGCAAACCGGGCGATCAGGCGCGACGCCACGATGAAGGCAACGAGCACGACGAGCCCGACGACGATCAGGACGAGCTCGTTCACCGTGGGGTCGTAAAGGCTGATGCCCGAGCCGCTGGTGGCGGCCGGGATCATTCTTCGGTCTCGGCTGCTTCCTCGGCGGCCGGGGCTTCGCCCGCTGCCGCAGCCTCGCCCTCGGCGGGCACCGCGGCCTCCGCGGCCGGGACCTCCTCTTCGACCTTCAGCTCGCGCTTGTGGACGATCTTGACGACGAGCTCTTCCGGGTCGTCGAGCATGGTCACGCCCTTGGGCACGCTTAGGTCGGAGACACGAAGCTCCATCTCGATCTCTTCGAGCGGTGCGATGTCCACCTCGAACGCCTCCGGGATGTCCGACGGCAGACATTCGACGCGGATCGAGTGCACGGGCTGGAGGATGTCGGCGTCGCCGCGCTTGACGGGCGCCGATTCACCGGTGAGGTGCACCGGGACCTCGACCTCGATCTTCTCCTGCAGGTTGACCTGGTAGAAGTCGACGTGGATCGGGCCCAGGCGGCGCGGATGCGTCTGGATCTCGCGCACCAGCACCTTCTCAGTCCGTCCGTCCACCGCGAGGTCGACGAGGTGCGTGCGCCCGGACTTGACGTAGACCTTCTGGAACTCGAGCTTGTCGAGGGTGATCGGCGTCGGCTCGGTGTTGTGGCCGTACACGATCGCGGGCAGCTTGCCCTCGCGCAGAAGCCTGCGCGAACGCTTGCCGAGAGGTTGGCGGAGGGCGGCTTTCAACTGCATGGTGACGCCTCAGTCGGGGAGGCCCGAATATGATACGCGAAGCATGCAGAACCCCCCTCCTCCCCCTCCTCCCCCTCCGTCCGGCGGATCGTTTCCCCCACCGCCAGGTGCTCAGCCGCTACCTCCACCGGGCGCTCCGATGGCGGTTCCCGGCAACCTCGCCAGCCCGGGACTGCGGATCGTGGGAGGGCTGATCGACGTCGTGATCCTGGTGATCGTGATCGGCATCGTCGAGGGCATCACCCGCGGAGGACATGGGGCTTCGGGCGTGATCGACCTTGCGGTCGCCCTGGCCTACTTCGGCTACTTCTGGAGCTCGCGTGGCCAGACGATCGGGATGATGGTCTTCGGCTTCCGGGTGCGCGACATTCAGACGGGCCAGTTTCCGAGCGTCGGCAAAGCCGTCCTGCGCGGCTTCATCTGGTGGCTCGAGGTCGGCTTCACGATCTGCATCATCGGTGCGATCGGCTGGCTGTGGCAGCTGTGGGACCCGCAGCGGCAGGCCATCCACGACAAGGTCGCGGGGACGATCGTCACGACGAGCTGACCGTCTAGAGGCCCTCTCTAGCCCGAGGGCGTCGGGATGCCGTTGACGATGCCCCGGGTCGCGACGCCGAGCAGCAGGAACACGACGAAAAGCACGATGGCGATCGCCGTCGCGGTGCCGCCGGTGATGATCCCCGCCAGCGCCTTGCCCTCGCCACCCAGCGCGCCCTGGCTGGCCGTGATCTTGCTCCGCGCGGCGAAACCGAGCGCCAGCGCCGCGACGCCGAGAGGCACGACGATCAGCTCGCCGATGCCGCAGCAGCAACCGAGGGGCAGCACGCATAGCGAGATGATCCCCAGCACCATCGACGGCGTCGCGTACTGAGCCTCGGGCCGGTTGTAGGTCGGCGGCAGGTAGGGGTAAGGCTGTCCTGGTGGTCCGCCTGTCACTTCCGACCGGAATCCGGGAACCGCTTGCCCAGCCAGTCCACGATCTCTTGCAGCGGCGTTCCCGGCGTGAAGATCTCGGCCACCCCGCGCTTCTTCAACGCCGCGATGTCGTCATCGGGGATGATGCCGCCGCCGAAGACGACGATGTCGGTCGCCTTCCGGCGCTCGAGCTCCGCCACCACGGCGGGAAACAGCGTCATGTGCGCGCCCGAATGAATCGAGAGACCGATGACCTGCGCGTCCTCCTGCAGCGCGGCGTCGACCACCATCTCGGGAGTCTGGCGCAGGCCGGTGTAGATCACCTCGTAGCCGGCGTCGCGAAGGGCGCGCGCCACCACCTTCACGCCCCGGTCGTGACCGTCCAGCCCGACTTTGGCGACCACGATGCGCACCGGGCGCACAGCCGTGGAGCTCATACGACGGCTGTCTCCGTGTACGTGCCGAACACCTCGATCAGCGAGTGCATGATCTCGCCCTCCGTCGCGTAAGCACGGACCGCGTCGAGGATGTACGGCATCAGGTTGTCCGTACCGGCCGCGGCCTTGCGCAGGTTGTTCAGCGCGTTGGCGCACTGCGCCTGGTCGCGCTTGCGCCGCACTTCGCGCACCCTTTGCGCCTGCTCACCCTCGAGGTTGGGGTCCATGCGGAGGATCTCGATCGGCTCCTCGTCGTCGACCGTGAAGTCGTTGACCCCGACCATGATCCGTCGCTTCTGTTCGAGCTCCTGCTGATAACGGAACGCCGAGTCGGCGATCTCCTTCTGGAAGAAACCCGCCTCGATCGCGGGGATGACACCGCCCACCTCGTCGATGCGCTTGAAGTACTGCTCGGCCTGACGCTCCATCTCGTCGGTGAGGGCCTCGATGAAGTAGCTGCCTCCAAGCGGATCGATGGTGTTGGCCACGCCGGTCTCGTAGGCGAGTAGCTGCTGGGTGCGGAGTGCGATGCGCGCGGCCCTGTCGGTCGGGAGCGCGAGCACCTCGTCCATCGCGTTGGTGTGCAGCGACTGGGTGCCGCCGAGCACCGCGGCGAGGGCCTCGACCGCGGTCCGCGCGATGTTCAGCTCGGGCTGCTGCGCCGTCAGCGAGACACCTGCCGTCTGGGTGTGAAACCGGAGCTTCCACGAACGCTCCTGCTGTGCGCCGTAGCGCTCGCGCATCCACCGCGCCCAGATGCGCCGCGCCGCCCGGAACTTGGCGATCTCTTCGAAGAAGTCGATGTGCGCGTCGAAGAAGAAGGAAAGCCTCGACGCAAAGTCGTCGATGTGCATCCCGCGCTCCAGGCAGGCGTCGACGTACGCCATCCCGTCCGCCAGCGTGAACGCCAGCTCCTGGGCGGCGGTCGCGCCGGCCTCGCGGATGTGATACCCGGAGATGGAGATCGTGTTCCAGCGCGGAACTTCTCTCGCGCAGTACTCGATGGAATCGACGACGAGTCGCATCGATGGCGCCGGCGGAAAGATGAACTCCTTCTGCGCGATGAACTCCTTCAGGATGTCGTTCTGCAGTGTGCCGCCAAGCTCCGACGCGGGCACCCCTTGCTTCTCCGCCACCGCGATGTACATGCACAGCAGGATCGCGGCGGGCGAGTTGATCGTCATCGAGGTCGTGATCTCGCCCAGCGGGATGCCGTCGAACAGCGTCTCCATGTCGGCGAGGGAGTCGATCGCGACGCCGCAGTGCCCGACCTCGCCGCGGCTGGTTGGTGCGTCCGAGTCCTGCCCCATCAGCGTCGGCATGTCGAATGCCACCGACAGGCCGGTCTGGCCGTTGGCGAGCAGGTACTTGTAGCGCTGGTTCGTCTCCTCGGCGGTCGCAAAGCCGGAGAACTGGCGCATAGTCCACAGCCGGCCGCGGTAGCCGCTCGGATGGATGCCCCGCGTGTAGGGGAACTGGCCGGGAAGCTCCTCCGCCCGACGGGGCAGGTCGTCTGACGTGTAGAGCGGCTTGAGCGGGATCCCAGAGATGGTCGAAGTCTCGAGCCCGTCGTCCCTCACGGGGCTCGACTCGAACTCCTCCCGCCACACCTGCTTCGGATCGCGTGCCCGGACTTTCAACTCACCTAATTATCCGTTTGCCTTGCGAGGATCTCCTCCGCCGTACGGTACGGCGTGCCGTCCTTGAGCAAACGCTCGATCAGGGCCGGGTCTTCGTCGAGCGCGCGCCGGGTGCGCTCGCGGGCGAGCTCGGCCGCCACCTCGGCCGTCTCGTCCCGCAGCCGCCTGGCCGCCAGCTCCTTCGCCCCGCCGCTCGTCTCGAGGTGCCGGCGATGCGCCAGCACCGCCTCCCACAGCTGCTCGATCCCCTCCTGCCGAGTGGCAACCGTGGGGATGATCGGCGGCCGCCACGGCGACTTCGGCGCGAGATTGAGCATCGTGCGCAATTCGGCGACCACGCGGCCATGCCCGTCGATGTCCGCCTTGTTGACCACGAAGATGTCCGCGATCTCCAGGATGCCGGCCTTGATCATCTGCACGCTGTCACCGAGGTTCGGGGTCAGGACGACGACCGTGGTGTCAGCCACCGCCGCGACCTCTAGCTCGGACTGGCCGACCCCGACGGTCTCCAGGATGACCTGGTCGAAACCAAACGCTCCGAGCAGGCGGATGGCTTCGCGGGTCGCCAGCGACAGTCCGCCGAGATGCCCGTGCGCGCCCATGCTTCGGATGTAGACCCTGGGATCCAGGGCGTGACGCTGCATCCGGATGCGGTCGCCAAGGATCGCCCCGCCAGTGAATGGCGAGTTTGGGTCGGTGGCCAGAACCGCGACCGACTGCTCCCTGGCCCGGAGCAGCGAGACGACGGCGTCGACCAGCGTCGACTTGCCCGTGCCCGGGGCGCCGGTGAAGCCGGCAACGCTGGGCGAGCGGGAGTCGGTGCTCAGCGCATCTTCCAGGTCGCGGACCGCCGGATCGCGGCGCTCGACCAGGCTGATCGCCCTCGCCAGGGCGCGCACGTCCCCGGATCGAAACTGGGTCAGGAGGTCGGCTCTGTCCGCTGAGTTATCCGCCCAACCAATGTAGGGCGAAGGTGTGGCCCAGCACCACAACGAGGCCGTAGGTCTGCTGGCCGGCGACGGGTGCAGGGCTGGACGGCGTCGCGCTGACGACTGTGGCCCCGAAGAAGTCGTGCAGCCACTTCGTAGTGAGCGGGAACTTGCCGCCCGAATAGTCGAGCACCACCGCGTCGTCGGACGGCCGGTACTTGACCGGGTCGTTGAGCTGGAGCCCGGTGGGATCGAGCATGGTCGTGACCCGATTGCCGAGGTCGGGCAGCGTGGTCGCACCGTTCGCGAACTGGACCGGGGCCTTCTCCGCCAGCGTCTTCGGGTCGATGAACACGGCAGCGGCGAAGAACTTGTGGATCATGAAGAACGTCGGGTCGTCGGCGCAGAGCTGTGAAACCCCCGGCCCCATTCCGCAGTCGTAGGAATCGAGCAGGTTGCCGTCGCCCGTCGATGAGGGCGCGGTCAGCGCCACCCGGATGATGGAGCTGTCGGGCAGGTTCTTGCCCCAGTCGTAGATCGCCTTCATGTCGGACGGGGTCATGTCCGTGTGGATGTCCTTCTGCAGCGCGTTGAGCAGAGCGGGCGCCTTGGCAAAGCCGTTGACGGTGGTGGTCTTCTTCTTGATCGCCTGCATGATGTCCTGCTGCCGGCGGGCGCGGCCGAAGTCGGACGCTTGCTCCGGTTGATCGGCGTGCCTGGAACGCGCGATCTCCAGCGCTTGCTCGCCGTTGAGGTGCTGGCAGCCCGCCTTGAAGTGGATCGGCCGGTAGCCGTTGGCGTAGTCGGGATACGACTCGTCGTCGAGATTGGTGCTCAAACAGACGTCAACGCCGCCGAGTGCGTTGACCATGTCGCGAAACGCGGAGAAGTCGATCGCGATGTAGCGGTCAAATGTGATGCCGGTCACCTTGCTCACCTCGTGCTCCGCCGCGTACCCGCCGCCGTTCGCGCCCTGGTACTGCGGGGCTACGCAGCAGATGATGTTGGTGTACGGCACCTCGTAGGCCGAGTTGATCTTGTTGACCCAGACCCGGTCCGGGTTGGTCTGCAGATTCATGTGCACGACCAGATCGCGCGGGATCGAGGCCATCATCACGCGGTTGCTGGTCGGATTGATGCTCACGGCCATGATCGAGTCGGTCAGGAACGGTGCGTCGTTCTCGTAACCACCCATGCCGAGCAGGAGGACATTGACCTCCTGCCCGTGCTGGAGCTTGTATGCGATCGTGCCTTGCGCCGGCGCGACGGCCTGGACCACCTCGCCGATCGGGTTGATGTGATGTCCGGTCGTCGCGGCGAAGAAGTCGTCGACTCGCTTGTACGTGAAGGTGGCGCCGAGGATCACCGCGAGGAGCAGGACGGCGACGATCGCCGCCGGGAAGGACCTCGTCAGGCGGTAGGAGACGCTGTAGCGGGATCGCCTGGCCCGTTTCGGCCGAGCCCGGGACATGAGCACCGGGATCTTATCAACGAAGCCTGGCGGGCGAAAGTTACGGGCTGGGCGACGCCGTCGAGTTGTTGAACGCCCCGGACACGATCACGTAGAAGAACCAGCCCACGCTTGCGATGAAACCGACGATGCCCAACACAAGGCCCACGATCGCGAGTGTGCCACCGCCGACGGCACCTCCACTCGTGGAGATCCTCTGCCGCGAGATGAAGCCGAGGATCGCCGCGGTCGGACCAAGGATGATGCCGAGACAGGCGACCGAGCAGACGATCGATACGATGCCGATGACCAGCGACGCGATGGCCAGGCCGTCCGTCCGCTGGCTCGCGTAGCCGTACCCCGCCGGGGCGTAGACACCCTGAGGCGCCACGTAGCCGCCACCCGGGGGTGGAGGGACGTACCCTCCGCCGGGAGGTGGTGCCCCCGGCGGGACGTAGCCGCCCGGCGGCGGAGGCGGTGGAATGTAGCCACCGCCCGGTGGTGGTGGCGGCGGAGCGTAACCACCGCCCGCAGGCGGCGGCGGTGGTGGTGGTGAATAGCCCCCGCCTGGCGGGGGCGGCGGCGGCGGAGGTGGGCCGGCGGGAGGAGGTGGCGAGGGAGGCTCATTGCCTCCGCCAGGGGGTGGCGGCGGTGGCACGTCCGACATCTACTTCCTCCTAGGTGGTGGAGGTGGCGTTGCCAACCTCGTAACTACGGATGATCCAGGCCTGCATCGCGAGCGCGTAGGCGCTCGTGAAGACAACGCCGATGACACACAAAACGGCTCCAAGCTGGCCGACGAGTCCGGCGGCGATCAGCATAAGGCCAGCGATCAAGGTGTTGATGAGCGAGGCGCGTGCGCGGCGCGCGATCTCGCCGATCCGCAGACCCGCCCCGATCCCGCCGTGGTCGACCGCCAGGACGATCGCCGGCATGGCGAACGTCAGAGCGAGCCCGCCGATGGTCACGATGCTCACGGTCAGCAGGAGCAGGGCGATCCCGATGGCGATCAGGAATCCGTTCGCCGAATCGTGGCCCTGCTGGGAAAGGATCACGATCGCCGGAACGTACACGACCGCCGTGATCGCGGCCAGGCAGAGGTAATAGACCAGGTAGACGACGAAGAGGTGGAAGCCGCGCACGATGTAGTCGAAGTTCGCCGGCGGCAGGCGCTCTTCTCCCGCCCGCAAGCGGTCGATCGCCGCCAGCATCCACCCCAGCCCGTTGATCCCGCCGACGATGGGGATCAACAGGATTAGGCCCATGAGCAGGATCTTGCTGATCCAGTCCGGGTCCCGGAATGGCCAGACGAAAGCGTCGCCGATTCGTTCCATGTCTAGGCCGGAGGGGGCCCGAAGTTGGCGAGAAGCAGCAACACGATCCAGACCAGCGCGCTCAGGGCCCCAACCGCCGCCCCGATCGAACCGATGATCCAGCCTGCCACCGCGGTCGGCCGGCCACCGAGCGTGGCGGGCGACTCGGCGATCCGGCCGATGGCCGACCGGCCGAGGAAATAGGCGACCGCACCGCTGGCCATCGCCGGCAGTCCCAGCAGCAGACCGTCGAGCAGGTCCCCGCTGCCGATCAGCACCGCGATCGCGCCGAGCAGCAGCCCGGTCATCGCGAGCAGCAGGCCGAAGACAGCCAGCAGCAGCGAGGCGAGGTTGCGACCCTCGGTCCGGCCGGCGGGAGGAAGGGGCACCGGATACATCGGCCGCTGGTAGTACGGCGCGATCGCGTGCGGAGGTACGGGCGGTGGCGGTGGTGGCGGCGGAGGAGGCGGCGGTGTTGCCGGCCGTTGTGGTTCCGGGGTCAACGCAGCAGCGCTCGCGCAATCACGACGCGCTGAATCTGGTTGGTCCCCTCGTAGATCTGCGTGATCTTCGCGTCTCTCATCATTCGCTCGACCGGGTAGTCGGTTATGTATCCGTAGCCGCCCAGCAGCTGGACGCAGTCGGTGGTGACCTTCATGGCCATGTCCGACGCGAAGAGCTTCGCCATCGCCGCAACTTTTGTCAGGTCTGGCGCTTTGCTGTCCACCTTGGTCGCGGCCTGGAACACGAGATGGCGCGCAGCTTCGATCTGGGTCGCGATGTCGGCCAGCATGAACTGGATGCCCTGGAAGCTTGCGATCGCCTGGCCGAACTGCTCGCGCTCCTTCACGTAGTTGAGCGCGTAGGCGAAGGCGCCCTCTGCGATTCCGAGCGCTTGCGCGCCGATGCCGGGACGAGAGCGGTCCAGCACCGCGAGCGCGATCTTGAACCCGGCTCCTTCATCGCCCAGGCGGTTGGCGGCCGGCACCTTCACGTCCTCGAACACGATCTGCGCTGTTGGTGATCCACGGATGCCGAGCTTGCGCTCCAGCTTCTCGACCTTCCATGGGCTCGCCTCGCGCTCGAGGACAAATGCGGAGATGCCGCGATGGTTGGCGTTGGGATCGGTCTGCGCAAAGACCACGAGCGTGCCCGCGATACTGCCGTGCGTGATGAACTGCTTCGTGCCGTTCAGCACGTATTCGTTGCCGACCTTGCGCGCGCGCGTTTTCATGGCCGCCGCGTCGGAACCGCTGCCCGGCTCGGACAGCGCGTACGCCGAGACCTGCTCACCCGAGGCCAGCGGCGGGCACAATCGCTTTTTCTGCTCTTCGGAACCGGCGACGAGGATGGGGTAGGCGCCCAGCGCCTGGACCGCGAGGATCAGGGACGAGCTCGCGCAGGCTTTGGCGATCTCCTCGATGCCCATGCAGATCGTGACGCTCGAGCCGGAGATGCCGCCGTACTCCTCGGGAAAGGGGATGCCGAGAATTCCGTTGTCGGCGAACAGCTTCTCGATGTCCTTCGGATACTCGGCGGTCTGATCGATCTCGGCCGCGCGCGGCGCGACGCGATCCTGGACCAGCTCGCGGATCGAGTCACGGATGGCAACCTGCTCGGGCGTGAATTCGAAGTCCATTCGAAACCGATTATCCGGCCTTGAGCAACTCGCGCGCGATCACGATCCGCTGCACCTGGTTCGAACCTTCGTAGATCTGCAGCGCCTTCGCGTCGCGAACGTGACGCTCCCACGGACTGCCGGCGCGCGCCCCATCTTCCCCCGCGATCTGCAGAGCGTCGAGCGCGACCTGCATCGCCGTGTCCGTGCAGTGGAGCTTCGCCATCGAGGCCTGGGGCGTGAACGGCCGGCCTCGCGCGCAGAGCCACGCGGCGTGATACGCCAGGAGTCGCGCTGAATCCACGCGCGTGGCCATGTCGGCTAGCGAGAAGTCGTCGCCCTGTTCGTGGCCCGCTTCGCGCATCAGGTCTCGTGTTTCGTCGATCGCCGCCTGCGCGATGCCGAGCGCCTGGCCTGAGATTCCGATGCGGCCCGAGTCGAGGGCCCGCATCGCGACCACGAAGCCCTGCCCCTCGCGACCGAGCCGGTTGGCATCCGGAATGCGGACGTCTTCGAGCAGCAGCTCGCCCGTGGGCGACCCGTTCAGCCCCATCTTGTCGAACACCTGACCGACTCGAACCCCGGGCGCGTCACCTGGGACGAGGAACGCCGTCACTCCGGCCGCGCGCTCGTCTGGACCTGTCCTGGCGAAGACGACGTACAGACCGGCGTGGCCGATGTTGGTTATGAAGACCTTGCTGCCGTTCAGGACGTAGCCTGCGCCGTTGCGCCGCGCTGTGGTTTTCAGCGCTGCGGCGTCCGACCCCGATGACGCCTCCGTCAGTGCAAACGCGCCGAGGATCTCCCCTGACGCGAGGCGCGGCAGCCAGCGCTTCTTCTGCTCCTCGTCGCCGAAGAGAAGGATCGGCTCGGTGCCGACGCTCGTGTGCACGTCCACTATGACCGCGGTCGAGGCGCACGCCTGGGCCAGCTCCTCGATGCAGATCGCGAAGGCGAGCGCGTCGAGGCCGGCGCCGCCGTACTCGCGGGGGATGAGCACACCCATCAGGCCCGCCTCGATCGCCGCCTGGATCGCCTCGTCGGGAAAACGGTGGACCCGGTCCACCTCGGCGGCCGCCGGCCGGACGGCCCCCTGCGCGACCTCTCGAACAGCCGCGCGGAAGCTGGCGTGCTCGGGAGCTAGTTCGAGGTCCAACTCAGGCGTTAACTAGAATAGTTGGCTTGACAATGGACGCTGGGCCGAGATATCTCGAGGGCACGACCGTTGGGAGCGGCCGCGACATCATCGGCGTCCGGCGCGACCGGATCGCCGACATCATCAGTACAGGGCGCGAGATCATCTCAAGGGCCAAGTCGGAAAAGATCCTCCCCGACACGATCACCGGGGCCACGGCGGCGCTGCTGGTCACGATCGCAGGCTACGGCGAGCCGCTGTCCGAAGGCCAGTGGCGCGAGCTGGCCGGGGTGGTGGGCGGAATCATGAGGGACTCGACCTACGCCGATCTGGCCCGCCTGCGGACTTTGATCACTCAAGAGCAATTTCTCAACGTGGCGCGTAACCAGGGCTATGCTCGCTTCATCAGACGGCTGGACGACGGCCGGTGGGTATGTGAGCTGACGCCAAAACTTGAAGATCTTCCGGACGAATAGCGAGCGGAAAAACGCTCCGGGCGGTGCCCTGGGCTCCCGCGCCCTGCGGATTCTCTTCGCCTTAGTCTTCGCCGTTGCCGTCCTGAGCCCGGTCGGGGTGGTGTTCGCCGTGGTCTGGACGGCGCCGCCGATCACGGCCGGCGCCGCTCCCACGGAGGACCTTCAGCCCGCCCGCCTGCTGCCGCCTCCTGACGTCCAGCCGACGAGCCTTCCGGCGCCCGCTTTCAACGTCTACGCCAACACGATTTCCGGCATCGTGCCCTGCCCGCTCTGCGAACTCCCGCCACGCGTCTATGTGCCCAACAGCATGGCCGGCACGGTAGACGTCATCGACCCACGCACCTTCACGGTGATCGACCACTACCGCGTCGGCTCGATTCCGCACCACATCGCGCCGGCCTGGGACATGAGCGCCCTCTACGTCGACAACGAGGGGTCGAGCAGCCTGACCGTCCTCGACATCAAGACCGGTAAGCCCATCGACCAGATCAACATCCCGTTTCCCTACAACCTGTACTTCACCCCTGACGGGACGAAAGCCGTCGATGTCGTCGAGCGGCTGCAGCGGATCGAGTTTCGCGACTGGCGACACGGCTGGGCCCTCTTGAAGTCGGTGGCGATTCCATGGCCGGGTGCCGATCACCTCGACTTCAGCGCCGACGGCAGCTACTTGATGATCTCGACGGAGTATTCCGGCATCGTCGCCAAGGTCGACGTGAACACCATGGAGATGGTGGGGTACGTGCGAGTCGGCGGCCTCCCGATCGACATCAAGGTGTCGCCCGATGGCAGCGTGTTCTACGTCACGAACCAGGGCCGGATGGGCGTCTCGGTGGTCGATCCCATCGCCATGCAGGAGATCCAGTTCATTCCCACCGGGCGGGGGGCACACGGCCTGCAGGTGTCGCGCGACACGAAGTCGCTGTACGTGTCCAACCGGCTAGAGGGATCGATCTCGGTGATCGACTTCGCGACCCGCACCGTGACGGCGAAGTGGCGCATTCCCGGTGGCGGCAGCCCGGACATGCTGCAGCTGAGCCCGGATGGAACGCAGCTGTGGGCTTCGGGCCGCTACAACGCGACGGTGTACGTGTTCGACACGACCACCGGCGACTTGCTCGCAAGGATTCCGGTCGGGTCGGAAGACCACGGGCTCACGTACTTTCCAAACGTGGGTCAGCACAGCCTGGGCCACAACGGGGTCTACCGCTAGGATCCCAGCGTCCGACGTACCTGCATCACGACCGAATCCGGATTGCGGTATACGTCGGCCGCAGTAAAACGGAGTAAGCGAAATCCCGCGCCAACGATCCCGTTTTGCCGCCGGTTGTCATCCACCAACCTTTCACGATGGTTGCCACCGTCGTACTCGATAGCCAATCGCTGGGATCGATAGAGCAGGTCCGGGCGCCCCAGGAAGCGCCCGTCATCGTCGTGGAGCGAAACCTGCACCTTCGGACGAGGGAGTCCGGCGAGAACAAGGAGCATCCGTAACCGGGTCTCCATCGCGGACTCGGCCTTCGGCTCGGCCTGCTCCATGACACGTCGAAGCCTGGCGATACCCTTGGCGCCGGGGTGCTCGGCCACATAACTGTTGACTTCCGCAGTGCTCACCAACCGAGAATGAAAAATCAGGTCGGCCGCGACGACCGCTTCGGTCAGAGGATCGCGGCCGCCGAGGTCGACCAGGGTACGGAGTGCTGACGTGGCTGGGAGTCCACGCCGCACCACGATGTCCTCGCTAGACAGCGCTACCCGCCGCACCAACGCGCCGGCCCGATGACCGCTGCCGCTCGGTTGCGGAATTGTGACTTCAACGGGATCGCAAGGCGGTAGGTCAATGCCATGCAGCCAGGCTGCTGTGTTGCCCGAGAATGCTGCTCCTGCAGGCAGTCGTCGCGCGACCGCCCGGAGCATGAGCTGCGGCCCGTCCTTCAGGCCGGCCCAGTGTCAACGGTCACCAGGATCTCCAGGTGTGCGGACAGCTGACCTCCAGGTACGCGGACACGAAATCTCCAGGTGGGCGGACAGCTTTCCTCCCGGTTGGGGGTTAGATCAGCGGCTTCACCCCCTTCCCGGCGGCGGCCTCAGCCAGACGGCGTGAGGAGACGTCGGTGTTGATGAGATGGGCATGGTGGAGCAGTCGGTCGACAGCCGGAGTCGCCAGGGCTTTGGGCATGATGGTGTCGAAGCCCGCTGGATGGAGGTTGCTGGTGACGGCGAGGCTGCGCTTTTCGTATGCGGCGTCGACGACGCGATAGAAGGCGTCGGCGCCGTCCTGACCGATGGGCAAAGTGCCGATGTCGTCGATGACGATGAGGTCGGCGCGACAGATGCGGGTGACGACCTTTTGTACCGAGGCATCGACCCTGGCGCGCGAAACAGTTGTGGTCAAGGACTCGAGTGAGAACCAGGCCACGCGCTTGCCGGCTTCGATGACGGCGTGGGCGAGCGCCTCGCAGAAATGAGTTTTGCCGGCGCCGCTGGGTCCCCAGATCACCAGGTTCTCAGCCCGACCGATCCACTCCAGAGTGATGAGTGCTTGCTGGGTCGGTTTGGGGATGTCGGAGTCAGCTGGTCGCCAGCTCTCGAGAGTCTTGCCGGAAGGAAAACCGGCAGCTTCGGTGCGAATGCGCTTAGAAGCGATATCGCGACCGACCACCTCTTCAGCCAGCAGAACACGAACGACTTCAGCTGGGTCCCAGCGTTGGGCTCGAGCTGTCGCGCAGACCTCTGGCGCTGCCCTGCGCATGTAGGGCAGACGCATGCGACGCATCAGGGCGGTCACCTCGTCAGGAAGTGGTGGCGCTTGTGGCGCTTTCATCGCCCGAAGACGTCCAGAACGGCGAGGCGCCCGAAAAACGTCGCGCCACAATGCCCTAGGACGCCCGGAACGCAGGCGCTGCGACCGATATGACTCAGCGCGCGAGCGCTGTTCATCGGCCCAGGACCTCCCAGGCCTTGGTCCCACGCTGGGCCGAGAAGCGCTCGTCGGCAACCACAGGCGGTTCATGGCTTGCGTCGACGTGACCGAGGATGGATGCCAGGTCGTTCTCGCCGAAGCGACCGGCGTGAGCGGCGCGATGCAGCGCCTCATTGACGCGGGCCGTGCCGAGCAGCAGCGCGAGCTCGCTGGCGCGACTCATCTTGGCCCGGATCCGGGTCACACCCGAGGCCGCGGCTGTGGTCAGCCAGATCTCAGCCCCTTCGCCGAGTGCCAGGAAGTTGCGTTCGGTCTCGCTCTGCGCTCTCGGCTTCGGCTGCAGCGTTCCACGCCCGTTCGGGTGGCCGGGATAGTGCTCGTCGAGAATTCGCGGTTTGCCTGGAACTGAGAGCTCATGGCGATAGATCTCACGCAAGCCACTCTCGTCACGACCGACGATGACCAGCTCCTCGCCCTCGACGCGGCACCAAACCTCCTGGTCGACCCAGAGCTTGGGCAGCGAGTAGCGCACGGAGCCGAAGCGAATGGTCTGGTTTTCCTCGACTCGACGGGTCTCGCCCAGCGCCGCGGTGTATGGCTCCAGCGGCAGTCGATGCATCAGCATGAGCTCTTCTTGCAATGCTTCGGCTGGAATCCGCCGGCTCTCTCGATGCTCGCGTCCATTGAGCTCGTCAGCCAGCTTGTCGCAGGCCTCGACCAGCGAGGGAAAAGTGTCGTAAGCGGGAAGCAGGTTGCACTCGGTCGGGACCAGATCAGCCTTGGCCACCCGCACTGTCGATTCAGAGCCGCCCTTCGATTCAGGGTCGGCGGGCACACAGGTGACGATGCGTAGACCGTAGTGGCGTCCGAACGCGACCACCTCGGGGTGGCGCACCGAGATGCCGGCGATTCGGTCCATGCTCACCGTGCGCTCGTTATCGGTCAGCGCGTAGGTCGGCACGGCACCGATTCGGCGCAGCGTCCGGTCGAGGCAGACCAAGACCGTGCCCAGGGTCTTGTCCCAGGTCGGGATGATGAGCCGATAGCGGGACCAGGCCAGCCAGGCACAAAACAGATAGGTCTGTCGCATGTGCACCACCGGTCCCCAGCCCCAATCGAATTGCAGCCACTTGCCCGGCTCCGGAATCCAGGGCCGGTAGGTCCGACGGCTCCCATTCCGGTAGGCGAGTTTTGCTTTGTGCACGGCGCGTCGAGTGGTGCGCTCGTTGCCTTCGTAGCCCATGACGCGAAGTCGGTCGTGCACGACGTCGGCGCGCACCTTGCCTTTGGACTCCTCCACCAGCTCCTCGATCTTCTCCACGAAGGAGTCGATGAGACGAGCCCGGCGCGCGTGCTCGAGCGGGTCGCGGCCTGCATCACGCAGGCCGACATAGCGCTGCACGGTCTTCGCGTCGGCTCCGGAGAGCTCGGCCGCCGACCATGCACAGCGGGTCAGGTCGAATGCTTCAAATATTTCCATGATCTCCTCGTTCTTCTTGGTCAAGACGCTTCCTCCGACGTGGACTTGGATGTCGACTACGACCTTTTCAGTCCACCTATGGAAGCGCCCGGGCGTTCAGGAACGGGAGTTCTGCTGTCCGTCCACCTGGAGATTTGATGTCCGCCAGCCGGGAGTCTTCTGTCCGCCTACCGGGAGAATGACGTGTCCGCCGTTAAGCCGTAGGCCGGATTTACTCCGGCCGTTACCAGGGCTGCTTACCAGACGCCGCCAGACGGACCGAGTGGAAGGAGGGGGTCCCGCGGGGGAGGCCTGCCTCACCCGCGCAAGGAAATTGACGAGGTGGAGCCGTAGGCCGGATTTACTCCGGCCGTTACCAGGGCTGCTTACCAGACGCCGCCAGACGGACCG